>JAMOSW010000024.1 GCA_027062725.1 Pyrodictiaceae archaeon | reverse complement strand
ATGTCTGCGCCGAGTGCCACCGCGCGGGCCGCGTCAAGCCCCGTCCTGACGCCGCCACTGGCTATTATGCAGGCGTCGGGCGCAGCCCACCTGGCTTCAACTATTGCCTGGGCAGTAGGTATACCCCAGTCGCGGAACGTTTGCGCAGCCGCCGCCAGCTCAGTCTCGCCCGCTGCCTCTGCACGGTACTTCTCGACGAGGACCCAGCTTGTGCCGCCTGCGCCCGAGACGTCTAGGAACCTTACTCCTCTTGCCCGGAGCATTCGGGCAGCCTCCATGCCTATGCCGTGGCCGGTCTCTTTGACTATCAGGGGGACAGGGAGTTTCTCGGCGAGCTTCGCCAACGCGTCCAGGACGCCGTGGAAGTTCGTGTCCCCCTCTGGCTGGAACGCCTCCTGGGCAGCGTTCAAGTGTATCGCCAGTGCGTCAGCCTCTATCATCTCGACCGCCTTCACGGCCTCCTCGACTCCATAGCCCTTGACTAGCTGCGGTGCACCAAGGTTCGCGACGAGAGGGATGTCACCGCCACAGTCACGTGCTACCTTGAATGTGCGGGCCAGCTCCGGGTGCTCTATCGCAGCCCTCTGGCTACCCACGCCCATTGCGAGCCCTGTCTCCGCCACCGCCTCCGCTATGGCACAGTTTATCCTGGCGGCCACCTCGTGCCCGCCAGTCATACCAGTAACCATTACTGGCGCCGAGAGCTTCTTGCTCAGGAACACCGTTGATGTGTCAACATCCTCGAGAGAGAGCTCCGGTACCGCAAGATGGCGGAGAACGACCTTGTCAAGCAGCGTCCCGGCGCTATGCTCCACGGGGCTGTCAACGGCTATCCTTATGTGGTCAAGCTTCCGCGGCGGTGTAGCCACGTACCCCACCTCGTAGCCGCTAAGCGTAGGTGGGTAAACCCTCCTGAACTAATCTCTATCCTAGAGCCCGTACCGCTAGAGAAGACCTACTCTAGGGGAGGACCAGCGTCGCCGGTACACGCTCCCCCATGATGAGGGCCTTTACTCTCTCGGGGAAGAGCCCGTTGACCACCCAGACGCCTCTGAGCGTGCTGCACCAGTTCTCGCGGAGAGCCTCTATCTTCCTCGCGAGCCCACCAGTGACGTCATAGCCGCTCTGCCTGGAGGATAGGCTGGCGAGCCTCGCTACATCATTCAGGGTTACCCTTTCAAGAAGCTTGCCTCCCACCCCGTATATGCCGTCCACGTCGCTGACGTAGAGGACGTGGCTAGCGCCGATGGCGCAGGCAGCCTCTACTGCTAGCTCGTCGCCGGAGACTATGCACCAGCCGCTGCTGCAGGGATATGCATCGCCGTATAGCACCGGCGTAGCTCCGGCATGGAAGGCCTCTAGGACATGTCTCCAGGCGCAGCCCGGCCGGAGGCCACGAGGCTGGCAGAAGGCGTGAGGCGGGTAGAGGACCGGCCGCAGACCCTTCATGGACAGCACGTCGGCGACAGCCTGCGCCAGCTCCAGCATAGCGGCTGTTATCGCTGAAAGGGCCTCGGGTACGGGCGCGGAGCCCCTGCGCAGCTCATGTGCAGCCACATGGCCATAGCTGCCGCCGCCAAGTACTATCATGTACCTGCTCCCAGTCGCCTCGGCCGCCTCTGCGAGCGCCCCGGCAACCTGCTCGACGAGGCCGAGGCGTAGCGTGAACGGCTTCTCCTTGTCTGTTATCACGCTGCCGCCTAGCTTTACAGAGAGAACCCTACTCTCTCTCCCAGGCCCTTCCCGGCCATGCATACCCCGTACACCCTCTGCAGAGACGGCGTCAGCTTGCAGCCCTCGCCCGCGGGCTCAGCGCCGTAGAGCGCGTAGAAGAGACCGTCCTCCACTCGTGCGACGAGAGGGAAGAGGTCCCCGAGGCTGGCCTCTCCGCTCTGGAGGGCCGAGACTGCCTCCAGCACCGCCGTCCCGGTGAGCCGCGCCGCTGCGACTAGCAGCGGGTCGCTGAGCCTCGGCGAGATATCCTCGCCTATATCCTGCTCACCCACCAGCTCAAGCTCTACACGGCCACCGTGGCCCACGGGAACCGGCTCCTCCCCGCTGCGGTAGACGATGCTCTCCCCGCGCAGTATGGCCGCACGGAGGCCGTCAAGATAGTCTAGCCAGACCGCGGCATCCTGGTCTATGCTCGACGCGGCCTGGAGGAGCTCCTCCCTGCTGAGCTCGTAGCCCCCGGCCTCGGCGACCGCCTCTACTATGGCCAGGCTCAGGGCGGCATAGACGCTGGCCGCAGGCGGGTACTCTACACCCGGCACCTTAACCCTAGCCCGCACCGCCAGGGGCTGCTCCAGCCTGGAGGAGAGAGTATCGACGAACGACTTCACCGCAAGCTCGAAACGCCACCCGAGGCGGGCGCCCTCCACGCTGGCACGGGGCTTCTCAGCCTCCTCGAGCTCTAGCTCTACCTGCACAAGGGGCTCGGCGGTGACCACGACCAGGTAGGGGTTCACCTTCCCAAGGACGGGGACCCCGAAGAGGGGGAGAGCCAGGCGGTAGGCCCGGAGGGTCACCTGTTCAACACCTCACCGCCGCTATCCTCGCCCGCCCATGGCCGCGGCAGCCGCGAGGTACCCTGTCACAACCTCCTTCTCGCCCGACACGTCGCCGCTCGTCGCGTACCGAAGAACCTCTACTCCGGCGCCACGCAGCCTAGCATACTCTGCAAAGAACTCCAGCACTCCGGCGCTGCACGTAGGGATACGCTCATCCACAACAGTACGGTAGACGTCACCGAGGCGGCCAGAGACAAGCCTCTCCACCAGTAGCTGGTCCTTCTGCCGCGCCTCCTCGTAGCCGAGGTAGGCGGAGAGATTAGCGGAGGCAACCACCAGCGTCCTCCTGCCGAGCTCCTCGGCAACACTTAGGACAGCCCCAGCCAGCCTAGCCACAGTGGAAGGCTCCTGCTCAAAAAGGGAAACAGCCACAAGGCGCCATCCTTGCTCTAGGCGGTGCTGGAGCCACGGCAGAACAACCTCAACACTATGCTCATATAGATGCGCCACGTAGTCTAGCACCGCCCCAGCCCGGGAGGCGAGCCTCGAGGAGAACTCCTCGTCAACAAGGACCTCGCCCAAGGGGGTAACCCAGGATCCCCGCGGATACACCGAAACCGCAGGACCCACCCCTGTATGGTTAGGCCCAACCACGACCACGGTATCCCAGCTGCCTGGGATCACGCTAAACGCCCAGGCATAGAGGGGGCCCGCGTAGAAGTACCCACCATGCGGCGAGACAACAGCCACGACATCCCCACGCGGCTCAACATTCCCAGGCCCCAGGGGGTGCCTCGTGGCCCACTCCATCTGTGCCTTCAGCTTCTCCGCCCTAGCCTCATAGAACAGGCCAGCAGCTATGGGCAGCCTCCGACCCTCAATGATCCTCCCTGCAAGATACGTCTCCAAGGCCGCAGCGAGCCCCGCACCGCGGAGGTGATCACCCCCGGGAAAGAGCCCTGGGGGTGAGCCTGGTTAGCGTAGAACCTTACAACAAGATTGGGCGAGGGGCGTCCGGCGCTCCGCGCACCGGGGGAGGCAGCACGGGGTGCTGGCTGCGTTTGGCCCCGTTAGCGGCGCCTCCGGGCCCGGTACTCGAACGCCTCAGGCGGCTCTGGGAGGTCCTGGTCAGGGCCCAGCTTGCCCTGTAGGCGGAGTATCTCCCTCGTCAGTATCCAGTAGGTTAGCGCCAGGCTCCTCCTGCCCTTATTGTTGACAGGTATCACGAGGTCGATGTTCTCTATCCTGTTGTCCGTGTCCGCCAGTGCGACCACGGGTATACCCATCCGGCCGGCCTCGTCTATGGCCTGGCTGTCGGCACGCGGGTCGGTAACGACTATCACGTCGGGCTCTATGTACCACTCCAGGCTCGGGTTTGTGAAGGTTCCAGGGAGTATCCTGCCAGTCAGCGCCTTGCAGCCAAGGTAGGTGCAGAACTTCTGCACAGGCTTCTGGCCGTACTGCCTCACAGCCACAGCCGCTATCTTCGAGGGCTCAAACCTGGAGAGGAACTTCGCGGCAACACGGAGCCTCTCGTCGGTCTTCCGTATGTCGAGTATATAGAGGCCGTCGGAGCGGACACGGTACACGAACCGCCTCATGTAGGCAGTACAGATGTGCGTACCTATGTGCATGCCAGCCGAGAGATACTTCTCTAGAGGAACCAGCAGCTCGACCTCGCGGCCGCCAATCTCAACCTTCTGCCTGCCGTACTCGCTCACCGCAACCAACCCCCAGGCACCGGCAAGCAGCCTCTAGCCGGGGTTTTAAGGAACCCGGCACCCTTACTCTAGCCGAGCCAGCCCTCCCGGCAAGAAAAGGAGAATGGACACCCCTCCGGGCCACACGGAGGGCAACACTACAGTATACGCCGGAAATGCCTAACCTCGTAGATAGCCGGCACGTGCGCCAGCAGCGTCCTCCGGCAACAATACCTCTTCACGCCGAGATCATCAAGCACCTTCTCGGGGTCCTCGCCAGCCTCAACACGTCGACGGAACTCCTCCCAATACTGGGCAAGAGGAGCACCACAAGTCATACACCTTATGGGTATTATCATGTTCCAACTACACCTCCATCAAGAGAGGATGCGGGAGAGCTTAGTGTTGGGGAAACCTAGGCTCTACGCCTCTCTAGGCGGGCCCAGGAGCCGTTCGCGCCCGAAACTGTGAGTGGCGCCCTATGGGCCGAGCCCCGTGTGCCAGAGGGGGCTAGCGGTAGCTCTTCTGCCAGCGGCGCCTAGCACTGCGCCTCATGGGCTTCTCGGGCTCAGTCCTCCTCGGGTCGCCCGCCAGCATCGACCTATCGTACTCCTCGAATATCTTCTTGAGCTCCTCGCTGCCCGTGTAGGCCACGAGGCCCCTAGCTATAGCCATCCGGACGGCATCCGCCTGGCTCATGTAGCCGCCACCGCGGACTGTGACCCGTATATCAATGTCCCTTATTATGTCCTCGCCAGTTATCAGTATCGGCTCCATCATCTTTATCCTGGCCATCTCTATCGGCCAGAGCTCGACTGGGACGCCGTTAACCCATATGCGGCCCTTGCCAGGCTTCAGAACAGCCCTAGCTATGCTTGTCTTCCTCTTACCCGTAGCTATCACTATCCTCACAGGCTTCTCAGCCTGGACGTAGGCGCCCAGCACGCGCGGCGTCTGAGCCTGCTGACCGCCCGCTTGCTCCGCCGCGCTCATGGCCTACTCCTCACCCCTTTCCAGCCAAGCTGCCTCGCGATCTCACCTACACGTATAAACTTGTGACCCAGCCTCGACGCGTCAGCGAATTTGAAGCGGACGAACTGTTTACCCTCAAGCTCATGGGGCACACCTATGTATACACGGAGGCGGCGGGCCGCCTCGCGGCCCTTCTGTTTACTCCTCGGCAGCATCCCCAGCACAGCCTTCTTCACCATCATCGTCGGCGTGCGGGGACGATGAGGGGCCCACTTGTAGGGGTTCACATGGACGTGGAGCTGCAGCCATATCTGGTAACTCTTTATCACACGCAGGGGCTCGCCGCTGACAACAGCCTTCTCCGCGTTAACAATGTACACCCTGTAGCCCTCAAGTAGCCTCTTTGCGACCTCGGCAGCCATCCTCCCAAGTATCTGGTCGGTAGCGTCAACGTAGAGAACCCTCTCAGGCGGCTTAGGGGCTGCGACACGAACCGCGGCCATCAGCATGCACCCCTAGACAACGCGGCGGGGCGAGACCCGAGCTTTATATGATAATCCTGACCCCACTGCCACGGGGATTCTCGCGGATAAGCTGAAGTATGTGCAGCACACGGCCTCCGGCTGCACGTATCTTCTCTACCGCCTGCTCGCTGAAGCCAAGCGCCGCAACCGTGACAGGGTGGTCAAGCCTCCCGGCGCCTAGCACCTTACCCGGCACAACGACGACCTCGCCGGGCTTCGTGTACCTGTTTATCTTGCTGACGTTGACCGCGAAGCGCAGCCTCCGGGGCCGCTCTATGAGCTCGGCGACATAGTCCCATATGGCTGCGTTGTTCTGGTTAGCGGCCTTCCTCAGCTCCCTAATGGTCTTCCGCACAACTATATTGGTCGATATGACCCTCTTAGTGGTCTGCATCCCGGAGGTCACCCCACATCTCTACACAGCAGCGCCCGCTGTCTACTCCCGACGCAGCCCCTCCAGCTCGGCTAGGAGGTTTTCAGCCTTCCTAGCAACCGCCCGGAGCGCCTCAACAACTATCCTCCGCGCCGGCAGCGCGCCAGTAGACTCTATCTTCACTATGAACCTGCCCTCGTCAAACCTTAGCCTTAAGCCCTCCCTACACTTCTTCCTCGCGCACCAGTAGAGAGCCGAGCTATTCATGTCCTCGAGAAGCTCCAGGCGCCCCCTCCCCATGCTCCTTAGGCGCTCGGCAAGCCACGGGTAAGCCGACTCAATGCATGACATGCACTCCTCACTCATCTTCTCTACATCAAACTCGACTATAGGTAGATAGCGGTGAGCAGCCACACTGACCGGCATCCACTTGGCATGTTCCTTCCCATAGCCTAGCCTGGCGTAGGCCTGCATACGGAGCCTCTGCTCCGGAGCCATAAGCACTATCGGCATGTTAGGGTAGACCGGCCTCACATCCGGATCCTGAGGCTCAAGGTCCCCGCTGTACACCATCCGCTCCTCGTTGGCGCCAGTCTCCACTTCGAGGCGGAGAACCGCGTAGCAGTCGGGGTCGCCCAGCTCCGCCTCCGCACACTCCTCGGGCCGCTTGTACTTCTCGAGCGCCTCCTCGCTAGTCAAGGGGAGGAGGCCAAGCCTATGGGCGATAATCTCGTCGTACAGTACCGTGTTGTTCTCGAAAACCTCTACATAGTCTATAGCCATTACCGGGACGTCGGTATAGGCTGCACGTCTAAGCGCGTTCACGAGAGGAAGAGGAGCACCCTCAACGAGGGCACGCAGACGCTCACGTGACTCCTCAAGCAAGCAGACCCTCATAGCGGCCAACACCTAGCCACCCTGGAGAACAAAGCCACAACAGCGGCTCAGCCGTCTAAAAAGACAGCCCGCAGGGAGCGCAGCGAGCCACCCCTAAGGACGGGGAAGCATGCCCAGACAGGGAGCGGGGCGTGCCGGCAGATGTCAGCCGCCCCGGGGGAAAGACCGCTCGGCTGCCCTTAGACGCGGCGGCCGCGGCGGCCGCCAGGCCTCCTGGTCGTGTCGTGGGGTATCGGCGTAGCATCCTCTATGCGGCCTATGATGAAGCCCGCTCTTGCCAGGGCACGTATCGCCGCCTGTGCACCCGGCCCAGGCGTCTTGGGGCCGTGGCCTCCGGGTGCACGAACCTTAATGTGAAGCGCCATTATGCCGCGCTCCATTGCCTGCTGCGCAGCCCTGCTAGCAGCGAGCATCGCCGCATAGGGGCTAGGCTTCTCGCGGTCGGCCTTGACCACCATGCCGCCGCTTGTCCGGGCAACCGTCTCGGCACCCGTGAGGTCGGTAATGTGTATTATCGTGTTATTGTAGCTTGAATAGATGTGCGCAACGCCCCACTTTATCTCACGGGCATGGAACGCCACGGCCTACTTCACCCCGCGCTGACGCTGAGGTCGCTCAAGCCAGTTTTTAAGCAGGCATCTAGGCCTGTAGCTCCTCACTGCCCTCCTGCTGCTCCGCCGTCTTGGCGGCGTAGGGGCTGGTAGGCGCGTAGTCCACTAGCTCTTCCTCTTCACGCTTCACCAGGTAGCCTGGGCTCCTTATGCGCCGCCCAGCTATCGCTATATGGCCATGCACTATGAGCTGCCTTGCCTCGTGGATAGTCCTTGCCAGGCCCTTCCGGTACACTATTGTCTGCAGCCTCCTCTCAAGGAAATGCTCCGCATTGAGGCCGAGGACGTCGTCAAGCGTCGCGTTCTCCGGGAGCACGCCCAGCTCGAACAGCCTGGCCAGAAGGCTCTTCTCCTCCTGCTCACGTATCTCCGGAGGCAGCGCCAGCAGGCCACGAGCACGGTGACGGAAGTACCTCGCCAGAGTCTCCAGGCGCCAAAGCTCCTTCTTGTTACGCAGCCCGTACTTACCCATCAACTCGATCTCGCGGACCAGCCTCTCCTTTATCCAGGGGTGCTTAGGGCCCTGCCACTTCTTACGAGGCTTCTTTGGGTCACCCACGGCTCAACCCCCTCCACACAGATCCCTTATCCCTGGGGCTACTTCCTCCTCTTCACACCAACCGTCATACCGATACGGCCCGTGGTAGCGGTCCTCTGGCCACGCACCTTGAGGCCAAGGGCGTGGCGGATACCCCTCCAGCTCCTTATCCTCTTCTCGCGCTCGATGTCGCGCCTCACGTAGTAGATTAGGTCAGCGCCTATCAGGTGAAGGTCCTTCCCTGTCTCATAGTCCTTGCGGCGGTTCAGCATCCAGGACGGTATCCCTATGGCCTTCGGGTCGCGGAGAGCCTTCTCTATCTTCTCGACCTCAGCATCGGTTAGGAACCCGACACGCTTCTCGGGGTCAAGCCCAGTGAGCCTGCAGAGGGCAAGCGCAAAGTTATACCCAACACCCTTTATGAGAGCAAGGCCATGAGCTAGCTTCATGTCACCCGGTATATCCACACCAGCTATACGCACAATATACCGGTACTGCTCGCTCAGCACCAACCACCCCACTAGCCGCTACCGGCAAACCCCCAGGCACAGCCGCCACACCAAGCAACCCCCCTCTAAAACCCTATTGAGCCTCAGCCGCCACGGTACCAGCTCACAGCCAACAACGGCTCCTCTGGGCAAGTCGACATCATCGGCAGACACCCGCCCAGGGAAAAACGGAGAACCCATCCAAAGACAAGACACGTGGGAGAAACAGTCCCGAGAGGACAAGGAGACAGGAGGGGCGCACAGCCCCACTCCCGGGCGGTCCATATTGGTGCCGCCGCGGGGATTCGAACCCCGGACCGCCCGGTCTTCAGCCGGGCGCTCTCCCGCTGAGCTACGGCGGCGCACCGTGAAGACAACTGGCCACGGTCGAGGCCCCTATAAGGATAACTCCCCCATCTCCTTCGATGCCCAAGCCGGCTGGCCGGCTTGGCGGAAGCTCCCTAGCCTAGAGTAGACGCGGAGACTATGCGAGGAGGCCTCCCGAGACGACTACATACGCCACCTTGGCTCTGGTGTCAGCAAGGGCATAGTTGTCATAGTTGAGAACGACGAAGCTCTACTTTAGGGTTGCCGATGGCGTATGGTGGAGGCCAGGGAGGCCGATGCTGAGCAGGCTACGCTGACTGTCGCTACTGACTCTATAGGACATGTGTTCTTCTTCTCTGCCAGCACGCAAGCCCAGCCATGGCCTATTCCAGGCGTAGACTGAGCATGCCGAGAGGAAGCCTTCGGAGATTGTTCTCCCACCCGCTTCTCCACCACAAGCTCTACTTCATCGCCTCTGGCAGGGGGCGCTGAGACGGGAGGCGATGAAGCAGCTCTGGAAGCTGTCTAGTTCAATAATGAATGTATTACTACTATGCTTCAATCCTTATATAGTTTAAAGATATTATTTTTGATTATTAAAACTATAAAACTAACCATACATTAGATGCCGTCTCAGCGCCCTGGAGATTGCAAGACATGTCACACGTTACTGAGAGGGGGCGGAGCACCGCAACTCTAGCGGTAGTATGCAATCACGCTAATCGTGACGTATTTACTCGCCCAGAGAGCGCTTATGGGCCGGTGACTACTCGAAATGGGCAGCCCAGTCGCCGAAGGAGCTAGCTGTAAAGGGGTACCGGGAAACCAAACGCCGACCTCGTCATACGCCGCACTAGCGGCAAAGCCGTTGTAGCTACAGATGTCCACGGCAAGTCAGAGAAGATGTTTAGCCGCGAAAACTTAGGGCACACAGCCAACACGGTATCTACCGGAGTCTAAGGCGCCGCGCCGCCCACGAGAGCTTGACATTTAGAGAAGTCGCTGCCATGTCCGCTGTTACTTGTTCTATCGTCCAGAGAATGAGGCTCTGGACAGGGCTGCCGGAAATGAGGAGGGCACGGGAACCCGCCGGTACATGGAGGAGCTGAGGAGCGGGGGAACGGGCTAGAAGGTTGTGTTTGGTGCGGCGGCCGGGATTTGAACCCGGGATCGCCGGCTTGGAAGGCCGGCGTCCTAGTCCAGGCTAGACGACCGCCGCATACAGGGCTCCTCGGGAGGGCCCTCGGCCGTAGGTGTGTAGACGGCCTGGTGCGGCGGTATTTTTGTTTACGGCGCCTTGCAGGCTGCCGGTTCGCTACATCTAATGTTTTTCTACATTATCGTATTATTATATTAAAATGGTCCGCTGTTCGCCATACGCTATATTAGAATTGTTGTAGAGGGCGGCTGCATGTGCGTTTGCCCGAGTTCGTTGCGAAGCGGTTCCTCGCCGTTGACGACGTAGGCTGTCATTTGTCGAAGTCGGTGAGGGTGTCGTGGTTGTAGGCAACGACGCCGCTCTGACAATAGCGACTATGTATGGATATTGTCGCGTCGTTCCTTGTTCCTTGACCTAGGCGGCAGCGCTTCAGCTGAGCACATGAAGGCTGCCTTCAACATCCTAGGCCGCAATGTAGTGACTAGGAGTGTTCCTATGAGTATGTTTGGCGACATAACGCGTTGCGACGAGGGGCCCGCGGTATTGTGGAGGCGCCTTGACGGTGGGTAGTTCTCTAAGCCCCTTGTGGTAAAGATGGAGGACGGTACAGCCAGGGAGGACGTCGAGGTTCTGAGGAAGACCGACATCAAGACCTATCATGACCTTGTGGATGCCGCGCGTGCCGCCATAACCTACTCTCTTCAAGACGATGCGGAGCGAGAACTCCTTTGTCCAGCAGACTACTGGGACTGCACTACTCATCGCCCCGCGTCGATGCGCATGGGGGTTACGGGCCGGCAGGGGAGGCTGCATACGCGGCTGATGCTCGACCATGGATGCACGGGTGGTGGCCAGGGTTACATCCGGCAAAGGCGGCGCCGTTGTCAATGGAGTCTCCGTCTATGATAGTGTTGAGGAGGCTGTGGCTGAGCACCCGGAGGCTTTGGTTTCTGTAGTGTTTGTGCCTGCTGCCGGCGCCGCCGACGTGGTCTACGAGGCTGTAGATGCTGTAGTCAGGGCCGTCATCGTTATCACCGAGCACATACCGGTCCATGACGCGATAGGTTTCCTTTTTCATATGCGCGCATGAGGGGCAGCTACGTGGTGAGACCTAACATGCCGGGGGCAATAGTGCCTTGGGTAGCCAAGTACGGCATCATGCCTCCGGAGGCGTTTACCTCTGGCCGTGTTGCAGCTTTTCTCTAGGAGCGGCACACTGACTTACGAGATAGCCTCGATGCTCTCAAGGGCAGGCATTGGGCAAAGGGCCGCACTAGGCGTGGGAGGCGACCCGCTGGTAGGCTACGACTTCATCGACGACCTCGAAGATGCGGCGCGCGACGACACCGTAGAGGCTATCCTCCTTATTGGCGAGGTCGGGGCGACATGGAGGAGAGAGCGGCACGGCTCGTAGAGAGGGCTACCCGAAGCCCGTGGCTGCCTACGTAGCGGGGAGGACCGCGCCGCCTGGCAAGAGGATGGGGCACTCAGGGGCCATAGTCGGCGCGGCCAGGGGGTATAGGGAGAATGTTGAGGCACTGAGGAGCGCCGGCATACGTGTCGCCGAGGCGCTGCACGAGGCGTCAAAACCCGTGGCGGGGCCTTGCACCGGAGGTAGGGGTTAAGAGGCCCCTGGGGGCGCATTCTGTGACGCGAAGGCGGTGATGGATAAGAGGGTCTCTCTATCCGCCGCGGGGCGGGGATGTGGAGAGCCGGAAACACTGAGCCCTACCCGGCAGGTCTACTTCTTCTCCTGCAGCCCTCCACTCCTCGGGGCACTGCTGGGTCACCGTTATTGCCGGACCAGCGTGTATGTTGCCGTCCGTAGGCGTGGGGTGACAGCAAGGGATGGCCGAGCCGCGGTGCTTGGAGAAGGGGCTTGTTGTCTGGCTGACTGGGCTCCCAGGTAGCGGGAAAACCACTCTCGCCACCCGCGCGGCGGAGGAGCTCCGCCGCAAGGGGTACCGCGTTGAGGTGCTTGACGGCGACTGGGTTAGGAAGACGATTAACCCAGATGCAGGGTTCACACGTGAGGAGCGGCGAAGGCATCTCCTTCGTGTCGCGTGGATAGCGCGCCTCCTCGCCAGGAATGGCGTCATAGTGTTCGCTAGCTTCGTTTCTCCGTACCGCGCTGTGCGCGAGGAGGTTCGGAAGATAATTGAAGAGGATGTCCCCTTTGTTGAGGTCTACGTGAGGTGTTCCGTGGAGGAGTGCATCAGGAGGGACCCGAAGGGGCTCTACAGGAAGGCTCTGCGTGGCGAGATAAGCCACTTCACGGGCATAACGGACCCCTATGAGCCCCCGGAGAACCCTGACCTAGTCCTCGACACTGTAGAGGACACCGTTGAGACAAACGTGGAGAAGCTGTTAGCCAAAGTGATGGAGTATATTGGGGAAGAGGCGTAAGGCCGCTCGGTGGCGTCGAGTTACTGCCTTGACAGTACTATCTCCTCTAGATGGCGCCTTATCTCGTGTATCTGTATCTCCCCCTGGTCCCCCTTGCCGATTGTCCCCTCGGGGTCGTAGACCGCGTAGACGCCAAACCAGTCGTGGACCGCGTCGTCGGGGCCCCTGTCGTTTTCCTCCAGGTATGGGCTGGGCCAGCCGATGGTGCCCGCAGGGCGCCACCAGAGGTCGTCCAGGTACACCATGAGGTCTGGCGCGTCGCCGTTGACCTCGGGGTAGAGCTCCTCTGGGCGGTAAGCCATGTTCTGCCAGCTCTCCCCGTTGGGGCCCCTTATCTTCTCGATGTCTTTCTTGATCTGTTTGACTGTCTCCTCGTAGTACTTGGGCTCCACGGTTCCGTGCTTCTCCCGGCCCTTGAGGTTTATGAAGAGCCTGCTGTAGTAGCCGCCCCAGGCCCACGCTATTGTGCCGCCCCAGTCTATCATGTCCTCGCGTAGGTCTGTGCCCGGCTTCAAGCCCGACAGGTCTACCTTTAGCTTTAGGTAGCCCTGCTCCGCGAGCCACTGGTTTATCGCGAACGCACCCTTCATAGATTTTATGCCGTGGTCGCTGACTATGACAACTACCGTGTCCCGGGGGAGCTGCTTGTGGAGCTTCTCGAACCATTTGTCTATCCTTCGGTATAGCTCTGGTATGACGCGGCTGTACTCGGGGTGCTCCTCGTACCTTGGGTGGCTCTGGTCAAAATACTTCCAGAAAGCATGGTGTGCACGATCAACCGCTATCTCTACATAGGCGAAGAAGTCCCAGTTCTTCCGCGTGGCCAGGTACTCTACCTGGCGCTGATGGTTCTCCAGCATGTGGAAGAGTTCCCTCGCGACACGGTCCTTGTCGTGGCTTCTGTAGACTATGTCGAATATCGTCGGCCCGGTTGTTCTCTCGAGCTCGCGGCGGAGCCAGGGCGGGAACGTGTAGGGCTTGTCTGGGCCCGGTGTGGTGAAGTCCGTCACCAGGAACCCGTGGACGGGCTTCGGCGGATAGGTCGGGGGCACGCCGTAGACGCCTACACGCAGCCCCCGGCGACCAAGACTTTCCCAGAGGGTGGGGTAGCGGATGTAGCCGCTGTTGACTATATAGTAGCCGAACTCTCCGGGCCTCCGGTGCCGGAACCCGTAGATGCCCAGCTCGCCGGGAGTCCGCCCCGTGAACATCACCATCCACGCGGGGACAGTTATCGGCGGGTGGCAGCTCCTCATACGGTAGCGCTGTGCCTCCTCCACGAGGCCCCGGAGGTACTCGAAGGCGCCGACATCGCCTCCGTCGTAGAGGACGCTGGGGGGCATAGAGTCCAGGCCAAGCACGAACACACGCCTCGGCAAGGCAGCTACAGTCCCTCCCCGACGGGAACCCAGGGCCGTTCCGCGGCTTCTATCTCCTTCCACCACAGAGCTCCTCGAGCAGCCTGAGCCCCTCATGGGGTCCATCACCGCTGTACTCGAGCACCGCTACGTTGGTTTTCCCGCCCGCGCGTAGCCCCCGTCGCCGGGCCTCCCTGTGGAGCCATGAGAGGTCAGCGGAGAGGCCGCGGACGTAGACGTAGCCGCCGCGGCGGCTGGGTATGTGGTGGATGAGCACCACCACGTCGCGGGGCCTGGTGGCTGCGAGCCGTCGGCCCACTGCGCTCGTAACCAGCGCGTCCATGACCAGCGTGTAGACCTCGAAGCCGCAGACCCTACCAGCGGACTTGAGCTCAGCGAGTGCCTCCTCGAGCAGCTTCCTGCTCCTCTCCTGGGCCTCTAGTAGGCGGTGGTCATCCAGCAGCATGTAGGGGTTCAGCGCTGCCTCCTTAACGGCGTGGACTAGACAGTCGCCCCATAGGAGGCGGTAGCAGGAGTCCAGCCTGTCCGCTAGGTCGCGCAGTTGACCCAGCTTTACGCCCGCCTGGCTGGCGTAGGCCTTGGCCGCCTCTAGGCCTGGGTGCGGGCGGCCCGCGTCATAGAAGGGGGCTAGGTCGCCCACCGCCCCAAGGGCCGCTAGGAAGAGGTCGCCGCCCCATCGGCGGCCTAGGAGCCTCGCGGCGAGCATGCTGGCCGAGGGGTACTCCTCTTCGCCACCCATACCCTCGGCGACCGGGTTGCAGTAGGTTACCCTGCCTCCACGCGACGGCTCCACCCGGTGGTGGTCGATGACGAGGAGCGGCTTGTCTGTCTCCGAGGCGTAGCGGTCGTAGTCGGCACCGGGTATGCCATAGTCTAGGACTGCCACCAGCTCGGCTCCGGGGGGCGGCTTGGGTATTGCTGTCCAGCTGTAGCTGCCTATTCTGGGTGTCGCGGCCGCCTCGACGACTCCGCCGAGGCCTGCGAGGTGGCGGGCGACCATAGCCGCTGTTGCGACACCGTCGGCGTCCCAGTGGAAGACGAGGAAAACCCTTCGACCCTCCAGCGTCTCGTCGAGGCTGCACCAGCTCTTCATGACTGGCTAGTCCTCGCTCGCCTCCTCTACGAATGGGTTGGGGAAGCTGAGCACCACGTCAGCTACTTCGGGGCGCATCATGTACTCTGGGGGCCTCTTGCCCTCCATTATCATCTTGCGGAGCTTAGTACCGCTTATCCTCACCCTATACTCCTCTGGGTGGGGACATATCTTCTCGTTGACCATCTGGCCGCACTTCCGGCAGTAGAAGGCCTCTCTAACGAACAGCGGCGTTATGCCCAGGTCGGGGAACTCGCGGAAGAGGTCCCAGGCCTCGTAGGGCCCATAGTAGTTGCCTACGCCGGCATGGTCGCGGCCCACTATGAAGTGGGTGGCGCCGAAGTTTTTCCTCACGATAGCGTGGTGTATAGCCTCCCTGGGCCCCGCGTACCGCATCTCCATACGCAGCACGGAGAACACGACGCTAGTCCTGGGATAGTAGTGCTCTATGAGCGCCTTGTAGGCCTCCACGATGACCTCGTCTCTGTAGTCGCCGGGCTTCTTCCAGCCCACGAGCGGGTTAATGAAGAGACCGTCGGTGAATGTTAGGGCAGCCTTCTGTACGTACTCGTGGCCGAGGTGAGGCACGTTCCGTGTCTGGAACGCCGCTATGGTCCGCCAGCCTCTGGCCTCGAAAAGCACCCGTGTCTCCTTGGGCCATAGCCGGACCTTCTCAAACCTCTCCGGTGGGTCCTGGATAAGCATCAAGGGTCCGCCTACGAAGTACTCCTTCCTCCGGGCTAGCCGCGCCACACCAGGATGCGCAGGGTCGCTTGTCTTGAAGACCTTCTCGGCGTACTCCCTCCTATCCCAGGTGTACACTTCCTCAACATACATGACTGCGAGAGGCTCGCCGCGGTAATAGAGTGCTATCTCGTCGCCCTCCTCAAAGCTCTTTATCTCGCTCCTAGACGCGTCGAGAACTATCGGTATTGTCCATGGAAGGTCGTTACTTAACCTCATTTGGTCGAGGACACTCTGGTAGTCCTCGCTCCCGATGAAGCCCTCGAGCGGGCTATAGACGCCGTGGGCTATGTTTGCAGCATCTGCGGCGAGGCTGGCGCTGAGCTCTAGTCGAGGCATCTCGCGGGCCTCAGCGAGGAGCCTCTCTCTTGCCCTGCCACGGGCAACGCGGTCCACAAGCCTGCCGCCATGAGGTCTTGAGACCATGGCTCTACAGCCTCCTAGGTGGCACTGCCTAGATGTAGCCTAGGCGCTTTAGGCGCTCGATTATCTCGCGTTTCTCTTCCTCGCTGACGCCGCTACTCTTCAGCTTCTCTTCCTCCATCTCCGCGACGACTTCTCTTAGAACGTAGGTGACGAACTGCGAGACGCTGGTGAAGCCTGTCCCCTCTATCAGCTTCTGTATGCGCTCATAGAGGCTCACTGGTATCGAGACTGTCGTATATCTGGACTTTCTTCGTTGCTCTGTCAAAACGGTACACCCAGGAGGGCGACAACATAAGCTCATTAATTAAATCTTATTAAAGAGCGTCGCGGTGTCGCTAGTAATGACATCTAATTAAACAAGGTGAGGTGGCTGGAGTCGACGCTAGACACCACTATAGCCGTGTGGCTCCTCACGGGGCTCGTCGCAGGCATAGCAGACTACGGCCTCGGCCTAGGCTTCGGCCTAGCAGCCAGCATACTCCTAGCCTCCCTGCTGGGCTACGACCCTCGCACAGTGGCGGCCGCGGCTGCGACAGCCCAGATTGCGACCGCGCTCCCCGCGGTAGCAGTGCATAGGAAGAGCGGCAATGTAGGCAACGCCTCTGGCGTACAGAGCACGGCAGCCACGATAGCCGTCTCCTCGTCGATAGCTGCGGCTCTCACCGCCTTAGCCGCTTCAGGTCTTCCCCGAGACTTCGTGCTGAGCCTCTATACCATCGCCTTGGCTGTTCTTCTCGCGGCTATGGCCGTAGCAGTTCTACGGCCCCACAACGCCACAATAGAGGCCAGGAGGTCTAGGGTGGTAGCCGCTACAGCGGGCTGCATCGCGGGCGTCGAAAAGGCACTTATCGGAGGAGGCTTCAGCGCACTGATAGCCGCGGCGCAGACCCTCTCGGGCGTGAGCATCAAGACCGCGATAGCTCTCACACCTCTCGTCAAGCTGCCAGCGTTCATCGCAGTAGCAGCCGTGTATGGTATCAGGGGCTACCTGGAGCTCCCCCACGCAGCCGCATTGACCGCAGGGGCCCTGGCCTCATTGCCCCTTGCAGCCGCCACCCTACGGCGAGTCGGGGACCGCCACCTGGCTGCCGCCGTGCTGGCTGCGCTGCTTGCAGCGTTCGTGGCATCCGTGCTCCGCCTAGTCCGCCACGCTTAGGCGGAAAAAGCCTGGGAACGCAATGAGAGTGGCATCGGTTGCGGGGGAGGAGGCGTTGACTGTACCAGGTGGTAGGGAAAGACCCGGGCCCTTAGGGGAAGCTAGAGGCTGAAGTACATGTAGACCTCCATCGGGTTAGGGTATTGGCGCAGACCCTCGGCCTCGGCACGCTTGACCTCTATATAGCTCTCAAGCGCCTCCTTAGTGAATATTGGGAACAGGAAGTCATGGTCACTCTCTAGCTCGTCAAGCGCCTCGTCAAGGCTCCTGGGGAGCTCCCGTATGCCGAGGCGGCGCTTCTCCTCCTCACTCATAGCGTACACGTTCTTGTCGACAGGGTCGCCGGGCTCTATCTTCCGCTTTATGCCGTCAAGTCCTGCCGCGAGTATCGCCGCGAATGCCAGGTAGGGGTTGGCGCTGGGGTCTGGACTGCGGAACTCTATCCTCTTCGACTTCTCGACGCCTCTCTCGTAGAACGGTATCCTTATCGCCGCGCTGCGGTTGCCCTTACTCCAGACGAGATAGACCGGGGCTTCATAGCCCGGCACGAGGCGGCGGTAGCTGTTAACGGTCGGCGCGACTATGGCTGCGAGTGCGCGACCATGCTCCAATATGCCGCCGATGAAGTACCTCGCGGTCTGGCTGAGCTCGGCATACTCATCGCTCGGATCATAGAAGAGGTTCCTTCCACTATTCTTGTCCCAAAGGCTAACGTGTGTGTGCATACCGTTACCGTTGTCGCCTGCCACCAATTTGGGCATGAAGGTTACGGCGCAGCCATGCTTTGCAGCCACGTTGCGGGCAACGTACTTTAACGTTATAACCCTATCAGCCGACGTCTTAATGTCCCCGAAGCGGAAGTTTATCTCTACTTGACCCATTGCAGCCACTTCACGATGATGAGCCTCGATTGTAAAGCCGAAGTAGTCCTCAAGTACCTCTGCTATTTCGTAGCGTATCGCGGCAACCTTATCTATCGGAGTAGGTGTGTGGTATGCCTTCTTAACGCGCTGGAAAGAGATAGCCACCTCTTCCTTCATCTCACGACTCTCTACGCGGTAGCCTAGGCCACGGTGGGGAGCATCAACGTCAAGATAGAGTCCATCTATTATCTTGAACTCTATCTCAGGACCGAAGAACGCCATGAGCCCCTGTTCCTCAAGGTAGTCTAACGCGCGGTCAGCAATGTAGCGTGGGTCTCTAGCAAAGCGGCCATTTAACGTGTATACATCAGCTATTATCCTTGCAGTTTTCTCCGCCCAAGGGAGCATCGCAAACGTAGATAGGTCAGGCCGTAGCTTGAAGTCACTTTCTTCTATCCCCGCGAAGCCTTCAACACTGCTTCCGTCAAGGAGGTTCATTCCTTCTTCTACAGCCTTCCTGTCCAGCTCCCGTGCCGGCACGGTAACGCTTCTCATGTAGCCAACTAGGTCAACGAAATGAAGCTCAACCCAACGGGCCTTGGACTGTATTTCGGATAGTCTTTCGTTTAACCGCATATATGTTCGCCCAGTCAAGCCGGTCGCCGTACGCTTGTAAAAAGATTACCCCCACTTTCCCGTACATTTGTCCGGAATATGCTACTACAAATGGATAGCACATAGAACAAGCCCACCGGAAGCCCACATAGTGGAGCGAACTCAGAGATACGACCACGAGATGTAATGCTGTTAATCCCCCAAATCACCGCACTCTATTCTCTACCTGGCCGTTACCCGGGGCGAGGCCGCCGATAGGCGGACAGTGAACCCGGGGCCGGCGCTAGAGGCCGCGGAGACCTCGCCCACGCCCTACTTCTCCCCTATTCAATGATACTTAGAGCCCCGAAAGCAGCACCGAGACGGGACATGGAGGTGAGCGGTGCTCTTGCCCTGCAGCTACTGGGCCTATATTGACGCTAGCAGCGGCATAGCAGCAAGTGTTAGGATAGAGTCTACCTGCAGCCTCTATGGGCCCCACGTGGCTGACTTGACTGGCTCGTGGCTCGCCGAGCCGGCGGGCAGCAAGCTTGTACTAGAATACAGCGTGCCCGCGGCAACGATAAACTCCATGAAGGCTACGCCGTGCACGCCAGCGCCGTTGCCCCAGCCCTGGCCACCCTATGGCCAGGTAGACGCTGAGGTTATCGTCGACTCCAGACCCGGGCTTAACCTCTATGGGCTGCCCATTAGGCGCTCAACTGTGTTAACGCTAACTCTCCGCACAGTGCTTGAGGGCAGAGTGAACGGTTTGCAGCTTGTCGCGGTCGACGCTAGCGATGTCGGCAGCGGCGCTGAGGCGTATGTGGATGGCTGGCTCGTCGTGGCCACTGTGCCTCCCCTTCTCTCCAGGCTACCCGACCTCGAGGATGCGCGGCGCTGTGCAGCCCGCCGTGAGGGCCTGGATGGATGGGGCCGTTGCCTCTGGGAAAGGGGGAGAGGCTACAGCGAGAAGCTGCTAGCCTCGATGCCAGCCGGTCCCTGGACGAGAGCCTGCCTATATACCCGTTTCTATGCCGGCAGCCTTGTCGAGGCCGGCGTTGAGCCGCTGTCGTGGCTGAGGCGTGTAAGGAGCGAGGCCGGCCCGTGGCGTCCCGTAGAGCTTCTAGGGAGCGTGCTCGCCGTCTACGCGCCCCGTGCGCGGATAGCGCTGGCTAGGATGAGGGATGGCGTGTTTGAGCTAAGAGAAGAGAGCGTCAAGGAGGGTATCAGGGTTATTGAGGGCTGGGATGCTGTTGGGCTAGCCTGTAGGAGCTGCCTTGAGCCCCTCCGCCGCAGCTAGGGGCTCGCGGGGCTCTACCCGGCTCACGCCGTTCTCTTTCCTTACTTCAAGTACGATGTCGGCTGCTTCCTCTAGCTCGCGGTCATGCGTTACTATTATGAGCTGCTGGAGTCCGGTCGCCTCTAGCCCGTAGCGTATTATGTCTATCAGTTCGCGTTTGCGTTCCTCGTCAAGATGTATTGTCGGCTCATCCATTACCAGGGAGCCTAGCCTGCCACCAACCGCCCTGGCAAGGGCAAGCCTATACGCGATTGCGAGGGCCACCCTCTCCCCGCCACTGAGCATGTTGACGGTCTTCTCTCCGTCCCTAGACACTATCACCGCCTCATAATCATCACCCAGGCGGACGTCGACGAAGTCAAGGTTGAACCTTGCAAGCATGTCCCTTAAGTGGTACTCGATTACGTTCCGTGCTTTGACCCTAACCAGGCGGGGCAAGCCTTGTGGGCCGAATACGCGGCGAAGCCTCTCCACAGCCGCAAGTGCCGACATGTAGGCCTCTAGCTTATTCTTCAGTCTATTAGCCTCCTCTTGTACAACCTCGAGCCTCGTAACCTCCCTTTCTAGCTGCTCAATTCTACCTTTCATTCTGGCTATCTGGTCGCGGAGCTCCTGGTACTGGCGCCTCTTCTCACGAAGCTCCTCCTCGACGCCCTCATACCTGGCCAGCTCCTCCTCGAGACCGCGAAGCCTCTCCTGGAGCCGGAGCCGCTCAGCCCGTAGCCCCGCAAGCTCACTTTCAAGCTCCTCAACGCTCGCGCGTAGAGCGTCGAGCTCCGAGGCAAGCTGCTCCAGACGCGCCGCCTCGAGCCTCAGCCTCTGCAGGTCCCGGAGCTTCTCCTCGAGCTCTTCGATATTGACACCAGCTTCCTTGAGGATAGTGTTTAGCCTAGTTGCTATCCTCTCCGCCTCGGTCCGTTTCCTAGCCTCCTCGTCGGCGATGCTCTCCAAGTGTAGCTTCAGTGCACGGAGCTCCGCTAGCTCCCTCTCAGCACCTTCCAGTTCACGTATACGCGCTTTAGCCTCCTCATACTCCTTGTACGATGTAAATGCTGCCAGGAAGTCCTGGCGGAGTTCTTCAAGGTTTCTGGCCAGGGCTTCGCTACGCTCTACAAGAAGGCGAAGCCTCTCATAGCGGCCACGTATACGGTCAAGAAGCCTCTCCACTGCCCGCTTTTTCTTCTCCAACTCGTGTATCTCGCTCTCTACGAGCGCAAGCTCCCTTGACAAGCGCTGCAGGTCTGCCTCGATGCGCTTCTTCTCGGAGCGGAGCTGCTGTATCAGCTGCACGCGATGCCTCTCGTCAAGGGGCCGCCGGCAGAGAGGGCAGACACCCTCTGCGCTAGTTAGCATGTCGAGGTAGTTGGAAAGCTCCTCCCGTTTCTGGCGCAGCTTAGCTATCTCGTTGCTTACTCTCTCGCGGCGCTGCCTGGCCTTCTCCAGCAGCTCATCCAGCTTGTCCTTTATCGCTGCTAGCCTCTCGCCCACGGCGAGGGGGTCTCCGGGCTCGAGGCCTAGGACGCTACGCACCTCCGCCTCTATCGCCTTACGTAGCTCAGCAGCCTCAGCGTTAACCTCGTCGAGCTCCCTCTGTGTGTCGTCAACACTCTTCTTGAGCTCTATGTATCTCCTTGCCTCGGGCTCGAGCCTCTCGAGTTTCTGGCGCAGCTCCTCGAGCTCCCTAGCCCGTGCCTCAAGATCTTTCATGCGGCCTAGTTGCTCCTCTATCCTCTTCCTCTTGGCCTCTAGCTCCTCTAGCGCCTCCCGGGTCTCAGCGAGCCGCTGAGCGAGCTCACGTGCCTCCTCGAGTTTTTCAAGAACCTTTAGCTCGGGACGGAGTTTCTCCAGCGTACTGGCTGCCTCCTCTGCACGCCTCAGCCTATCCCTTCGCTCGTGTAGACTGTCTTCGAGGATGCGCTCTTTCTCCTCCACAGCTCCGAGCTGCTGCCTTGTCCCAGCCAGCTCCTGGCGTAGGGCGTGGAGTTTCTGGGCCGCTTCCTCCAGTCTACCTATCTCTTCCTCGATGCCCTTAACCTTGGGCTCTAGCTCTGCTACGGCACGGCGAAGGCTGTTCAACTCCTGTCTGCTCTTCTTTAAGCGTTCTACCTCTCGCAACATCTCCTCGTAGCGCTTCTCGTAGATGGCCTTCTCGCGCTGTAGCTGCCGGTATATATTACCGAGCATCTCGTATACTGTCTCCATCTCCTTGAGCTGTAGGAGCGAGTTTAGAAGATCCAGGCGCTTTGACTTGTCAACAAGTATAGAGTCGAGCTCGCCCTGCCTGGTTATGTAGAGTCTCTGTGCAAGATCAAGCGGCATACCAAATATCTTGGCTAGCTCGGCCTCAACGCTCTTAACGCTCCTTGCCAGCAGTCTCCGTTTACCGCCCTCCTCTACAAGCGTAAGCATAGCGCTGGTGCTCCCTGTCCTAGAGAACTCTCTCACAACCTGGTATCTCCTACCGTTAGCGTCGAAGACCAGCTCTATCCTGGCCCTGGCCGCGCCCAGTCGTAGGAGCGCCTGCCTCTTCCTGCCTTGGGGGTCGCGGCTATGAGTCCCAAACAACGCGTAAGATATAGAGTCAACTATGCTCGTCTTGCCCGCGCCGTTCGGTCCAACGATAGCAACCACGCCGGCCGGGAACTCTATCCTCGTCAACCTATGGCTGAGCACATTCTCTATCTCGACCCTCTCGATCCTCACCTCTAGGACACCCCGACGCAACCCCTAATCAATACCATACGTTTCCTTTAGCGCCCTGAACATCTCATCCATTATCGTGTTCTTTGTGCCGCCCGACCGGGCTATCTCCATCAGACGCTGTGCCAGCTCCACCAGCTGCTTGTCGCGGAGAAGCTCGCCCAGCAGCTCGACGACGTCGATCTCGCTAGGCCTTTGGAGGTTGCGTGGAAGCTCCTCCTCGAAGACGTCAATGTTTAGGCGGTATGCGAGAGTTGTATGACGAAACAGTTGCTCCGCCAGCTTATACACCTGCATCTTCGCGCTCCTAGGCACAGCCTTAACGAAGAGGTGAAGGAGGGGCTTACGCTCGGGCGGGTAGCGGGATATCCTCTCACGTAGCCGTAGGAGGCTTGCCCGCAGCGAGTCCATATCGCGGAAGACTATTTCCTCGACGAACTGTGGCCGAGGCCTCCGAAGCTTAACCCTCTCCAAGCTCACCGTTGTGCCTGGCTTGGCCTCGACTAGGAGCACGTAGCGTTCGCTCTGCTGCCGCGCCTCGTCGAGCCGGAGAGCCTCCGGGGACCCCGGGTAGGCGGCATAGGCCTCGCCGAGGCGCCACCCGCGGTGAACATGGATGTGGCCGAGCGCATAGTAGCTATAGCCGCGTGGAAGGTCTCCAAGGCCTAGCTCGTAGTCAGGAGCCACCTCTTGAAGAGTCTGATGAAGCAACAAGAGTGAGATACCATTACTCGGTGGGAGGCGTGCCAGGTAGTCATGGAGCCTCTGCCTTGCAGCCGGTCCTCTCTGGTTAGTAACGCCCGCCACGTGGACCTCCACGCCGCTTCGTGAGCGAACCTTTCTAGCCTCGTAGACGCTTCGGAGGCCAAGGGTCGCAAGGAGGCCTAGATCGTCTAGGAGGGCGTTTGGCGGCAACTGCCTCCTCTTGGGCACATCGTGGTCACCCATGACGGCAACTACGGGTATACCTGCGTCACGTAGCCTGCGGAGCCCACGTACCGCTTCCCGTATGGCCTGAGGCGGCGGCCTGCTCGTGTCAAACAAGTCACCGCTATGAACAACCATGTCTACATGTTCCCTAAGGGCTATGTCGATTATCTCGTTCCAAACATCATAGATGTCTATTTCTCTCTCAAAGAGCCCGTACTGGCGGTAGCCGAGATGCGTATCCGAGACGTGGAGAACGTGGACCGTGTCCATCCCTAGCGGCGCACCCCGCCACTGAGGCTAGCAGGGATTACCCTATGAGGACCACGCCCCCTCTGCCAGCCTTGAGCCCTACAGGAGGTCGCTGTAGACGTCCTCGGGCGGCACCTCCGCCTTCTCCCTCAGCCTAGCCCACTCAGAGACCACGTCGGGGTCTCCGCCGCCAAGCCTGCCGCCATATCGGTCTATCTTGACCAGCGCGGGTGCTGGGACAAAGGGGCCGACGAGTATCGCTTCACCCGTGTTAAGGCTGGGCAGCTGCTCTACGAGGTCGCTGCTTAAGCTCTCGCTCGCCTCCTGTATATACCGCTGATCCGAGGGCTCAACAATCCTGAGCACTACGAGGTTGTTCATCTGGCTCAATATGTCCGGGTCTAGGCCCTTTGGTCGCTGACTCACAAGCATGAGGCCTATGCCGAACTTCCTGCCCTCACGCGCAACCCGCGCCAGCCAGTACTTGGACAAAGTGTCCTCGTCGCGCGGCGCGAGGATATGCGCCTCTTCGAGCACCACTAGGACCGGATAGGGGACCATGCTTTTCTCGCCATGCTTGTGCCTCTTTCGCTCGACAAGCAGCTTGCGGAGAACGTGGCTGACAACCACGTCTGCCGCGTCCTCGTCGACACGGCTTAGGTCGACAACGTTTACCCTGCCGGGCTGAAGCCGCGTCAGCGGGTCTGGTGCTGCGTCGTCTATCACGTCGCCGTAGCGCTCTGCTAGGGCCTCTATCTTGTTGAGCACTGCTACCGCCGCCGTGGACTCTTCGCGGCGCCTCTCGAGACTTCTTATCTTCTCCACAGCCTCGGCGAGCTCTTCGAGGAAGCCCCTCTGTACCTGCTTCGCGCGCACTATCTCGAGAGCCTTGCGCAGAACGCGCTCCTGGTTGTAGAACCTGTGCTCGATGCCCAGGAGCACCATCAGCTCGCCTATGCTGAGGAGCCGGGGGTTTATCTTGGCGGGGATTGTGTTCACGCCACCACCTATGGCTGTGCCGACGTATTCTCCGTGGAAATCGAAGACGAGCAGAGTGCCGCCAATGGAAGCCAGTCTGTCTGCTATGACCGCCACGGTGTTGCTCTTGCCGGCACCAGTTACCGCGAGTATAGCCGTATGCCTCGTAACCATCCTGTTCACGTCAACGTAGACAGCCACATCGGGGCGGGCGAGTAAGGTGCCTATCCTCACCCGCCTGGGCGGTTCTCCACCGAAGAGCCTGGCGAGAAGCTCCGGCGGCGCACGGTAGACCCTACTGCCCGGCAGCGGGGGCATCCTCGGCATCTCCAGGCTCTCAGCGTCGCCTACTATGGAGACACTACACTCGAAGAAGACGTCATCCCTGCTGGCTTCGGCCCGCAACCTCTCAACGACCACCGGGTCGTAGACGCCCGGCAGGGAGGAGAGCGTGACGCTGCGCGTCCCCACTGCCCGTACGAGGCCTATAAGCGGCCTCGGCTCGGCCTCAACCAGCACATAGTCGCCTATGGCCGGGGGCCGTGGCGAGACAAACCTAAGGCTACGCGGCGTCGCGCCATCGACCACGTAGCCTAGCGGTTCACCGAAGGCGGCAACATCTAGCACAGTGCCCTCCTGCGACAAGCCTCGGAGCCCCTCTTCCCTACCATGCAGCCTAGGCGCCGTACTTTCTGGCCCTGGAGTAGATGCTGTCAGGCGGCGCAACCATTATGCCGGCGTAGCGCTGGGCCCTACTCAGCCGCACCACCTTGACGAGCACTAAGAGGTCGGGGCTGTCAAGGTTCACGGGCAGCTCTATGCCATCCGCTATTATCCTAACGGCGTCGGCGCTATGGAGAGGCTCGCCGGGCTCCCGGCTGTAGAGGCGACCCTCTATCTTTATGGCAAACGTCGGCTCCCCACCTATCGCCCCTGCCTTTTCCTCCACGAGGCTCCTGGCTGCCTCTGCAACGTCCTCAACGTAGGGAGGAGTCTCGCCATCTAGGGGGACCACTCTGAGTACCGGGTCCTCGGGGCCGAGCTGCTTCTCGAGCCTCTTCACGGCCTCGTAGGGGTTCTCTACACGTAACAGTATAAGCGACTTCGGCGTGTCAAAGACTATCGGGTTCCCTAGGAGCGTCTTTATGAGGCGCAGCGCCCGCTGCGGCCCGGGATACGCGGGCTCAGCTGCAACAATGAGGTTGAAGAGGCGGTAAAGCTTGGTCATTCTAACTGCACACCTCATCCTGTCCCGTGGAGCCGCGGTGCCTTAATCTAATCTAGTCTAGCCCCTCCGGGCTCCAGGCTGCCGCTCAACAATGACACGGCGCTTGGCGACAGTCTCGACTATGAGCACAGCTCTGCGAGCTCTGCTACCGCGGCATGCTAGCCCAACGCGTATCGCGGAGGAGTCTATACTGATGTTTTCAGCGCTACAGCCTAGGGCCTCGAAGGCATCCCTTAAGCCTTCCTCGTCTACCTTAGGCAGCTTCTTCTCCTCCCCGCAGGGGCCCCAGCGACACACCCAGCAGGCCAGCCCGTGGGCCTCTATGTTGGCGGAGCAGCTGCTGGGTAGAACCCGTAGCCCGTAGCGGCGGGCCTTCTCGGCCGCGAGCCTCTTGAGGTCGCTCATGTGAAGCACCACTTGGTCCCTTCCATTGCGGGGCCTTCGAGGAAGGCGGCGTAGTATCTCGCCGTAGCCGGGGATCCCGGCCGCTTTGAGCCTGCGGAGGATCCCGGGGGTCACGCGGAGACTGCCAGGTATGACCGCCCGCGCTCCCGCCTCTGCCGCGCGGCTGAGTATCTCGTCCAGCTCCTCCGAGGTCACGCCGGGAATTATGGGGCGGAGAAAGAGGCTAACGTGGTAGCCGTCTCGACTGAGCCTCCTTATGAGCTCGTACCGTTTCTCGGGTGGAGGCGCCGCTGGCTCTAGTATCCTCGCGTAGCGCAGAGTGACTATCGTCACCAGGACGCTTATGTTTCTCTCAGCGCTCTTCTTGAAGGCCTCATAGTCTGGGCCCTCAAGGGGTGTCTTTGTCGAGACCTGCTGCGGGTTCCCCAGCCATCGCCGCGTTGCCTCGAGGTACTCCAGCGCCCTCCTCCTGGTCTCGGGCATAAACGGCTCAGTGACCGAGCCGAATGCGAGCAACGTGCCCCACTGCCCAGGCACGAAGTGGGGGTTAACCGCGAGCGCGTAAGCAAGCTGCTCCCCGGTGAGTGGATACGGCCTGGGCTTCATGGGGAACCCCATGTCGGGGACGTAGCAGTAGAGGCAGCCATAGTTGCAGCCTATGCCGGTGTGGATGGTCATACCGCATGCGATGGGTGGGCGGTGGGCGTGGTGGTCTCTTCGGGCCTCCTCGGTCTCTCTTGGCGTGAGCCGCGACTCAAGCCTAGCAGCTGTGGCCTCCTTCTCTGCAAGCATTTCCTCGATAAGCCGGCCGGTTACCCTATACAATACGCAGCCATCCCGGAGGCGTTAAAACCCGGCAAAGGGGGCTATAGATTTCTCCTTCCAGGCTCAATGGGTGCCGGTGGAGGCTATGGGGTTCACAGTTATCGAGTGGCGCGGACTGCCCAAAATACGGGTCCGCAACACGCTCGGCAACAGGGTTGAGGAGTTCCACCCGCTTGAGCCCGGGATTGTGAGGATGTACGTCTGCGGCCCAACGGTATACGACCACATGCACATAGGCCACGCGAGGACCTACGTCGCATTCGACGCCATTAAGCGGTACCTACAGCTTCGTGGCTACAGCGTATTTCACGTACAGAACATAACCGACATAGATGATAAGATCATCAGGAAAGCTAACGAGGAGGGACGTGACTGGCGGGAGATAGTGGACCGGTACTCCAAGGACTATTTCGAGATGCTGCGCAGCCTCGGCATAACGGTCGACATTCACCCCCGTGTCACGGACCATATCAGCGAGATAATAGAGTTCATAGAGGGACTTATAGAGAAGGGCCACGCATATGTCGCACCCAGCGGCAGCGTCTACTTCGACGTGACGACATACCCTCACTACGGCGAGCTAAGCGGCAGGGTCCACCCAGAGCAGTGGCGGCAGGAGGAGGACGTTCTCCGAGAGAAGCGTCACCCGTTTGACTTCGCGCTGTGGAAGGCGTGGAAGCCGGGAGAGCCCTACTGGGAGAGCCCCTGGGGCCGCGGGAGGCCGGGCTGGCACATAGAGTGTAGCGTCATGTCCTCCAGGTACCTCGGCGAGCAGTTCGATATCCACGGCGGGGGACAGGACCTAGTCTTTCCCCATCACGAGAATGAGAGGGCGCAAAGCGAGTCCTATTTCGGCAAGAGGCCCTGGGTGCGCTACTGGCTCCACACCGGCTACCTCACGATAAGTGGAGAGAAGATGAGCAAGAGCCTCGGCAACATCATACCAGCCAACGAGGCAATAAGGAAGTGGGGGCCACGGGTCCTGAGGCTATGGCTGCTGAGCGCCCATTACCGGACACAGCTTGACTTCAGCGAGGAGGCGCTCGAGCAGGCACGCTCCACGCTCGCCCGGATAGAAGCCGCCGCCGAGGCCGTGGAGCGGCTCCTCGCTGAGGCCGAGCCCGAGGCCTCGCTCAGGGGAGAGCGGCTGGAGCAGACACGGAGCCTTCTTGACGCCTACTACGCGTTCCACGAGGCAATGAGCAGCGACTTCAACACTGCCAGGGCGCTGGCGGCCGTCATGGAGGCCGTTAGGGTTGTGAACAGGCAGACACTGCCCTCGGAGTCCTACACCGGAGCCGCTATAGCGGCCCGGCTCTTCGCCGAGTTCAACCACGTGTTTAACGTGCTCGGGAAACGTGCTGCCACTGAGGGGCCCTTTGAGCAGCTAGTAGAGCTGCTGGTGAAGGTGCGCTCCGAGCTGAGGCGGAGGAAGATGTTCGACCTGGCTGACGAGATACGGAGCGAGCTGGGGCAGCTGGGCATCCAGCTCATGGACTACCCTGGCGGCAAGACTGTCTGGCGGCTAACGAAAAAGGACTAACCCAAGAGGCTCTTGATCCGGCCCCGCTCCGGCTCGGGGAGCGCCTCCAGGTTTATCCTCTGGAGGCCCCGGAGGAGGGCCTCCTGGCTCCTCTCATGCGGTAGCCTATCCGAGTAGCCGACGATGTAGACGTAGAGTGTACGCTGCCAGGAGCGGGGCAGCTCTACTCTCGCAACCTCGCTCCACTCGGGTATGGGGAAGTCAAGGGTCACAACCACAGTTCCAGGCTTGAGCTCCTCCTCAAGCTTGGGGCGAAGCTTCTGGTTCACACTGGTCAGCAAGTACATGTAGACTATGTCGGCGTCGCCGATGTTGTAGCTGAAGAAGTCGGCTCTTATTATCTCCACTCTGGCCTTCTTGTCCCTGGCGTTAGCCTTTGCCTTCTCAACCAGGTCCTGGCGTATCTCGAGGCACCGTACATGTGCGTCGGGGTACCGCTTTGCGACAGCTATCGCTATTCTCCCGTCGCCACAGCCCAGGTCATACACACGGTCGCCCGGCTGCGGCTTTAGGAGCTCCAGCAGCTTCTCTACGACTTCGTCACGCGTTGGCACCCACGGGACAGAGGGCTGGAACCCGAATATGCTCATAGCGCCTACGCCCTCTCCCCACACATACCCGGTTCTGCGCCAACTACATACGAGAATAAGGGGCCCAGACACGAATATCGCTCCCGGCCTGGGTGATTCCTCCGTGACGACAGCGGGGCTCAACACTGCCGAGGGCCTGGGGCCGTTGGGGCCCGGGGAGGGGTTCTGGAGGCTAGTGACCGTCGGCTTCGCGTTGATCCTCATAGGGGTTGCGCTGATAGTGTTTGGCGGCCTTCTCTACGCGCTGCGGGGCGGTAAGGGCGAAGTGGGTGGCGTCATACTGATAGGCCCTATACCCATCGTGTTCGGTACAAGCAGCGACGCCGTCAAGGTAGCAGTTGTGGGCGCAATAATACTCATGGTTTTAGCCGTTGTGTTGATGTACTTGCTTCCCTCAGTGCTGGCGCGCAGGTTTGTCGCTGGCTAGCCTCTCGCCCCTCGAGGGGTTGATGCCTCATCGGAGGGGTTTTGGCCACACAATGCCCACGGGTGTCTGGGCTAGTCCGAGCCGGGCGGCAGGTGTAGGACCTTGAACCACAGCTATGGTGTCGAGGAGCTCCTGCTCCGCGCCGAGAAACGTACACTACGCGTCCTCTCGCCCACCGCGCGCTGCATCGTCATGGCTCTCCGGTTTCTAGAGGGACGGCTGAGCGTCGAAGAGCTGCGTGCACGCATAGAGGGCTACGGCGTGCCGTGCTCCGCGCTCGAGTCGGCCCTTGGAGTGCTTGAACGCGCTGGCTACGCATCCTGTGGCCCACAGGGATGCGAACTTACCGAGTATGGCAGGGAGCTCAGTGACGCGCTGACTGGCGTCGTTGAGAATGTGAGAATGCTTGCCTATAAAGTCCTTTCCGGCGACTTCGAAGAAACAGATGTGCTCGCGGAGCTGGTCACCGCTACCGCGAGTGCCGCTGGCTTCGTCGAGGCGTATGTGGAGGACCCCGCAGCTGGCATGTTGTACTTCGTGCTGCACGTCTACGTCTCTGGTCTCTCGGCCTCAGTGCTTGGTGAACTGGCGCGGGTCAATGCTATCCTCCTTGATATAGTTAGAAGGGCATTTACTGAGGACGGCCTATAGGGTCCTAGTCCTTGTAGCGTGTTTCGTGTTGACACGCCCTTGGTCTCTTCCTTGGCCTTGTTTTTCTGCGCTGTACTTTAGCATTTTGGTGACACTACTCATTACCAGAAACCGTAACAGTTACGGTAATACTTATCAAGAACCCACCGTCACATTTAAAAAGCATGGGGTGTGACGAATATGAGCCTTGACCTAAAAGTGCTATACGAAGACGAAGAAGTAGTAGTAATGAAGGCACCCACCGACGAGGAGCTAGTAGAGCTCGTCTATAAATACATCAAATCCAAAGGGCGGCCGGTGACCTGGAAAGAGCTGCGCGAGGAGTTCAGCGGCACCGCCGGCGAGGACAGGCTTAGGAGGGCCCTAAGCCGCCTTCGCCGCCAGGGCCGCGTCGTCGACCTGGGCGGCGGCCGCTACGCGACACCCGACACGCCAGGCGTCCTCGAGGAGCTCGAGGAAAGGAAACGAAGACGCATCATGAGGGAGGCGCTGAGCGCCGAATGGCGCGCCAGATGGAGGCGGCGCCGCCTACAGCAGAGACAGCAGGAAACCAACTAGCACACAAGGGAAGCAACACCCTCGCATATCTCGAACGCTCCTCCATCTCCACGCTTTTTTGTTCTCCTCTTCGCTCTACTGAGCACGGCCCTGTCATACCCCTAGAGCCTTAACGCCGCGCCCTTTCCTCATCATTGACACTTCGGTACAGCTCGGGGGAGGCTTAGCGGCCATGCCGAGAGATAAGAAGAGCCAGGGGTTAAGCCCTATACTGAAGCTAGCAAGGCCTAAGAAGAAGACAAGGTTCAAGGTTAAGGTTGAACATGGCATAGCAATAATGATTGGCGAGAACGGCGCTATAGCTGCTGTCCCGGTCAGCGAGGTATGCAGGCTTGCAGAGAGGCTTAATCTGGAGATAGAGGGCTATCGGTGCTGACCTACCCGCCGCCCCGGGAGGATCGGGGGAATACAGGTTTTGCTCAGAGAGGTGAGCATAACCCTAATATCCCCCGTTGTGTGGGCCGGCTAGCTTGGCATGATTAGAGGTAGCAAGTGTAGGTAATCTACCGTGCAGAACCACCGGGAGGTGACCGCGTCATGGCGCTTAAGGCTGAGGAACGGCCAGTAGAGCAGATGAAAGAAGACTTCATCGTGGGGAAGCATGTCTACGGCAACTTGTACGGCGTTGACCCCGCCATCCTATGGGACAAGGAGCTCCTGGAACGCGTTATCCGCGAGGCAGCGGATAAGGCCAACATGCACCTCGTGGAGATGAAGACCTGGAGCTTCACCGGCTACCACGGCGGTATCTCGATCATCGCGCTCGTACTGGAGAGCCATATCGCGCTCCATACTTGGCCCGACTACGGCTACGCCACTCTAGACATCTACACATGCGGCGCACAGAGCGACCCATGGAAGGCCTTCAACTACATAGTGTCAGTGTTGAAGCCGCGACACTATACTGTGCACTACGCTGATCGAAGCAGCATACCCGGCGCCACGCTTGATGAGAAGAGGTAGCATCTCCGCAGCGGCTGCCCAGCCTCGGGGAACCTCTTCTCCACGACTGCGTCTTATTACGACACCTCCAAGAGCCTATGAAGAGCCGTGTTTCATCCTCGAGAAAGAGCCCCGCCAGTGGAGAGCTGGCGGGGCGTTGAAGAAGCCGCGGCCGTCTCTGAGGCCGCCCCTCTATGCCTTTAACACGGTCATAAAGGCCAGTATGTTGTACGAAAATATGTAAGGGCCTCGCTAGCACTGGTAGCCGCTTTTCCTAGAGAACTCGAGTATGGTCATACCTAGTAGTTTACCGTCCCTTATCCTGAATACTATCTCGTTCTCAGTCATTATCGCTTCTTCCGCCTCTTCCTCTGGATCGGCGAAGTGTATGTAGAGTATGTCGCTCTGCTTGTCGTACTCGAACCAGACTTTCTCGATGTCCTCTATGTAGAGCCTGCGTGGTCTCCTCTCTGCGAGGCTTGGTGCCTCCCTCTCCTCCATCGCTCTCGCCGTGTACAGAGGGCCAGGAAGGCTAGGAAATAGGCTGCGGCCGCGAGGAGCAGCACTAGCTCTGGCGGGGGCATTCTTCCTCGCCTGCAGCGTATGCCCGGAGCAGGTCGCGCTCGGTCACTATGGCCCTCGCTAGCCCCTCGCCGTCTATGAGCAGGAGGGCACGCTCGGGTGCTGAGAGTATGAGCTCGGCTGCTTCGCCTATGGTCGCGTTCTCGTAGGAGAGTCTCGGAGCGGGGGTGGTGTAGTAGGCTAGTTCTCGGAGGAGCGTCTCCTCGCGCGGCTCCCTAGCTATCGCCGCCAGGAGGCGTATCATCGTGGCCATGTGGTAATCGTTCCCCTGCCTGACTGGGAGGCGGCGGAACCCCTTCTCGATCATTATCCCTAGTGCCTCTATGAGCGTATCGGAGGGGTCCCCCATGACTAGCTCGTGTGTAGCGTAGCACCTGGCTGGGCGGCGGTCGTTGACTAGCTCGAGGCCATAGTCGAGCTCTGTACACGCATCGCGAAGCCTTCCCTCATCGTCCACCACGGGGAGGAAGCCCATACCCCTCTCGATCATTATCTTCGCACATTCGTCGAGCTTCTTCTCTCTGACGACATAGGCTGGCTGGCTCGAGATCTCGTATATAGGCGTCTCCAAGACGCCCTTGAAGTCGAAGCGCTCCACGACACCAGCGTCCTCGAATGCCTCCACCACGTACCTGCCAATATCTTTGGTCGAGAGCACGGCTATAAGCACGCCTTCGTCATCGACTACTGCTGCGTGGCCTACGGCTCGGCTGGCTAGGAGCCGGATAGCCTTCTCCACTGGCGCCAGGGGATCAAGTACCTCGTAGAACCGGATAGTCAGTGCCCAGCACCCCTAGGTTACAGCTAGGGCCCAGGACAACCCCTCTATATAGGGGATGCAGGAACGGGTTCACTGTACGGAGCATCGCCTCCAGGGAAGGGGAGGTGCCGCACAATGGAGGAGGCTCTGCGCCGCCTCATAACCGAAGGCGACGGATATGTAGATATACAGCTCTACGTTAAGCCCGAGGCAAGCTTCACCGGGCTCAGGATGGAGGCCGGAGAGCTTGTCTTCTACACCGAGGAGCCGCCGCTGGAGGGCCGCGCAAACGCGAGCCTCATACGCTTCTTCTCTAGGCTGTTCAAGGTACAGCCGGCCAAGGTGGACATAGTCTACGGCCACAGGAGCCGGACAAAGAGGGTACGCATATACGACGTCGACCTCGAGACAGCGATATCTAGGATAATCGAGGCTCTGCGCGAGTCAGAGAAAGCCTAGCAAGTACTAGTGCCGCTGGGCCACAACCCCGCGCATTATCAACTATTTCAACCCGAGGATGCCACGGCGACATACGCCAGGGGTGCAGTCTTGACAGCCGCGGATAACAACACGCTGTACGAGAACAGCCCCCACAGGATCCTCGCCAGGGGCGTCGCCAAGGCCCTGCGCCAGCTCGGCGCCCAAGGCGTTGACGAGAAGGAGATAGAGTACGTGGTTGCGGAGAGCCCCCGGGAGGACCTCGGCGACTACGGGGTCCCCCTGGCCCGGTTCGCGCGCCGCCACCGGGTCCCCCTAGACGAGCTCTTCGAGCGGGTCAGGAAGCTGCTCCTCCAGGAGCCCCTCGTCCGGGACGTCAGGAGGGCCGGGGGCTATCTCAACATAGTGCTGGACGCCTCCAAGGCGTTCGAGCTCATAGCCGCCACGCTGGAGGCGGAGGGCGAGAGCTTCGGCCTGGTGAGGGCAGGTGAGCCGCTCCGGCTGGTCGTGGAGCACACGAGCGCCAACCCTGTCCACCCCCTCCACATAGGGCACGCCAGGAACGCCAGCCTAGGCGACACGCTGGCCAGGCTCCTCCGCGCCCGGGGGCACTGGGTAGAGACAAGGTTCTACATCAACGACATGGGGCGCCAGGTAGCGGTCATGGTGTACGGGTTCCGCCTAGCCGGCCTAAGCGACGTCCCGCCGGGGGAGAAGCCCGACCACTTCATAGGCCTAGTGTATGCCATGACACACACCCTCGCAGACATAGAGTCGCTGAAGAAGAGGATCGAGGAGGCCAAAAACAGCGGCGACGAGGAGCGCTACCGGCAGCTACTCCGCGAGCTAGACAGCCTCGTCGCCGACGCAGCCAGGCTCCGCGAGAGGAACCCAGAGCTCTTCGACCGGATAGCAGAGGCCATCAAGGGCAGAGACCCAGACCGCGACATCTCCGAGCTCATGCGGAGCTACGAGTACCGCACCGACGAGGAGGTAGTCCGCCTCTTCCGCCGCCTCGTCGAGAGGTGCCTCCAGGGCTTCCGGGAGACCCTCGCAAGGCTCAACGTCCACCACGACCGGTGGGACTGGGAGAGCGACCTCGCCTGGCAGAGCCTCGTCGGGAAAATACTTGAGGAGGCCAGGAGGAGCCCCTACTACACCCTCCACCGCGGCGCCGAGGCCCTCAACCTCCAGCCCCTACTCGAGGACCCCGAGGTACGCAAAGCGCTAGGCATCCCCGAGGGCTACGAGGTGCCCCCGCTCGTCCTCCGCCGCAGCGACGGCACCACGCTCTACACCACAAGGGACATAGCTTACACGCTCAAAAAGTTCCGGGAGGCGAGAGCGGACAAGGTCTTCAATGTGATAGCCGCCGAGCAGCGGCTCGAGCAGCTACAGGTAAGACTAGCCCTCATCGCCCTAGGCTACCGCCGCGAAGGCCTAAACACGATACACTACGCCTACGAGATGGTCAACCTCCCAGGCCAGAAGATGAGCGGCAGGAGGGGCCGTTACATAACCCTAGACCAGCTCATAGACCAGGCAGTGGCGATAGCCCGCCGCGAAGTGGAGAAACGCAGCCCAGACCTAACCCCCGAGGAAAAGGACAGAATAGCCCAAGCCGTAGGCGCAGCCGCGGTACGCTACGCCCTAGTAAGCGTCTCCGCACCCAAACCAATGACCTTCGACATAAACCGCGCCCTAGACTTCGACCAAAGCAGCGCCCCCTACATCCTCTACACCCACGCCCGCGCAGCAAACATACTCCGCAAGGCAGAACAGCGAGGAATAACACCCAGCCCAGCCCAGGCGGACCCAGCAGCCATAGAGGAGAACCCACTCCGCAGAAAGCTAGTCGTCAAGACACTCGAATACCCATACATCTTCGCCAAGGCCGCGGACGAGCAGCGCCCCGAGCTACTAGTAGCCTACATAAACACCTACGCCGACACCTTCAACAAGTGGTACGCAAGCGGCGACAGCGCAGTAAACGAGCTCGACCCCGGGAAGCGCGCAGCCAAACTCCTAGCAGTAAAAGCCGCAAAACAGGTACTGGCAAACACCCTCAACATCCTAGGCATAACGCCGATAGACCGAATGTAGAAAACCCCAAGCAGAGTGAGGGGAGAGAAACCACCCGGCGGGCCCGTAGCCTAGCCAGGATAGGGCGCCGGCCTTCGGAGCCGGAGGTCCGGGGTTCAAATCCCCGCGGGCCCGCCACATATATACCTCTTATACTTAAATCCTTTTCCTATTATTCTAAGATAAGTTTCGATAAGTTTTATATCTATGAGGCTATCTCAGATATTGAGAAGTGCTGGGACAGTTATGATCATGATGACGAATACCATCCCACCGGTTAGCTATGACAAGTCTTTCGCCATTACATTCGCCGGCTTTATAGTATCGCCAAACTGGACCGGGACGCACGTACAAGGCGTATTAGTATCCGATAAATCTATTATGAGTATGTCATCGAATCCACGGCATAATACATAGTCTCTATAATTGTTTTTGAAAGTTGATAGGATATCTTTTATTATTTCAAACACGTTTAGATCCTTATATCTTATATATACGTAGATATGTAACGCTAACAGGTAGTTTGTTCAAAATGTCATCGACTTTACTACATACGTCTTCCTTACTAGTAAAATCTATTCTCATTTTACGAGTTTCATGAAGTGATACCTGTAGAGGGGTTTGAAGAATTTTACTTGTTATATTGGCTCCTCTCCTAGGATCCCTGGCCAAGACTAGCTATACCCTTCTCGTAGAGTCTCAGCGCTAGCTCGATAACTCGATAATAGGCATGAATTCTTAATTGCCATCAGCTCCTAGGACAAAGATATTTAGGTGCTAGCCTTCGGAGCCGATGGTCTAAGTTTCAAATCTCTACGGACTCACTATCCAAAGAATATCTCTCTTTAAGCCCGACAATTAGAAATCGCACCTCCAGGAGCGCCTCACTTAATAACTCCCGGAAGGGCTATCGTGATATAGATCCATAGTAAATGAGCAAACCACTATATCGTTTACATTAACAATTTGCATAGAAGCATGGGGTACAGGCAGGCTAGCATAGCTCTTTGGTGCCAACGAAAATACAGTTCACCGATGGCTGAAGGGGCATTCTAATGCCCACTGCTTACAACCCAAGAACCTGCCAGCCCATCAATGCACTATCTTACTGCTCATATACAGCTTCTATTCTCTCTGCTATGTTTTTCCAGTCGTATTTCTTTGCCTCATAGAACGCAGAATCCGCAATTTTTCTCGAAAGCTCTTTGTCCAGTAGTAGTTCAATTATTTTTTCAGACAGCTTCTTTGTATCACCTTTTTTCACAAGGAACCCGGTTTCGCCGTCTCTTATTAATTCTTTTACGCCGCCAATACTAGTGGCAACTATAGGTGTTTTAGAGGCCATAGCCTCTAAGAGGACTATTCCAAAAGACTCTCCGTAGATAGGAGGAAAAACAAACACATGAGATCTTCGATAAATTCTTATAAGTTCCTCTTTGCTCACATTTTCTAGTATAGATACGCTTTCTTCTAGATTTAAGGCTTTAACCAGTGTACGTACTAGCGTTGGGAAACCACCACCACCTACAAGTGTTAGATGTGCATCTCTTACTTCATTTTTAACATTCTTAAATGCTTTTAGAAGGATATGAATTCCCTTTCTATAGGTGAATCTTCCAACGAAAAGTACACTCCTTCCATCATATATTTTACTATTTAGAGAGAATTCATCAAAATTTATTCCATTTCCTATAATTCTTATCTTTTTCGATGTAAAGTAGGATATGAACTTTGCAGCTGCACGGCTTACAGCAATTATTTCGTCAGAATAGTTGATATATTTTCTATATGGGTAAAGAATATAGGATGCAGGCTTCCATAGGTAGTCAAAATCATACAAGAATTGAATAGAATGGTTAGTTAAAACCGTTTTTATCCCTAGCTTTCTTCCTATAGATACCGAGATTAGTGATGTCGGCGAAAAAGCGTGATGCCCGTGAATCACGTCTGGCTTCAGTTTCTTTATCTTCTCCGCGAGCTCAGATGCCCGAGGCACATCTAGTACACTTGATGTGCTGAAAGTAGTGCCTACACGGACTACGTTCAAACCAAGCTTATTGTCGTCAAATTTTGCTTTCTTCGTGATTATGAACACTTCGTGTCCTCTCTTCTCTAGTGCCTTCGCTAATCCCTCTATATGGATTGTTATACCCCCTATCTTCGGGTAGAAGTAATCGCTACAAAGCACTACTCTCATAGTACCACGCTCAGTACCACCAAAGAGTATGAAATATTAGCATAAACGTCAAGTATTCTATATGATCTTGTAAAGTGGAATAACAAGTAGAATAATGTCGTTAGAATGATAAACGAAAGTAGCATCGCGTTGTCGCCGAGTAGATAATATATCGGAAACAGAGTTAGTGGATATGATAAAGATAGAAAGTAAGTAATCTTCTTGGATCTATCTAGTCCAAGTAGACAAGCAGTTGTTCTAAGCCCAGCTTTCTTATCATGTTCAAAATCTTCTATAAGGTTTCTTAGCTCCAGAATTATGGAGAAATAGAATATAGATATAGCCACGAGAGCATGTAGAAGGCTAACCTGTCTCGAGAAGAAAAAGGATGGGAACAGAAAAATTAGGGCGCCGAAAAACAGTCCGTGCGAAACTAAGTCGAGAAATGGCTTTGATTTTAGCCTGAAGGGCGGAGAAGAATACGAGAATGAAAGGAAAACCAGAATGGAATAGAACATAAAGACGTCTAGTCCACGTAGAAGGGCTAGGAACATACCAGCCAGCATTAGCGATAATGAAAATATAATGCCTTTTTCCTGGTCTAGTTCCCCCATAGCCACCGGATTCTTCCTCTTCATTCCGATCATATCTTCTTTAATATCAAAGCAATTGTTTATAGAGAAACTAAAGCCTAAGTAGAGAGAAATAATGACAAGGAACCACACCGTGTCTAGCATACGAGCGCTTAGCCCCGTAAACATGATGTATCCCAGAATAGCGGTGAGAAAATACCCTAGCCAGTCTCTCACACGTAACATTCTCAAGTATACCATGAAATCCTGCTTTAAGAGCTCCTCGGAAACCCCTCTCTTTATGATAATAGCAGGCCTAATAATAGATCACCATGCCACGGTCCCCCTCAAACTGCATACCTAAAATCTTTTTAAGTCGCAAGTGTTGGTCCTAGCGTATTTAACGCTATCAGCGCATACCTAGAACACATTGGCATCTTTTTCTTTACTTGTTCTAGAATTAGCTAATATTTTAATGTAGTTTAACACCTTTGCTCTGTGTCGTGGAGCAAGTAAAGGCAAGTAAACTGTAAACTCTGGCTCCAGCCAATGGTTTCCCCTGGAAACCTGGCTTATGTTTCCCCGAGCCTTCGAATCCAGAGGCTCCGGGCTCAAGTTCTCCGCGTGGCTAACTTGATTCTCATACATTGTTGCTGCTGTTGCTGTTCTAGTTATTGTGACCTATCTATTTATTCATGTAGCGTGCGGTGTACACAGAGGAGCTTAGGTAGGTTTCTCTTGTCTTGCAGTACCTCGCTTTGTTGTGGGGCTGTGCTCGCATGGGCTTAGAGGGCCCGTGGCGTCCGCGGCGTGGTGGCGATGGCCGCGCCCCGGGCTGAGGGCGGCGGCTGGATGCTCGACGGGCGTCATGGATGCCCTGCTTCCGGCGCGCCAAGTCCGGCATGCTCCCCTTGTTCGCTGCAGCTGTGAGGGAGGAGAGGGAGCCCGGATAGACAGGGCGTACCTCCACGGGGTTTACCGGGTGGAGCCCTGGTACCGCTACGTGGTGCTCCTGGACGCCGATGGGCACTGCGCGCTGTCGCCGCTATGCCGCGCGGCCTACGGCCACGGCGCTGACGCTGTCGAGAGGTGGCGGAGGCCACGGCCGCCCGCGAGCGCGCCGCGCCCTGCTCGGCGTCCTCGAGAGGAGGAGGGGCGCTTCAACCTGGCCAAGCGCTGCTAGAGCCCGTGGGTGCTATTCTTCGCGCCACTTGATGCCCCTGAAGCCTAGTGCTAGGTACGCGGCGCTCAGCGCCGGTAGGAGCGCTAGGTGCTTTGCCGTGTCGTAGCTGCCTATTCCGAGGAGGTTTCTCGCGAGCAGGGCCGCGCGGGTGGTTGGGAGTGCCAGGCTTATGGGCCTCAGCGCCGGGGGCATCACCTCTATCGGGTAGTAGGCTGGCGTCAGCATCACCACCGCGAATGAGGCTATGTTTGTGAGAGCGTAGATCTGCGGCAGGCTGCTGGCTCTTGTCCCTATTATCGCGCCTATGCCTATTAGGCCGAGGCTGGCCGCCAGGGTGAGCAGCGCCAGCTGCGGCAGCACCGCGATTATAGCTGCATTATGTGTTTGTTTTAGCCTTCTAGCCTTCTGTTTCACACACTTTCTGCCGGTTTGTGGCTGTGTTTTTAACCCGCCAAGCTTGCTGGTGCACCCGTTTTCTTGGTGTGGTGCACATGAGAGGCTGGTGGGTTGTTCTCGCAGCCGCTGTGGCCGCCGCCGCTGCCCTGGCGCTGCTTGCCGCGGACCACATGGGTGGCCATGGTGGTGCCGCGGCCGGGGCTTCCGGTAGGTTTGTCGAGGTTGTTGACGCGCTGGGTCGCCGGGTGCGTGTGCCGGCTAATGTCTCGAGGGTTGTCGCGGTTGGTCCGGGCGCGTTGAGGATCGTGGTGTACCTGGGCGCCTGGGATCGTGTGGTGGGCGTAGAGGCTGTTGAGAAGCGCTGGGGGCCGGCGGGGAGGCCGTACGTGATGGCTCATCCGGAGCTGCTTAGCCTGCCCGTTGTCGGCCCTGGGGGGCCGGGCCGGGCGCCGGACCCGGAGGGCATCATGTCTGTGCGCCCGGATGTGGTGCTTGCCACGTTCCTTACCCGGGAGGTGGCGGACCGGCTGCAGAGGGAGACGGGTGTGCCGGTCGTGGTGCTCGGGTCTCCGGTGTTGACGAGCCTCGGCGACCTGGAGGGGTTCTATAGGGCGCTGCGGCTTGCTGGGCGGGTGCTTGGCCGGGAGGCGCGGGCTGAGGAGCTGGTATCCTACGTGGAGGGCCTGGTTTCTGATATCCGTGGCCGCGTGGAGGGTGTGGCGTTCAACGGCTCGGTGTATGTTGGCGGGGTGGGGTTCCGGGGGAAGCATGGTCTGACGTCCACCTGGTGTCGGTTCCCGGTGTTTGAGCTGCTGGGTGTTGAGAGTGTTGTTGACCGGGCTGGGTGTGGGAGGCCCGGCCACGTGGAGGTTGACAGGGAGTTCCTTCTTCGCTATGATCCGGGCGTGGTGTTTATCGATGAGAATGGCTTGTTCCTGGTGCTGGAGGATTACCGGAGGGACCCTGGGTTCTATGAGTGGTTGAGTGCTTTCCGGCTTGGGAGGGTGTATGGGCTGCTGCCGTTCAACTACTACGCTACTAACTATGAGCTGGCGCTGGCTGATGCATACTATGTTGGGAAGGTGCTGTTCCCGGACCGGTTCCGGGATGTCGACCCCGCGGCCAAGGCTGATGAGATTATGGGGTTCTTCGTGGGCAAGGGGCTGTACCGGGAGCTTGCCGAGCGCTATGGTGGCTTTGGCAGGCTCGAGCTCTCTAGGCTTGCCTGCGGCTGAGGGGGGCCTGGTTGTCTGGGGGTAGGGGCTTCTGGGTGCTGGCCGGCGCTTTTCTCGTCCTCGCCCTGCTGGTCGTTGTTGGCCTTAGTGTTGGTGTCTATCCTGTCTCGCTCCGGGATGTTCTGGGGTTCCTTGTGGGCGCTGGGCCTGGGGGCGCTGTGGGGGAGGCTTTGAGGGTTAGGCTGGGGCGGGTTGTTGCCGCTGTGCTTGTTGGCTGTGGGCTCTCGGTTTCAGGGGTTGTGCTGCAGGTTGTTCTTCGTAACCCGTTGGCTTCCCCGTTTACGCTGGGGGTGTCCCAGGCTGCGGGGTTTGGGGCTGCAGCTGTGATTATTCTGCTGGGCGCTGGGGCCAGCGGCTTTGCAGGTGTGATGCCTTATGTTGTTCCGTTGTCTGCGTTTGTGTCGGCGCTTGCGGCGCTTGTGTTTGTGTACGTGCTGGCTTCTAGGCGTGGCCTTTCTCCCTCTGCGGTTGTGCTCGCGGGCGTCGCGGTTGGGTTCCTCTTCCAGGCCCTGACTATGCTTGTTGAGTTTATGGCGCCGAACGAGGTGCTCGTCTCTGCCGCGTTGTTCTGGCTATTCGGGGACGTGGGTAGGGCATCCCTGCTGGAGGATGCCATTATGGCTGCCGTGGTTGTACCCGTTGTTGTAGTGTTCGCTCTGTTGTGGATGGAGCTTGATGCGCTGGGCCTTGGGGACGACGTGGCTGCGAGCATGGGCGTGGAGCCTGGCCGTGTCCGAGGGCTGGTGCTTGTCCTCTCCTCGCTCGTCACGGCGGTATCTGTAGCCTTCGTGGGCGTCGTGGGGTTCGTGGGTCTCCTTGCGCCGCATTTGGCGAGGCTTGTCTCGGGGGAGGCGAGCAGCAGGCTGCTGGTGCCCCTCTCGGGGCTCCTGGGGGCCTCGCTGCTCCTCGGAGCCGACGTCGTTGGCCGCCTAATGGTTTACCCCGACACGTTGCCAGTCGGCGTCACTGCCGCGCTTATCGGTGCACCCATGCTTGTTGCGCTGCTTGCGCGTGGCAGGCTCCTAGGGGATGGGGGCCATGACGGTGCTGTATGCTAGCGGGGTTGCCTGCGGCTACGGGGGCCGCCCCGTAGTGGAGGGGTTTGAGGCGAGGCTTGGCCGGGGCGAGCTACTGTTCCTGCTCGGCCCCATAGGGTCGGGGAAGACCACGCTCCTCCGCTGCCTTGGGGGCCTCTATAGGCCTCTGCGGGGCACCGTGCTTGTTGAGGGGAAGCCCATCCACCGGCTGACGCCGAGGGAGAGAGCTCGGCTGGTCGCTTATGTGCCTCAGCATCCGCCTAGGAGCTGTCTACGCGTCTACGAGGCTGTCCTACTCGGCAGGTACCCCTACCGGGGGGCCCTGGGGCCTGACTCGCGTGGCCACGTGGTGGTGGAGAGGGTCCTCGAGATGCTCGGGCTTGGGGGCTTGGCGGGGCGTAGGCTCTGCGAGCTGAGCGGGGGACAGCTGCAGAAGGCTATGCTCGCGAGGGCGTTGGCGCAGGAGCCCCGGCTTCTGCTGCTGGACGAGCCGGCTAGCAGCCTGGATCCCCGTTCGCGGCTGGAGGTGATGCGGCTGCTGCGCCGCGTCGCGGGGGAGGAGGGCGTCGCCGCGGTGATAGCCTGTCATAGCCTTGACTTGGCGGCGCGGTTCGCCGATAGGGTGGTGATGCTGAGCGGCGGCAGGCCTGTGGCCTCTGGCCCGGTGGGGGAGGCGTTCACGCCGGAGAACATTGAGAGGACGTACGGGCTCCGCGTGGAGATACTGTGGCGCCGCGGCAGGCCCGTCGTGGTGCCCCTCGACTAGTCGGCGCGGGCCAGTAGCCTGGCTTTCTCCAGCGCCCTAGCGGGCGGCGCCTGGCCCCGCATGGCGCGGTAGTAGAGCGTTGCCGTTTCCCAGCTCCCTGTGGCGGCGGCCACTGTTGCTAGCACCCTGGCGGCCTCTCTTAGGCCGCTGTCCTCTAGGAGCTCGCGGTCGCGGAGCAGTTTGTAGATGTAGGTCCTGCTGTAGGGGGGTCTTGTCTCAACGGCCGGCGCTGGCCTGGGCGCTGCCTCGCCGCGGACCAGTGCCCTGGCTGCCGCATCGGCATTGGTCTCGGCCTGGCGCTGTAGCCGCGCCAGGGCCTCGGTGTCGCCGCCGTGGATTATCTGTCTCGCGAGTAGGGCCCGCGCCGCGGCCTTCGCCGCCTCCGCGGCGCGGCGGGGCTCCATGGCGGTGTAGAGTGTGGCGGCGGCGAGGACTGCGGCGAGCCTGGCTATCCTCTGGGGCGATATGTGGTCGGGTGTGTCGAGGCTGCTGTGGTAGAACATGTCGGGCCACTCGTTGAGCATGCCCGCCGGCACCTGGTGCCCTAGGAGGACGTCGTGGTCGCTCCCCCACTCGTAGGGGGCTAGGCCAGCGTAGGCCTCGGGCTCTGCTGCCGCTAGAGCAGCGTCGAGGACAGGGTCGAGGAGGCTTATGAGGGGCAGCGGGGGAGTGATGAGGCGGAGCCTGCCGCCGGTGGCCACCAGCCTCGCCGCAACCATGTCAACGCTGAGCGCTGCGACCACGGCCGAGGTGTCGAGCAGTCCCTGGGTTATGGCTGCGGCTGTACCGGTCCACTCTGGGGCCAGGAGGGCCGTGGCCCCTACGCCGGCCTCGGCGAGGCGGCCCCGAAGAGCGTTGAGGGCGAGCAGGGTCTCCGCTACCACCGCTACGCCGCTGGCGTTGTCGTGCGCGCCTGGCCTCGGGTGGCAGAGGTGGGCCACGAGGAGCACCCTGGAGGGCCCGTCGCCGACGTCTATACGCAGCACAGGGGTCTGGGGGAGCCCATACTCTGCGTCAACGCGGACACGGACACGGTTCCCGATGATTCTGAGGGCCTTCTCTAGGGGGATGCTGGCCGCGGGCGCCGCGGGGGGCTCCTCGAAAGGGCCGGGGTAGAGACCCCAGTACCTAACGCCCGGCCCGCCGTGGAACCCTATGATTGCCTCGTAGCCCTGCTCGCCGGTGAGCACGTAGTAGCCCTCCCAGCCTGGCTGGTCGGTGACCGCCACCCCGCCGCCGCGCTGCCCGCTCCAGGGCTTGGCGTAGACGGCGGGTCCCTCCACCTCTCCTGGCGGGCTATGCACCATAGCGACCAGAGGCGTCTCGAGGCTGGATGCAACGACTTCCCACGAGCCGTCGCTCCTCCTGGCTTCAACTGCGGCACTGTTGAGGCGCCAGCCGCGGGGCTCCCAGAAGCCATAGTGCTGCCATAGTCCCAGGGGGCCCCGGTAGAGCTCTAGGCGGGTCTCTAAGCCGGCCTCCTGGAGCATCATCGCCACGTGCTCGGCGGCAACCGTGAGCTCCTCACTGCCCTGGACGCGGTGGAGCCTGCTGAGGGAAGCCAACAGCTCAAAGCCTCGGAGCCCATCCACGTGGCGGAGAGCCTCCTCGTAGAGCCCGCGAAGCGCCAATGCTCCGGACACCCGTCACTGTCTCGTCTATAGCCGAGCCCTCCGGGGCCCCAATAAGGGGGTACGTGGCTCTACGCGGCCTATACGCAGTGCATGGGGTCCTCTCTTGGGCAGGTGCGTCATCTGCGGCAGGGAGTGGCTTGTTTCCGACGCTGTGGGTGTCTGCGCCGACTGCCTACGCAAGCGGAGCGCCGAGGCGCTCGCGGTTGCTCGGAGGCGGCACATTGAGTGGCGGGCGCGGATGGGGCTGCCGCCTAGGCCGCCTCGGCAGCCAGGCGGTGCCAGGTGCGGGATATGTGTGAACGAGTGCAGACTAGGCGAGGGCGAGCGGGGCTACTGTGGTATATGGGTGGGGCGTGGCGGCCGGCTCGAGCCCGTGGCTGGCCGAGGCCGCGTAGTCGTGTACACCTACCTGGATCCGCACCCGACGAACTGTGTGGCCGAGCCCGTCTGCCCCGCAGCCACGTCGAGGGGGTATCCCCGCTACACGTTCACGCCCGGCGTTGAGCGCGGCTTCTACAACCTGGCGGTTTTTGCCGGCGGCTGCCCGCTTGACTGCGTTTTCTGCCAGAACCCGGAGCACAAATCGATGGCCCTAGAGCCTGTCCGCTACCTGAAGACCGTCGACGAGCTCGTTGAGGAGATGCTGGGGGAGCGTGTCACGTGTGTCTGCTTCTTCGGCGGCGACCCTACCCCACAGCTCCCCATGTTTATCCTGGCTGCACGTCGGGCTCTCGACCTGGCCCGGAAAAGGGGGCGCCACCTACCTCTACGCATATGCTGGGAGACTGACGGCCTAGCCAACCCTGCACTCATGAGGGAGGCTGCCAGGCTGAGCCTCATAAGCGGCGGTATCGTCAAAATAGACTGGAAGGCATGGACTCCCTCCATCTATGAGGCGCTCACCGGTGTTGACGGCCACCGGGCCATCGTTAGGCTCATGGAGAACACGCGGCTGGTCGCCTCCCTGGCCAGGGAGCGCGGGGAACCACCTCTCCTTGTGGTTAGCGTCCTACTTGTCCCCGGCTACGTCGACGTCGAGGAGGTACGCGGTATAGCGTCCTATGTTGCGGGGCTCAGCAGGGAGTACGGGGTTAACATACCGATGGTTCTCCTCGCTTTCCACCCTGATCATCGCATGCGTGACCTTCCGCCGACTAGTAGGAGGCATGCCCTGGAGGCTAGGAGGGCCGCCCTCGAGGCCGGTGTCAAGGAGGTCTATCTCGCCAACACGTGGCTACTCGGCGACTACTATTAGGGGCCTTGGGCTAGTTTTAGGTTGATTAGATGTTGGTTAATCACCTATTCTAGTCTCCAAAGCCTTATATTGAAGCGTGTTCCTGTGCCTATCGTTGGTGACTCAAGGCAATGCCCTACGTCTCGGTAGCAATGGTGAAGGTGCTGGACGAGAAGCTGGACCGGGGAGAGTTCAGGTTCGAGGAGTTCGCGGAGCGCTTCGGCGGCAAGGAGCAGGCGCTTCAGGCGTTGATGGATCTCTATAGCCAGGGTCTGCTCGACCACCGTGGAGGCGGCGTCTTCGAGGTGACCGACCACGGCAGGAGGCTCGTTGAGGCGTGGAGGACGAGTGGCAGGCCGGAGGCGGAGCCCTGGATAGACTCCAGGATATACACAATGCTACACTCCTCTGTCATAGCAGGCGGCAGGATACCAGAGAGCTGGATGAAGATTCTTGAAGAGAGGGGCTTTGTTGACGA
>JAMOSW010000023.1 GCA_027062725.1 Pyrodictiaceae archaeon | reverse complement strand
AACCTCTATCTCCTCAAACCCTCGTTTTCGCAGAACTCACAAGAGAAATGCAACTCACAGTCCCGCCGGCGGGCACGACAACCTCCAGCACATAGGCAGAACTCACAAGAGAAATGCAACCTATGACTACTGTTAAGGCTACAACTGCGAAGCCAAAGCCTCGCAGAACTCACAAGAGAAATGCAACCGTTCTCGCCGGCTATTAGGACCTGGTGTAGGCCGTTGTTGTACCGGGCAGAACTCACAAGAGAAATGCAACAGATGTTTGGCTATCCATGCTCTTGTTATCCAACGTTTGAACTCGGCAGAACTCACAAGAGAAATGCAACCGGGCCTATCCCGCACCCACGTGGGATTGTCAAGCCTCCTCGACAGGCAGAACTCACAAGAGAAATGCAACTTGTAATCAGCATTACGCAATACCGGCGCTGTTAATGACTGATCAGAAGAACTCACAAGAGAAATGCAACGGTGTCTCAGTCGCAGCTAGGCGCTATGGCGCAGCTAGAGGGTTACGCTAGCGGAGCAGATAGCTCTAGGGTACGGATGGCGGGTGAGCTCTGCTTTGTGGCACTTAGAGCAGGGAGTGTGTTGTGCGGTTTCGGGGAGGGCTGTTGGGGCTGGCTTCGCGGGCTCCATGTGGAGCCCGGTTTTTATAGTGCCTTTGGTGGGTGTCAGAGGGGGCGTGTCTCTCTCGTCTTATGCCAGAGGTTGGCTTGGGCTCCTGGAGGGAGGGGTGTCTGTCGATGGCGACTGCTTTGAGGGTGGGCTTTCGCTCGGTTCTTGCGAGCGCCTTATCGAATATTCATCCGGGCGCAGGTAGGAGCCCCGGGGTCGTTGACCTCCCTGTTGTGAAGGACCCGTTTGGGGTCTTCTATGTGCCCGGGTCGGGCCTTAAGGGTGCGTTGAAGTCGTCTCTTGCGTTGCGGCTTGGCTGTGTTAGCGGTGACGGTGAGCGCGTCGTCTGTGGTATGAGGCGTGAGGCGGGGGAGACGGAGTGCGTCAAGGTGGAGTGCTACAGGCTTTGTTGTCTATTGGGCGGCGACATCGAGGAGGCTCCGGAGGCTCCGAGTGCGGTGAGTGTGGGCGACCTCTATCCGCTCCTCGTTCCCGTGCCCAGCATTACCCATGGCTTCCTCTATGTTACTTCGCCGATGCTGGTGGCGCGGGCTCAGCAGCTCGCCGAGCTAGGCGGTAGTGGCGGCGCCCTGGCTGGGCTCGTCGAGTGGCTCAGGCAGGGCGTGGAGGGGGCTGCGGAGGGGGGCTACGTGTTGCTCGGTGGCTCCGAGGGCGGCGAGGTGGAGGCCAGCCTCGGCATAGGCAGCGTGAAGGCCAGGGCCGTCAATGCCGCTCTTCCCGGGGAGGTCTCGCGGAGGCTTGAAGGGATAGCGAGCATATACAGCCTACACCCTCTCCAGGGGAACACCCTCGTTATGCCGGACAAGGTTCTCCCGCTTCTGCTGGAGAGGAGCCTTGTCAGGCTGACCCGTGTCCGCCTGAAGCCAGAGACCAAGACCGTCAGGCAGGGACTGCTCTGGACAGAGGAGTACATACCTCAGTTCACGCTCTTCGCCGGCTACCTGGCAGACACCGGGCTCCGCGGCCGCCCCTGCAGGGAGGTAGGCATAGGCGGCGGTACCGACGCGGTCAGCGAGCTGACCGACTTGATAGGCGGTGGCGTGTTCAGCGTGGTCGTGGGCGGCAAGGAGACGGTAGGCAAGGGTCTCCTCCGCCTAGTTGTGGAGACCCAGGCGGGCGGCGGAGTGCAGGGCGCGTGAGCAGGATAGGGGGTGTGGGACGGTGGCGGCGGCTGGCGTGGACTCATTTGACCCGGTCAAAGCGGCGTTGACGTATGTGCTGCGCATAGCCGAGCAGGTGAGGCAGTGCAGGGCGCTGGACGGGGGTGAAAAGGTTACCGGCGAGGCTGTAAAGAGGAGGGCCAGGGACCTCCCCACACTGGTTGCCTCAGCCGGCATGGTGCCCGCGCTGACGTTCTACATGTCGAAGGCTAGCGCGGAGACCCTACAGACTATGCTGGACAAAGTGTTGGGCGGGGAGGGGCCCTCCCGGGAGCTATGCGGCAGCCTCCGCGACGAGCTGGGCGGAAGTGAGGGCGCCGGCTACTCAACCCTGCTAGCCCTCGCTACCCGGGCCCTCGAGGACATGGGTTACCTGGGCGGTGTCACGGGCTCCAGCGACACGGTGGCGGCGCTGGCTCAGGGCCTGCTCAGCCTCCGCGGCACCGAGAGAGAGCTAGTGGCAGAGAG
>JAMOSW010000022.1 GCA_027062725.1 Pyrodictiaceae archaeon | reverse complement strand
TAGCTCCCGGTGCGAGAGTGATTGGAGACTACGCGATAGTGTCCTACACGCCAGGCGGGTACAAGGGTAGAGTCACGATAAGCGAGCATGTGAGGAATGCCGAGAAGCGTGCAGAGTTGATGAGCCTAGCATCAGACTATGTGTCGAAAGGCTATACTGTGCATTGGCGTAGTAGTAGTCGCTTCGCAGACCATGCAACCCTTTCAGCCGAGCTTAAGCAGCTGGTCAAGAAACTACAGGAGGTGCTCAGTAAGGCAGAGAAGGGCGGAGAGGGAATCTATAGTGAGGGCGAGACAGTGGCTATAGTGCGTCTAAGCAGACCGGACAAAGAACGGCTCGACGAACTCCGAGAAAAGACGACGCCAACTGCCCCATGGCACCATAGTGTTAAGAGTGTGGCGCCGGAACTTAGTGCTGTGATAGATTATGCAGAGAAGCTGGTAGCCAGGAACGTTCCGAAAAATGTACTACTCGCTGGGCTCCTGGAGTACCTTATAGACCAGATAAACCAGAATAAGGTTATCGAGATAGTACACGTTAAGACAGATGGGAAAGAGCTTCGTCTAGGCCCTGCTCATGTGAAGAATGCCTACCTGGAGGACAACAGAATAACTCTGATAGTTGAACGTCGGGTACGGGGCAGAGGTGTCTACGATGGCCTTGGAGTCGAGAAGGAGCCGGGTGACGTTATTGTCACAGAGATAGACACCGATAGTTGGCTTACTGTGCACAAGTACTACTCGCGTGACGGCGTATACAAGGGATCCTACATTAACATAAATACACCTCCCGAGATGGCGCCTGGCAAAATAATCTACCTAGACCTCGAGGCCGACATAGTCAAGCTGCCTACCGGTGAGCTGCGTGTAATAGACCTAGACGAGCTGTTAGAGGCACATCGAAAAGGCATAGTCACAGACAAGCTCGTCAAGAAAGTGAAAGAGATAATTAAAACCTATACGGGCTAGGAATCAGCCTAACCTTGATAAACCGCCTCCGCGCGGTGCTATACCACCCACGGCGCGGGGGTCTCGGGCAGCTCAAACCCCGGGGTGCGGGGGTGCCCGAGCCAGGTCAAAGGGGGCGGGCTTAGGACCCGCTGGCGTAGGCCTGCGTGGGTTCAAATCCCACCCCCCGCACCACCCTGCTCCTCACAAGTAAGCAACCAGCAGTACCGCTACCAGCTGCTGCGTTCCTTCCCTCGTCTCTACAGCTGCTGTGTTATATGGTTCCTGGCCGTGTACCGCCTAACCGTACTGCCTATGCCTATGGAGTCACCTGCGCTTACGGTAGAGGTAAACAGTGAACGCCAGGGCGGCTATGTAGAGCAACGTTGTGCCTAGCTCTAGCAATTGTATAGGGTACGGGTTATCGCTGAAGTGACGCTGCTGGATGGCGAGCAACCCGTGCATTGCGAAGACATAGGCTAGCGATACTGCTAGTACCCCAAGGGCGGGGCTCTTTAAGAGCTTGTGTATGGTGCTGTGCAAGTTCCCCCTATCTCTCCCAGCTGTAGAGTCCCCGAAGAAACAAGCTTGAGTGGCACGGCACCCCTATATCGTCTAGTGTGTTAAAGACCCCCTCTGGTTCGGGCTTTTTTCGTAGCAAAAGGGGGCGGTGACGACGTTCGCTAGGGCGGATGGTGTGTGACGAGTTTACGGCGGAGGCTGAGCCCTGCCGAGCACATCTCTTTAGCCTAGGCTTCCTCTTCTCTTGCCTGCCTCCGCTATGGCCTCCTCTGCTTCACGGCGTAGGCCGCGTCCTATAGCTTCCCGTGCCTGGCGTAGTATCTCGACGTACTCCTCGTCGGTGCCAGGGTCCTGCCTTGTGTAACTTTTTGCGTACTCTATGTCTTCCTTGAGGAGCTTGAGCAGTTTCTCGTCGCTAACGTAGCCTTTTAGGATATCAAGCTTAGTGTATCTTAGGTCAAATGTTATATCGAAGGGAAGCAGGGGGAGGAGCTTCGCTATTTCCTCGGCGGCGTCGTCGCCGAGGCTCTTTGCTACTGCTTTAAGGCCTCTACCGAGCCCTATGAGGGCTGGTGGTATACCCATTGTGTAGAGGCTTGCGGAGAACTTTATCGCTCGTGGCAGCCTAGCGTTCCGCAGCTTGAGGCTTGCCAGCAGCTCCTTGTCGCCTGTAAACGCTAGGCTGCTCTCGAGGCTTCGGGAGTAGCGGTTGTGGCTCACACGTGCCCGCCTGCTGGGCACAAACATGGCCACGAAGTTCACGGCATCTATGAGCCTAGCTATTGCGGTCAGGTATTCACGTGTCAGTAGCTTGGCAGCGGCTATAATCAGCTTCTCTTCCTCAGGGTCCAGGCGGCGAGGCTCGGCGTGAAGGCCCTCCTTGAGACTTGCAACTACGTATTTGACGTCTTCAGGTGGATGGTCGTAGCGGAGCCCGGACTGGATAGTAACGGTGCGGTAACCCCGGTACTGTGCACGGAATGCGCCAACGGCATCGGGCGAGAGGTGGCCACGGAAGGGGAGGGCTCCAACGCCAAGTATCGGATACACGCGGGTGTTGTTCGCCTCCTCCCAGATGTGCAGCCTAGAGAGGGCATAGACGAGCGCTAGGGAAGAAGTTAGGTGGCCATATGCGAGGGCAGTATCAGACTTGCCCAAAAGGACGCGGTAGCTTGTATAATGTATACCTAGATGGTTTAGGAGCGCATTCTTCATGCCCTCAAGTATCTTGTCAACGTGTAGTAGTGACTCGAAGTCCTCGACAAGCGGTATGACCTCTATCTGGCCACTCTTCAGCCCCAACTCTTCCTCAGCAAGACGCTGCATCTTGATGATACGGCGCTGTATAACATATATTTCATAGCCAGTACTGCTCATTGGGTTTATTATGTACCGTACAGCTTCGTGCCCAGTCTTCTCAATAGCCTTCTTGTTCGCGACAAGTATCCCCCAGAGAACCATGACTTGTCTCTCGGGCTCCTCGAGCCTCTCCGAGGGTATGCGCGGCGTCACAAGGAAGTCCTCGCCAGGCACGAGGCCATGGCGTAGGAGCTCCTCAACAACCCACTGGACTTGATGATAAGGCGTAAGCTTACCCTCATAGTCTATCATCTTCTCGTCCAGGCCGAGCCCCCCACGCTGTGGAGGCAATAGGTCTCGTAGAGCCTCCTCTATCTCGTCCTTTGCATCGAAGCCGCGGCTAGCTGAGTCAGGATGCTGGGTAGCCATCGCAAGCGGCACTGGATAGCCAAGCACGCCCCATTTCCCTAGCACGAGAGTTCTGCCATCCAAAGCCACATATAAGATGCTTGGCCGTCCCGGGGCTAAGGGTCTCAGACCCCTTATAGTTCACAGACTCAAGTGGGGTTCACCCATAGGCGCCGAGGACCCCTGGGCCCTGTGGGGTGGCAGCTTTGGCCTCAAGGGTGCGTGTCCGCGCTTACTCTAGCAGCGCCAACCTTGGTCCCGGCTTTGACGCGTTGGCCCTGGCGCATACCAGCTTCTACGATGAAGTAGAAGCTTGGATAGAGCCGGGCACCGGCGGCGTCATGATAGAGGCGGTGTATGGTCCCTACGCTAGTGGGGCCGGTGGCGCTGAGACAGCTAGACGTGCGGTCGAGGCGCTGCTCGAGCTAACTAGCTCGCGGCTCGAGGAGGAAAGAATAGTCTTGAAGGTCTACAAGGGTGTGCCGCCGGGGCTTGGACTGGGCAGCAGCGGGGCCTCCGCTGCCGCGGCGGCTAAGGCTGCGGCACTGTTGCTCGGCCTGGATGCTGGCACGGAGCTGCTCATAGAGGCTGCGGGTCGGGGCGAGGCAGCGGCAGCTGGCAGCCCACACTATGATAATGTTGCTGCTAGTCTCCTTGGCGGCTTGGCTGTCGTGGCGCCGGACCGAGAGGGCAGGCTCTATGCGTCAAGGATCGATATAGATGCATGGGTCACCGTCTATGTGCCAAGGGTGCGTGTGCAGACTGCTGCGAAGACCAAGTTAATGAGAGAGATTCTTCCCGAAAAAGTCGCGCTAGGCACGGCTGCCAGGAACTGGGCTAGGCTCGCGCTGCTAGTCGCGGCGGCGGCAAGGGGCGACCTAAGGCTGCTAGGGATAATGATGATGCAGGATGAGATTATTGAGCCGGTGCGCCAGAAGTATGTGCCGTGCTTCACGGAGGTAAAGAGGGCTGCTCTCGATGCTGGTGCGTTGGGCGTGGCGATAAGCGGCGCCGGCCCGTCGGTGATAGCCGTTTCTCGCGACGAGCGGACAGCACGGAATGTGGCCGAGGCCCTGCTTGATAGCTGTGCATGCTGCGACCCGGACATAGTTAAGGTTGCGCATGTTGCACCGGGCGCTAGCCAAGTCTAGGTAAAGGAAGAGGCAAGCGGGGAGGGTGTAGTGGGTAATGTGTGGCTACCCGGTCAGCAAGGTCCTGCGTATCCTGCGGGGGGGTCTAAGAGAGGACATGCCGGACGTTGTGCCTCCAATTCATGTCTCTGTCCCCTACCGCTTTGTTGGTGTAAAGACTGCGCCACTTTACGAAGTGAAGTATAGTCGCGAGAATAACCCGACAACGATGCTGCTTGAGGAGGCCCTACGTGTGGCCGAGGGAGCAGGGTGGTGCCTCGCATTCAACACAGGCATGGCCGCCATAACGGCGGTCCTTGAGGCACTTGTTGGTAGTGAAGGCAGAGGTGGGATAATTGTGGCGAGCAAGCTGCTCTACGGTACTACGCGCAGCCTCCTCGACCGTTTTGCGGCGCGGGGCGCTAGGGTGGTCTACGCCGGGCCGCCGTGGAGCGAGCTGCTCGACGTGGTAGAGAAGACGAAGCCAGATGTCGTCGTGTTGGAGACGATAGGTAACCCGACCCTACGTGTTCCGCCGGTAGACGAGGTGGACAAGCTCTGTGGTCGAGTTGGCTGCACCCTGGTAGTGGATAACACGTTTGCCTCGCCGGTCCTCTACCGGCCTCTGCCTGTCAGCCAGAGCAACATGGTAGTTGTTGAGAGCGTAACAAAATACATAGGTGGCCACAACGACGTCATGGGCGGTGTCGTTTGTGGCCGGGATGTAGAGCTGCATGCTGAGGTATGGGAAGTCAGAAAGACGTATGGAAGCATAATGCAGCCTTTTGACGCCTTCCTCGCGGCCCGGGGACTGAAGACACTCCATGTACGGGTTGAGTATAGCTCGCGTGCTGCACAATACATAGCGGAGAGGCTTCAAGAGGATAGCCGTATAGAAAAGGTATACTATCCAGGCCTCAGTAGCCATGAAGACCACGAAACGGCGAAAAGAATGTTCCCGGGCCTCTACGGCGCGGTGCTGAGCTTCGACGTAGGCGACGAGACCGCTGCTAAGAGGCTTCTAGCAAGGCTACAGCTAGTCGTGCCGTCTCCAAGCCTCGGCGGCGTGGAGTCAATAATAGCCTACCCGTTTGAGAGCAGTCACCGCGGCCTCGGCGAGGACGAGAAAAAGAAGCTAGGCATAACCCGTGGCCTGCTAAGGCTAAGCGTCGGACTAGAGGAGCCTAACGACATACTCGGGGACATACTCCATGCACTTGACGCGGCATGAGCCCTTGACGCATAGCTGCTGTACTGGGTAAGGGAGGGCTAGAGCAGGTAGGGTCGCAGCGCCTCAGCCAGCCTCTCCCTAGCCTCTCCGGGCGGCGCGGCCGAGAGCTCCCTGGCGAGCTCGGCCTCTCCTTCTCTGCGCCCAGAGAACGCAGCCAGGCAGAAAGGCAGCCACAGCGAAGAGCATAGCTCAACGCCTCATCATCTACGAGTCCGTAGCTCACAACTGCGGCCAGTTGCCGCAGACTCTGCACACGGCCAACCACGGCTCCAGTAGAGGGCTTTACGAAGAAGAAGGGTATAGAGGAGCCCACAGCCTTCAATGCTTTTAGGGTTATGGTTCTTCCTCTTCTCTCTACGTAGCCAAGCTTCTCTAGCTCAAGCGCGTACTTTCTCACAGTGGACGTCTTGACCCCTAGCATCTCGGCAAGCCTCTCAATATCAAGGGAGCCGTGCTCGGCAAGGGCTTCGACGAGGCGGCTATGAGCTGGAGATAGACGCCGGAGCCTGGTCAAGGGCCTTCAGGCCTCCTCGTAGAGAACTAACATATAGAATTAAATAGTATTGTGTTCTTTGGGGCTCAAGGGTTTATACGCAACATGAGCCTAACGCTGGTCATGCATGGTGCAGGGACATGGCCTCAATGAGGCGTTTGGTGGCGGTTATGCTGTTAGCCCTCTTCTCGGCCAGCGTGGTGCCCCTCCAGACAGCAATGGCCAGCGGCTATGTCTGGACAAGAACAGTTACAATGATGGTGCCTGCTGTTGCACGCACAGAGACGGGCTACATCGGGGTCATGTCAAAGCTTGTGGTAACAGTCGCCGCTCCGGGTAGTGGCATAGTATACGTCTCAGCGGATCCCCTCACCGAGCTTGATATGCAGGCAGCTGCACGTATGGCGGCGCTTGTCGCAGCAACAGTCACTGGGTACGACTATTACGGATTCGACTACTTTATTAGAATAGAGTCGAACACTAGCATAGTCGGCGGGCCCAGTGCAAGCGGTGCCATGGCGGTTGCCATAATAGCGGCACTCCGCGGAACCGAGGTTAGGAAAGACTTCTCAATGACTGGGATGATAGACCCTGATGCAACGCTTGGCCCTGTCGGCGGGATACCGGAGAAGCTACTTGCGGCAGCAGAGAGCGGCGTAAGAGTGTTCGTCATACCCGTAGGCCAGGAAAAGGCACTCGACCTCAACACGGGTGCAGTGATTGACGTTATAAAGCTGGGCGCCGAGAAAGGCGTAAAGGTAGTAGTCGCCAAGACTATACTGGACGCCTATGCAGCCGCGACTGGAGATAAAGCAATATTAGACATAGTAGCCTTGAACTTAACGCCCCAGTACCCTGTCTGGCTGAGAGACTCGTTAATGAAGACCGCAGAGACCTTCAGAAAGCTCGCAGAGGGTAACATGACGTGCGCGGAGAGCCTAGTTGAGAGGCTACCGGCGACTGCGCGGCATCCCTTCACCGTGCTGCTTGAAGCCGCTCGGACTGCGCTCAGCCAGGGCGACACATACTACGCGAAAGGCCTCTACTACAGCGCAGCCTCAAGATTCTTCAGCTCGGCCATAACCGCGACAAAAGCATGCCTCATGGCGCGCCTCCTTCTCGCCGACAATCCAGTGAGGTTTGTGGTTGAGAACGTGAGCAGATACATAGCCGCGGCCAACGCTACCCTCAACGTTGTTGAGCCGACGCTGCGGGGCTTACTCTACCGGACAAGCAACACAACGGACGTTGGCGTACAGCTGGCAGTAGCAACGCTCATCCGCATAAACGATGCGAGGGAGAGTCTCAGTGCTGCGGCGAGCCTAGTCGACAAGATAGTTGCTGGACGGGCAGTGCTCAACCTAGACCTCGTCAGCACCCTTCTCGACGAAGCGATATACAGCTACTATAGAGCAATGACTGCGAGGCAGTGGCTAGGGCTATTCCGAAGCTATGAGGGAGGAACAGTCGTGACCTCGTCAAGGCTAAGGTCGGCCGCCTACATGCTGGCCTATTTTGCGCAGTCAACTGCTAGCTACAGCACCGCACTCGGCATACCAGTAACGCAAGCAGCTAGCCTGCTAGACCACGCTAAGCTGGTGCTCGCTAGGGCAAACACCACCCTAGACTATATAGAGGCTCTCGTCTACGCCATAAGAAGCTATACGCTTACGACAACACATCTCCGTGCAGCCATGTTGACAGGCAACGAGTCTATAACTGCAGCCCGTGAGGGGCTTGCCGTGCTTGCAAGCCTAGCCCGTGAAAAAGGTCTTCAGCCAATACTTCCGAGCCTCTACCTCGAGTACGGTGACACACTCAACGGTACCGCGGCCTTACAGCTCTACGTGCAAGGAGCCAGCTACGCCTTACTGCTCAACACACTCGTGCCAGGCAAGAAGATAAACGCTAAACCCTTCATAGCCACAAGTACTATAACTAAGACAATAGCAACTACCGTGGTGAAGACCATTACAGTCACAGTCACCGGTGGCGGCGGCGAGAAGACCGTAACCAAGGTGCCGGTCACAGTCACAGCAACGGGTACGGTGACTGAAAAGACAGTGACACTCGAAAAAACAAAGACAATAACTTCAACAACAACAGTGGTTAAAGAGATAGGCGCCTCGGCGAGCTGGCCGGCGCTCTTCTTGACGGCGGCGATAGCGCTGCTAGCGGGCATACTGGCAGGCCGTGCAGGTAGAGGCTAAACCCACGGCACATCCTCCGGCTCCCTGGCCTCTATGACAGCCTCAATACTGGCCCCCAAGAGCCTCTCCAGCGTCTCGGACAGTTTTTCCGCTAGACCCTTGGGGGGCCTCAACACCCTTCTCACAGAAGCTGGGTGCGCACGCCTCGGCACCCAGACAGTCACCACGAGCCTCACATGTCCCCCTAGCTTATCAGAGCGCAGCCCTGCAACGCTATAGCCAAGCCCGTTTGCCAGAAGCTCCGCGGCCTCCCAGAGGCCGCTGTGCTCCAGCAGCGACTCCTTAGCTAGCTCCTCTACGCCTCGGCCGGCGAGCCACGAGAGCGTCCTTGAAAGAAGCAGGGCATACTCAGGCCTAGGATCATCCCTGTCATGCTCTAGTACTATCCCGAGAAGATCAGCTCGCAGGGTGACGTCGTATGCCTCGAGCACGCTCATTTGTGGCAGTGTCTCGACGCCGCAGCCAGCCCTCGCAGTGACGTCGGCTAGGGCCTCCACTAGGCGACGGCCGCGCCGTGTAAGCCATGCGGCTGCGAACATGGGGCTTCTTCCACAGCCACGGAGGCAATGCACCAGGACGGGCTCGCGGCGCGCCCTCTCAACGCCACCGGCCAGCTCGGGCAGCGTCGGCGCATTGTACTCGCCGACAACTAGCCAGACATGGCTCTCTACCACCGCCTGTAGGCTTCTCGGATCAAGATGGCCGCCGTAGACGAACTCGGCTGGCGCCGCAAGCGAGACCACTGTGCGGAAGCTGGAAGCTATGGTCTCTAGGTCCTCTGGCCGCGGCATAGGGCTAACGGCTAGGACATCCCTGACTATCCACCTAGTCCTTAGCCCGGCATAGCGGCTCCACTCTAACGGCTCCATAGTGCATAGTCCCTCCATTAAGCAGCCTAGCGGTGTAGGGGTATGAAGCGTATACTACATCCCGTGCGCTCCAGCTCCTCGTGTAGCTCGCGGATACGGTCCGACGGCCCCTTAACAGCCAGTACCTCAACGCAGCCCTCTCCGCCATGAACGTGGCTTGCAGAGACTACTATGTCACGATACTTCTCTATGAGGCTGTAGACTGTGCCCCGCATGCCCTCCGTGTTTAGAAGCACCAAGAGACCCCAACAGTCATGACTCTCCAGGAAGTGACGATAATCGTCGACAAGGTTGCGGACAGCCCGCTCAACAAGTGACGACCTGTCAACGCGTAGGGCGCTGGCAATCGAGTCCAGCCGGTCGGCTAGGCTGGCGTCAAGGGAGACGCCGAAGCGTCTTCTCCTCTTCCTCTCCACAACCAAGCCGGAGCTCACCTAGCCTCTTTGGGCTGGGGCTCTACTCGCGGGTCAGTGTGAGGGCTAGGACGTAAAGCGCTAGCAAGACCAGACCTGTGGCGCCCGCAGGCGCCACATTAAGTAGGCGCGAGGCCCAGAGTCCGAGCGCGCCAGCGATGCACGAAGAGGCTGTAGCGTAGAGGAGGGCCTCCCTGCTGCTCGACGCGTAGCCAGCGATGGCGCCAGGTATCAGTACGAGGACGTGTTCGAGCACGAAGCCGACAGAACGTATAAGGACGGATATACCGAGGCCGAGCATCGTGAAGAAGAGCCAGTCGTAAAACCATACCCTTAGCCCCGCTAGCTGGGCCGCCTCACGGTCAACGCCTATGTACACTTGTCTCCGGTACGTAGCCAGCAGTGTAGTAGCTACGAGTGCGGCGACTAGTGCTGAGCTTAGCGCCTCCTCCCTGCCGGCGAGGAGGGGGTCGCCGAATACGAGCGCCGTTATGTCGAAGCCGAGAGAGTAGCGTGTAGCCACGAGATATGCGAGTATTACACTGAGTGAGGCTGTAGCCGAGACGAAGAGGGAAGTTGCTATATCCTCGTCCACGCCGCGGTAGATAGCATAGCCTACAGCGTACACTAGGAGTATCCCTATGAGCCCTGTCAGCACGGTGAAGGAGGTCCCCACAGCGAGTGCGGTGGGTACTGCCAGCAGTGCTGCGAGCAGGGATGCATGCGGCGCGGCGCCTGCTAGGAAGAAGAGCCTCCTGGCAGCCACAACGCTGCTGAGAAGACCGAAGACTAGTGTAGCCGAGGCCATGACAGCCGTTGGGGCATAGTCGCCGACGCTGAGCCAATAGGAAATGTAGATCAATGGGGCGGCCGCCAGCGAGGCCCAGGCA
>JAMOSW010000021.1 GCA_027062725.1 Pyrodictiaceae archaeon | reverse complement strand
TCAATGAGTTCTGGTGGCACATGGCCTACGCGGCAGGCCTAAAGAACCGCTACTACTACGTCAACTGGCGCGACATCAACCGGGGCACAGAGATACTCAGCCCAGCACCAATCATAATGCTCTCCGGCACATGCCGCACCGGATACAATGATAAGTTGCTCCTCCAGGTCCTGGTTGCGCATACCTCCGAGAGGTACCACAAGAACGGTCTATCCTATCCATAGCCAACCTCATCGTCTATGCTATCGAGGAGAATACGATGAGAATCGATGTTGCAAGCATAGATCTGACGCCGGATATGTTGAAGCAGAGGTACGTGTGCTTCATCTACGCGAACATAGAGTATGGCAGCGTCGGCGACGCGTACTATGTAGACTATGCGGTGGAGCGTGTCACAATCCGTGACCGTAGCGGTATCCCTCACACATTCTGGCGCATAACACCCATAGTAACCTTCACGCCGCTACAGGTGACAAGGATCATACCCGGCACACTGAGCGACATAGAGGTCCGCGTAGGCACAGTGGAGTACATGAACCTTTACATGCAGTACAGCCGTCTCCTCGGCGCGACCGGGCCGAGCTACAAGTGGTTCAAGTACCGCCTAGACGGCTATGTGAGGGAAACCCTGGACACAACCTCGAAGCTTGAGAGGGAGACGAGCCTTGCAGGCGCAGAAATAGGGATAGTGCAGAGCCTGCTGAAGAAGCTAATCCTCACAATCGTGCCGGGCGGCGAAGCGATGAAGAAGTTCAAAGCATAGCCTCAATGTTGATGAGTTACAGCTATACGAGCTATGGGGTAGACACTCGTGTCATAACGCTCCGAGCGAAATCGCTGGGCATGCCGGCGCATAGACGACTGACACTAGTCAAAATGAGCACGTACCCTTCGGAGAGTGTTATGGGCTACTTTGCTGGCAGGGATGGGGCGATGGCGGAGCCGCTGTTCATGTCGTACTATGTTATCTATGGTGGTGGGTGACCCCCTTGGCCTCATTATTTTTCCTCCACTGTTAGTCCATTGGGGAGATGCCGGTTTCCAGTATCTTCCTTACCTGAACCGCGGTGTCCTTCATCTTCCTAAGTGTGGCTACTAGTTTTCCGTCCTCTTCCCTGACGCCGGCTAGTACTACGTCGACGCCTAGCTCGGCTAGGTGCTCTAGGAGCTCGTCTATCTCTTCCCGGGTGTCGGCCTCTATCTCGAACTCCTCGTAGACGAGGTCGCCTGCGGCTATCTTCCTTACGGTCTCCAGTGAGGGCTCGAAGATGGCCATTCCTAGCTCTGTGGCGAGCTGGAGGAGGCGGTGGCCCTCTAGGCCCTCCTCGTGGGCGCGGAATATCTCGCGGAGTATCCTGGAGAAGAGGAAGCTGCGGCCCTCCTCCATGAAGAATCTCATGCCGTACCTTATGTCGCCTATGTTGGTGTGGCTCGTGGTGTACTTGAGGGGTGGCACGCGGTACTCGGGGTCTTTGACGACGACGCCTTCTCTGCCCTCCCGGTTCAGCGCCTCGATTATCTTCTTGAAGCCCTCCACGTCCGTCTTGTCGAGCACTGCTAGGAGCCTTACGTGGCTGAGGCCGTGTTTCTCGACTGCAGCGTTCCTCTCGCCCGGGGGCAGGGGCTGGCCGCCACGGAAGATATCAAACACGAAGTAGCCGAAGTGGGGCGCCTCGGGGTAGTAGTACCTGGTGTAGGGGTTGCGGAGCCCCACCACCTCGCCCGCGACGACGTGATCCTCCGGGCCGAGCTCCTCGAGTAGCGTTTTCAGCTTCTCCCCGTAGAGCCTCTCGATGCGCCGCGTCGTGTAGGGGCAGATGTAGCCGCCCCTAGTGATGGCGTAGAGCCTCCCGTCTATCAGCACCACGCGGACGTTGTAGCCATTCATCTTCTCCTCGACGATTATCTTGTCCAGGAAGTGTCTTGGGAGCGCGACGCTCGGCAACACCATCCTCTTGATTGACGGGTAGCCTTTGACGAGGCGCCACCAGCCCCTGCCGAAGACGACGACAGTGCCCTCGGGGTAGTCTGCGACCTCGCGGCGGAGAAGCGCATAGAACAGGCCGCGGTACATGCGGAACCTTAGCGTCCGGTGCCTCGACAGGTGCTCCACCCGCTCACGCTGGAGGCCGAGTGCCTCCGCAACAGTGTCGAGCATCCAGGGCTCCGGGCTATGGATCCACGTCAAGACACTCCTCCCCCTCCCCGTGGACGGGAAGCCGCCTCCCGGGGCTTGGATAAGGGGCCCGCTCCTCTCGGGGGGACCCTGGGTGTGGAGAATGAGGCCTCTCTCCTGGTGGGGTTTCCAGGCCCACTCCGTGCTTGGGCCCCGGCTGTGGCGGAATAAATGGGGGTGGGTGTGGTGTAGCCTGCTT
>JAMOSW010000020.1 GCA_027062725.1 Pyrodictiaceae archaeon | reverse complement strand
AACCAACACATAGACCAGAAAGAACACCAACAAGCCTAAAACAAACAACAATTTTCCCATATTTCTCCTAGAAGACAATAATTGCGCAAGGACGCCCCCTTCTCGACAAAAAGCCGCAAATAACAACACACAGAGACCCCACCACCCCGCCACCACAAAACACAAAACAAACTCCACATTATTGAACTCTACTATTCTGTTAATCACTAGGCTAAACACGTATTTTGGAACCTGAAATGGGAGGAAATGAATCTGTCCATTGGAACAACGTTTCTAATCCATTCAAACCTATGGGAACCTGTGTGATGTACAGCAAATGCCCCACGGAGAAGGAATTGGGGCTGTTCCAGCCATCACCCCAAGAGAAAGACAAGAAAACATAAAAGGGAGCAGAGGGAGCCGTTCTATTCGGCTCCACAAGGAAACCATACCAGAAGAACTCACAAGAGAATTGCAACTACAGCCCCGAGCGGGTATACGTCCTAGTCTCGGGCGGCAGAAGAACTCACAAGAGAATTGCAACGCGAAACAGGCAGAACCAGCGAGCCCTAGAGTCGACTAGCGAAGAACTCACAAGAGAATTGCAACTCTTTATCAGCGGGTTCTCGTCGAGGACTGCTGCCCTCACACGCTGCAGAACTCACAAGAGAATTGCAACCTCTTGTATCAAGAAGGGCGTCCTTAGAGGGCAGGACGCTGTATGCTAGGGCGTGCTAGGGAAGCCAAGCAGGAAATGCTGCCTACTCGGGTAGTAGCCTGCACGCTATGGGAAGGGGTGAAAATGCCAGGTGTTTATGGAGGGGGGTGCCAGCCTCTACCTGTGTATATTGATGCCTTGCCGCGATTATGTTGTGCGGAGTCTCCTTAGAGGCTACTGGTGTTTCTCCTTGTCTATGCATGTTGCGGCTACGGTGCCCCAGCCCTGCTTGGTGTTGAGGCCGACGCCTCTCGCCACTATTGTCTTTACCGTGTTGTAGCTGGCCTCTAGCACTATGGTTGTGCCTGCTGGGACGTGGAGCATCGGCCTTCGGGGGCTGTTGCGTGGCGTGCACCAGCCTGGCGCCGCCAGTTCGAGCCCTGGCTGGGTCTTTGGCACCTCTAGCTTGAGGAGGCGGTACTCTAGGCTTCCTCCTAGCAGCATCTGGGCCAGCTTCTCGGCGGCCCCTGGGGTTAGGGTGACGGTGCTGCTCCAGGGCGTGTCGTCGAGGAGTGCGGGGGAGGCGAGGACTAGGAGCCACTGTCTGCAGTGCTCGCTGCCGTGTAGTAGGAGTCTCCAGGGCTCCTCGTTGAGGGGCTCTACGTGGAGGGCTGCTGCCCGGTTCTCGGCGCCCAGCTTGGCGACAGGGGGGAGCCTGGGCACGCCGTCGGCTACGGCTATGGCTGCGTAGGCGGCGCTGGCTTGGAGGCTTGTTTCGGGCTGTGTGTAGAGGAGGCCTTCTCTGGCGGTCTTTGAGGCGGGGGCTAGGGCTACACCGGTTCTTGTTAGTGTCTGGGGGCGGAGCGCTGCCTTGAGGGCCTCCCTGCAGCCATCTCTGTCCCCCCTGCGGCTGCCGTCTTCTGCCCCGCGGCATGGGGGGACGGCGCACTTGTTGTCTTCGTGTTCGTCTTTCCTGGCGAGGCAGTGAAGGCTCTCCGGTGGCAGGTAGCCCTTGGCCGTGTAGACGAGGAGCCTACTCTCGGCGACGGCTAGGCCAGTGTAGAGGCGGTAGCCCCTGCCGAGCAGCCTGCGTAGGCAGAGGTGGATGTTGCAGAAGTCGTCCGCCACTCCCTGGCGGGTGCACTCCTCCGGGTCTAGGCCGAGGGCCTTGGCTCTGCAGTCTCGTAGCTCCTCTAGGCTGCAGAGGCCTTGCCGGAGTGCTATGCTTGCCAGCGTGCCGGCTATGCTGGACGGCGGGGGCTGTTGGAGCCCTGGGCTGCCCACGGCGGGCCCGTGGGCTGCTGCGGTGGCGTCTCCTGGGGCGCGGAACACCGCGGGGCCGAGGGGTTTCAGCGCGAGAAGGTAGGTTGCCATGGCAGTTATCACCTCCCTTACTCCCTACTTCGCGCTGCGGGTCACCCTGGCCGCGTTGATAGCCTGAAACACGGTGCTGGAGGCATAGGCGTCCGCCTCTGCGGGGGACGCTGGTTGACAGACATCTGGCTCGCAGCGGTTGCTGCAGCGGCAGCATAGTGCTGGGTGGCTGAACCCATCCACGAGGAGCCCTCCCAGCACACCCCTGGGGCTGCCGCCGTGCATCCATGCCGTGAGCCCTGTGTAGCCCCCGAGCACGGGCCCTGCAGACCCCAGTATACCTACGAGTATCTCCTCGGCGGTCCTCTTATCCGTCTGTGGGCCGCGGTTGCGGCTGGCCAGGCTGCGGAGGAGCGCCTCGACGGCATCCGCCCTGCC
>JAMOSW010000019.1 GCA_027062725.1 Pyrodictiaceae archaeon | reverse complement strand
CCTCGAGAACCCCTATGTGAAGCGCCGGACGAGGAGCCTCACCGCGTTCACACAGGGTGGGGGCGAGGCGGCGAGGGACGTTAGGGACAGGTTCCTCGCGGAGGCCCTGGAGCCGATAATGGCTCAGTTCAACTTCCGCGACGTGACTAGGGCCAAGCTTCGGCTCATGACTCGCCTCGTGGTCCCTGCGCCCGTGTTCGAGACTCTTCCGGGGAGGAGGCTGGAGCCCCGGGAAATCGTCGAAGAGGCGGCGAGCGGCAGAACCGTCGTCCTCGATCTCAGCGACGAGCAGGATATAGAGGTGAAGAGGGCTATACTTGCTTCTATAGCGATGGCTGCCTGGGAGAAAATATGGGAGACTATGAGGCCGATCAACATAGGCCTCGTCGTGGACGAGGCGCAGAACTATGCATGCGAGTACTGCGGCGACTCCGGCCGGGCATTGGAGACCGTCGCCAGGGAGGGCCGGAAGTGGGGCCTCTTCCTTGTCGTCGCTAGCCAGCGCGTCTCCAGGGACATAAGGCCCGGTGTCCGCAGCAACCTCGGCACCGTGTTCTTCTCTAGGCTGCAGGCGAGCGGCGACCTCCAGGAGCTGGGCGGCTACCTCGACCTCGGCAGGGTAACCGAGGCAAGCCTAGCCATGCTAGCGAGGCGCGAGTTCTACGTAGCAGGCCTCATGAACCCTCTTCGGAGGCCCCTCCTGCTCCGCGTCGACGAGACCGGCTAGCGCCGCGTTACCCCTATTTTCCCCTACCCCCTGCTGGGCCGTGATGCTCCTACACCGTCATTCCATGGGGCGACGGGTGCCTAGAGTCTTGGCAGGTTCTACGCGTCTCTTCCTGCTCTTGGGCGTCCTCGGCGCCGCGGCTGGGCTCGCCGGCGCAATGCTCGAGGCCTGGCCGTTGGCGCTGCTCGGCGGCCTCGCCGGCGTCGTCGGGTTCGGCGAGGTGACAGTCCATGGCCTAGAGCTAGCTACCCGGGCGCTTGGGCTTAGCGGCTATGCATCAGGCGTCATGGTTAACAGCTTGGCTGTTGTCCCGGAGCTGTTCCTTGCTTATAGCATCGGCTCCCGTGGTGTAGAAGAGGGTAACCCCCTGCTAGTGGAGCTCGCTGTGCTCACAGTAATGGTTGGAGCAGGGTTCACGCTGGCCGTGCTCGGCCTGGTGGCGTTAATGGGGCCTGGAGGGCTTCGCGTGACCAGGGAGGCCGCTGAGATCGAGCTACCGCTGATACGGGCCACGGTTGCCTCAATCGGTGTCGTGGTTCTCTACGCGCTTGTCGAGGCCGCCTACGTGGGGCGGACGCCGCTGGACCCGCTGGAGGCCTCGGTGACGCTGCTGGTGTTCTTCGCTGTCTACATGTACTGGGTCGCGTCTCGCGGCAGGACTAGAGGCGAGGGGGGACTGGGCTGGTCGCCGTGGCTTCTGGGGGGCCTCGCTGGGCTGGTCACCTCCGCAGAGGCGATGAGCTCCGGGGTTGAGGCGTTCACGCACGGCATGGGGCTTGGCGCCGCCGGGCTCCTAGTCGGCCTGGTCGGTGCCGCGCCGGAGGCTGCGCTGAACCTGTTGGCGGCCAAGAGGGGGCGCCGGGAGGAGGCCGGCTACGGCCTCATCGCCGCCGTTAGTGCGACGGTTCTGCTTGTCTATGCTGCTCTCGGGCTGCTGCTGCCGCTGCCCCTCGACAGGTACATTGTATATGTGCTGGGCGTGCTGGCGGCCGGACTGTGGCTGACCGCGAGGAGCCTGGAGACTGGCGAGATGCTAGACCGGAACGAGGCGCTGCTGATAACCTTGCTGGCTGTTGGGGCGCTGTTGCTTCTCGCCAGGGTCTAGAGGCCCCCGCCTTCTTGGCCCAGGCCCCTCGCGTAGAGGGCCTCCGCGGCCTCGAGGATGTGCGTCTCGTCTACTCTCTCCCAGGCCTCATCGGGGGCCATGCCCGTGCGGCGGAGGGCGAGGTAGAGGGCGCCTAGGACTGGGTAGGCCCGCTTCTCAGCCACATTGAGGCCGCGCGCCTCCACGGTCTCTCTGAAGGCCGTGGCGTAGGGCCTACTGTTGAACATGCTGCCCGTGGTGTAGATGGTCTCCGAGCCGGTCTTCTCTGCGACCACGCGCGCCGCCTCGGCGAGTAGCCTGGCGCCGGTTTCGAGGAGCTCGGCCGCGGGGCCACAGCCCGCCTCGGCCAGCTCCACGACGTGGCGGGCGACTGCGGCTATCCTCTCCACCCGGCCCCTGGTGAGGTAGAACCAGTAGGCGAGCTGGTCCCCGTCCCGCACGCCCAGTCTCTCCCCCAGGCCCAGGGTGAGGCAGTCGGGGCCGCTCCTGCCGTCGAGGGCCTTGAGGAGGCGGCGGAGGGCCGCCCTACCTACCCAGAAGCCGCTCCCCTCGTCACCGAGGAGCCAGCCATGGTTGCCGGCGATGACGCGGCGGCCTTCATGGGCGTTGTAGGCGATGCTCCCAGTGCCGGCTATGACGAGGACCACGTTGCTGCCGCGGCCCGCGTGGAGCCAGGCCACGTGGGCATCATGCTCCACGACCAGGCGGCCGCCGAGACCGCTGCTGGAGACTATGTGTGGGACTAGCTGGGCGGCGAGGAGCCTGCTGTCGAGGCCAGCTAGGCCAGCGGCGACCGAGGTGATGTCCCGCAGCCTGTAGCCCGTGCCCCGGAGAGCGTCCTCTAGCGCGGCCCGGATGTTTAGGGCGGCTGTCGCAGCGCCCACGTTGACGGGGTTGCCGGGGCCGGCCCTGCCTATCCAGACGCCTCCACTGCCCGTGTCATAGACTAGCGCCTTGCTGCTCGTGGCTCCGCCGTCCACGCCCGCGACCAGCGGCAACTCGTTGCACCCCTACGCGGCGGAGGGCTATGACTGCCTGGGTCTCCACACGGGGCCCTCCTCGGTGATCACGGGCTCCGCCTTGCCCTCCTCTTCTAGCCACGCGAGGACCGAGGCGAGGGCTGTGCGGTTTAGGAGCACTTGACGGGGGCTAGGCTCCGCGGAGCCAAGCTCCACGGTCGCCATGTACGCGAGCCGGTCGAGCGTCAAGGCACCCCTCTCCCGGAGCTTCTCGAGCACATAGCTCTTCACCCTCTCAGCGGCAGCAATGTTAGCCTCTATCATCGAGACAGCCCTCTTGCCCCTCGTGACCGGGCCGTGGCCCGGCACCAGAGTATAGCCCGCCTCCGCCAGCTCGCGGAGCCTCTCCAGGCTCTCCGCCCAGCCCCGAAGGTCAGCGGCGAAGGGAACGCCGAACCTAGCGAGCACACGCTCACCCAGCACAGCGTCACCCGCAGCCACCACCTTATCCTCCTCAAACACTACCGCGCTGCTCCCGGGCGTGTGGCCGGGAAGCGCTAACGCACGGGCGCCCAGAGGCAGCGCAGCGCCACCAATGTAGGCCTCATCGACACGGAGGGAAACCATGGGCATAGCAGCTAAGGCCTCGGAGACAGTGCCACCGTAGACTGCGAGTCTCCTCAACACCGTGGACTCGACTAGCCCGAGACAGAGCCGAGGTGCATACACGCGGGCACCAAGAGCCTCCACGACGCCCGGGGCCGCCGCTAGATGATCAGTATGGCCATGAGTGAGCACCACGTACGCCTCCCCGACGGGGCCGCCGACCAGGCCCCGCACCGCCTCCACGACAGCCCCGTCGCGGCCATCCCCAATACCGGGGTCAACAACGACAACCCGGCCAACGTCGACAGCGATGACCGTATTGGGGCTGCCCTGGAGGAGGTGGAGCCTCCCCCCAAGCTTCCTAAGGCGCTGCGCCACGGCCCAGCACCCACGCCAAGCCTAGCTGCACGAGGAACCGGCCCAGAGAAGGAGAGGTTTATCGCGTGGCCGCCGTATGCAGGCCCAGCCCCCATCAACCCCCGCCGGGCAGCCCCCGGGAGGGATGGGGTGGCACCGGGCTCTTGAGCGGCCTGGTTGTAAGCTTCTGGGGAAAAGGGGGCTCAGGCAAGTCCACGGTAGCGGCCGCCGCTGCGCTCGCCTACGCCATGCGGGGGCTCCGGGTCCTGGCGGTCTCCACCGATCCCACACCCGCACTGGGACTCATCCTATGCGGCAGAGAGAGGGCCCATATGCTGCACTGTGGGGATGTTACCGTCCTTGAAGTCGACGAGGAGGACGTGAAGAGGCTCTGGGTAGAGAGGTTCGGCGACGAGGTCTACGAAGTCGCTTCGGCCTTCCTCCCGGTTGAGAAGGACATAGTGAACTACGTGGCCGGCGCCCCGGGCATCACAGACCAGTACATGCTCTACCTCGTCTACAGCCTCCATAGGAAGCAGGACTATGACGTCATAGTCTGGGACACGGCTGCGGCCGGCGGCAGCCTCCGCCTCCTACGGGTAGAGGAGGAGCTGTACCGTCACCTCGGCGACGCGGCACGCCTCTATCTCCGGATAAGGGGCAGCCTCGAGAAGCTGAGGCGACGGGAGAAAGCCAAGACACCCCTGGAGCTGATAGAGGAGTGGCGCCGCCTGGCACGCGGCATACTTGACTTCCTCGCCTCCCCCAGCCACCGCCTCAACATAGTATCCCAGCCCGACCGGCTCGGCCTCCACGTCACCAGGAGCCTCATAGAGGAGTTCAAACTACACGGCATAGAGCCTCAAGCAGTAATAGCCAACATGGTCCTCGAGCCCGAGACATGCCCCGACTGCCGCCCCTGGCAGGAGGACGCCAAGGCCCAGCAAGAGGCGCTTAAGGAGCTAGAGGGGCTCGCCCCGAGGCTATGCCTTCTCCCCCGGCTCGAGAAGAGGCCAACTACCGCGAGCGACCTACGGCCGCTCACAGAGAGGCTAACAGAATGCCTCCCGGAGCCACCCTAGGCATGGCCCCCAGGGGATAGCTGCAGGCGGTCCTGCACCTACCGGAGGCCTTCTTCAACACCATACAGGCCTGGGGGCTCATAGCCTACGGCCGGGAGGGTAGGAAAAAGGTGTGTAGAGGCTGGCTTCCGGTCATAGACGGGTGCACAGCGAGATAGCTGCCGCATGTCCTACCTTGTGGACGCTATTGTTTCCACGCTGACTGCGCGGATGTAGGGTGTGCCGTCCTTTACCTCGACGACGCCGACCACGCGGACTATGAGCTTGCCTGCCATAGTGGGCGGGGCTGGCGGCGCTGCGCCGGTGACGTAGATTTCTGCGCCAGTCTTGCCCCGTAGGAGCCAGTCGCTGCGGGTTATGGGTGGCGGTGTTCCGGCCGTGCTTGCCCAGCCAGCGTAGACGCCGGTGACCTCGACTAGCTTGCCCCTGTATTTCGCGGGCTCGGCGAGTATCTCCTCGACTGTCGCCTTCTCGACGCGGGGCGCCTCAGCCACCTCCTTTAGGGTGTCGAGGCTCCAGGCCTTGACGCGCGGCAAGCGGCTGGGCGCTATTGTGTAGGCGTAGCCGTCTATGTAGGTGGCGCGCTGTGCGCCCATGTGGCTGAGGAGGCCTAGTAGCTTGAGGCCCGGCTTCTCTGTGTCGACTCTGATTACTGCTGCTCCGGCTTTCTGCGTCGGCGCGCCGTTCTGGTAGGCTGTTATCGTTACCGGTATGAGTGCTATCCCGTTGCGGGGGCTGTAGGTGAAGGCGCGGTGGCCCCTGAAGGGGTCTAGGACTGGGCTCCAGCTGTAGCCGCCGCTCTTCGGGCCGAGGTAGATCCTCGCCACCGGCTCGGGGACCGCGTCCTTTAGCTGGTAGAGGGTTACGCGTAGTCTCGCGTCCTCTCTGCCTATGCCTAGCAGTAGGTTCTCCGCGACTGGGTGGAGGTACTCGTCGAAGCCTGGCGCCTTTAGGTAGCCGAGTATCCTGGGCCTAGCTGGGTCGTGGAGGTCTATGGCGAAGAGTGGGTCGGTGTTGCGGAAGGTTACGAGGTATAGGTAGGGGCCTAGGAAGCGGACTGCGTGGACCCGCTCCCTCACGGCTATGCCCTTTAGCTCGCCGATCTTCTCTAGAGTCTCGGCGTCCAGTATGTAGAGGTCTACCCTGGTGCCCTCGCTAGTGTAGGCCGTGGTTACGACACGGACTGTGCCGTTGTAGACGTCCAGCTGCCACTGTTTATTGATGGTGCCGGGCAGGGTGGCCGTCGCCGCCGGGGTTATCGCGTCGGGGGAGGCGTGGAGCCTCAGGAGGGTGGTCCTCCTCCAGTCACTCGCTGGCAGAACCAGCGTCTCCCCCGTCGATTGGGCTGTGACTGTGACTCTCCTCTCCTCGCCGCCGACGCCAGGGAGCGCCATGTAGACATCGCCACTGGTCGTCATGTAGATGGTTCTGGGCCTTGCACCTGCGAAGGCCACCATACTGTATCTGCCCGTCTCTACGCTGAAGGCCGCGAGCGTCGTCGTTACCGGCTCCTGGCCCACGACGACGAGGGGCCCCGCCACGGCCTTGTCCTTGAGGAAGACTATCGGAGGCGCCATACGCCACTGGGTGGTAGCCACAACGAGGGTGTCATTAGCTAGCCTGGCGTCAACGAGCGTCCCCGCGAGTGCGCGGCTCCAGAGGGGCCGCATGTCAGAGCCTAGGACTATGACCCAGGTGCGGGGCGGCAGGCCAGGCAGCCAGGGGCTCAACATGTCCACAGCGAGTACCACGAGGCGGCCTCCCTCGCCGCCTAGGAGGCCCACCACGCGCACCTGGTGCGTCAGGTTCAGCAAGACCTCCATCCCAGCCTTGGTCTCCAGGAGGAGCCTCATCGGTCCCGTGGTGTTCTCCACGTAGCGCTGCGCGTCGAACACCGCGGCTAGGCTCAGCTCCCTGGGGGGCCAGGCACGGTACGCCTCTACGATACCGCCCCTCGCGACGAACAAGTGCGTGCCGTTGTTCTCCACAATGTCAGGCTCGTCAACCCCCGCGACCTGGACGTTCGTGGAACCGTACTCGGCCGGCGCGCTGGCTGACTGCACGACGAGCCTAGTAGCGGCTGTCACAGTGACCCCCACTGGAGTCACCATGGCTGTGTCGAGCGTATAGACCACCGGGCCCAGGGGAGCAGCCTGGAACAGCTTCAGAGCCTCCGTGGGCGACAGGTAGAGGCCAACACTGCTCCAGAGCTGGGAGGCGTTGCCGGAAGACTGCTCCGCCGTGACCGTCACAGTGGAGGTGTTGACGATGAACACTGTCTTGACTATAGTTGAGGCCGGGCCCGGCGCTGTCACCGTTACCGTAGAGGGCTGGGCTAGGAGCCTCCCGCCGGCCACGACGCCGACAAGGATTCCGAGGAGCAAGGCAGCCGCTGTGAGCCCTGCGAGCCTAGAGCTTATGCCACGCATACCTCTGCACCACTGGGTACCAATAGTGGGCTAGGGGCCTGGTAGAGCTACTGGCTGGAACAGAGGCGGCTGGTGACTGTTCGAGGCCCTAGACTCAAGAGAGGGCCCCCTTCCAGGGGCTGCCTGGAGGAGCAGGGGCGTGATGCGCGCGTTTGCCGCCAGTGTCGCGGTGGCTCTCCTCACGCTACTCGCCGCCTGGGTCTCTACCGTGGAGGCCGGCGGGCTGCGGCCGGTTGCCGCGCTGCCCGTCAACGCCACGCTGGGGCTCGGGCTGGGAGAGGTATCGGAGCCTCTCATGCCGCTCGCCAAGATAGACTGCAGGGATAGCCTCGCTGTGGTCTACGGCCTGCCCGGCGGGAGACCGGTGGTGGCCGTGATATACTCGAAAAGCTATAGCTCCGGAGCCCCGGCAGCCGTGGAGGAGTGCGTGGCCAGGCTGGAGGCCTGCCTGGTCACGCTGGGTGCAGCGCCTGGGCGCCTCGTGGTGCAGGCCGAGGAGACGGGGGGCAACACGAGCACGGTGCCGGCACACACCGTGCAGAGGAGCGTCAGGCACGTCACCATCACGACGACGCCAGAGATCACCATTGAGACTGTCACCGTAGCGGCCGTGGCCTCGGGTGGCGCCAGCCAGGGTGGGACGGAGGGGGCTGCAACGACTCCCCCGGCGGGCAGTACCGGCCCCGGCGCTACCTCTACTAGCACCAGCCCGGTCACCAGCACTGCAGCCGGGAGCCCTATCACCTGGCGCGGCACCCAGGCAGAGTATGTGGCAGAGTATGTGCCGCAGCAGGGGGCCACCTGGAGGCCCCTCGCTGTCCTCGCAGTAGGAGCAGCAGCGGCGGCGGTGGCAGCCGCATGGGCGAGAAGGGCCGCGACCCGCTAGAGGCTCTCGGGGGCACAGCGCTTCGTGTCTACCTCTACCTGCTCCTAGCCCGCCGCCCAGTCGGCGTCAGGGAGCTGCAGAGGAGGATGGGGTTCTCCTCGCCCAGCACCGCCAGGCACCACCTGGAGAGGCTCACCGCCCTAGGCCTCGCCGTGAAGACTCCGGAGGGCTACAGGGCGGTGCCTCCCCGGAAGGGCCTGCTCCGCCTCTTCGTCGCCACACGCGGAAGGCTCGTCCCAGTCTCCCTCGCCGCAGCCGCCTTCACCGCCGCAGCCACCGTCGCCTACCTCGTCCTCCCCGGCTGCCGCGACCCCGCCGCAGCTGCTGCACTCCTCGCCTCCAGCGCCGCCCAGCTCCTCGCCGCGAGGCAGGCGCTCCAGGCAGCCAGGGAGCTGGAGGAGCTGATAACAGGCGGGGAGGGGGAGAACCGGGTGGGGCGGTGAGGAGGCCCGTATCGCCGCCAGCCCCTCCGGGGAGGGGGGCTGTGGCGTGTCTTCCTTCCCTGCGGCCGAGCCCCTCCCTAGGGCTTCTCTGCGTGGACGAGGCGGCCGTCCCGTATCGTGTAGTGAGTGAAGCCGGGGAGGAGCTCCTCTGCGGAGCGCTGAGGGCTCGTCGCTATCACCGAGACCCCGCGGGCGACGAGGTCCTCGAGGAGGACGCGGAGAGCCCCCACAGCGTCATCGTCTAGGCCGGTGAACGGCTCATCTATCGCGAGGAGGCGGGGCCGGTGAAGCAGCGCCCGGGCTATGTTGGCTCTCTTCCTCCACCCGAAGCTCAGCTCGCCCGCCTTGGCGTCGAGGTAGCGGCGGAGCCCTAGGGCCTCCACCACCTCGTCACGGAGGGGATCGTAGCCCTCGGCACCGTAGAGCCTGGCATAGTACTCCAGATTCTCGCGCACCGTAAGCTCGTCGTAGAGCAAACTATGGTGCAGCACGACGCCCATGAGTCGTTTCGCGCCGCTACTTGTGGGTGGCAGGCCGGCGACCCGGACCCTGCCCCTGCTGGGCCTCACGAGGCCCACCGCTATCTTCAGCACTGTGGTCTTCCCGGACCCGTTGGGGCCGGTTACGAGCACACCCTGGCCCTCCGCGATGCAGAGCTCGACGCCACGCAGCACCCAGCCCCTGCCGTAGGCGTAGCGTTTCCAGACGTCGCGTAGCTCGACCAGACAGTCTGTAGCCACCCTGTAGCCACCGGTTAGGGCTCCTACCGTGAAGCGCCGAGGGTATTGAAGAACTAGCCCTGCCAGCGCCGGCGCGAAGAAAAACACCATGTAAGAGGGCGTGCTCTTCTAGGACTATAAGAGTCGCTGCTTGCTCGTCCTAGTGTCTGCGGCGCCTTAGGCGTCTGAGTATGCTTCTGAGCCCAGCTCTTGCTGGGCCAGCTGCGGCCAGAGCCACAGAGGCGCCGTGCTCGAGGACCTCTGCTTCAACCGCTTCAAGCTCAACGCGGTCAGATACTGCGTGCCGCCTAGCTTCTGCAATCACTATCTGCTCCCAGGGTGTCCTACTGGTTTCCCTCTTTCTACGGGGTATGAAGCGCATCGGACTTCACCTCCGGGTGGGCCTGGCGTGCCCCGCTCCGCTCCTCGCTCCACATCGTGAAAGACTCGTACCGAGAACCCTTGATAAGATGAGCGGCTCCAGGCACACGCCCCTTACAGTTAAATAGTCCCAGGCTACCCGCGCCACGCGCAACACAACAAAACATGGAATTAAAGCAACGCTTGTCTTCAAGCGCTAGGCGAGGGAGACATACAACACACACGACGATAAGCTAGAGGAAGCGCGGGAAGAAAAGGGGAAGGACGAAGGGTAAGAGGCTCAAAGAGAGCCCCACGCAAAACAGCTCAGAGAGGTTGTCTAGGCTATCCTCCCGCTGGGCGCGCCATAGCTCTGGTGGCATCCTTCGAGTATCTTTTCCACCCAAAACACCGGCATAGCGTCCCCATAGGGCCTCGGTGTGCCATCCGCGCCGAGGATGTATATCTCCGCCCTCTGGCCGGGATTGTAGAGCCCTGTAACCACAACGTTCTGCTCCATTATAGGGCTCGTGCCGTAGAACTGCTGGAACGTCTTGGCGCTGAAGAGTGCGAGCACTGAGTAGCCGTCCTTACCCTCAAGTATGAATACCGCGTACTTGTCGTCGTTGCCCAGCGGCGGGCCCTGTATCCTCTCGGCAACCGCGTAGGGCTGAGGCGTGCTGACGCTAAACTTGTACACCGTGTCCCCTATTCTCAGCAGGTAGACGCCAGGCTCGAAGAGCTTAGTTTTGCCCCGGATGTTGAGGCCACGGACAGGCTCCTTGTAGAGCTTCAGCTGTGATACATCCTTGTAGTTAGAGGACTTGACGCTCAACAGGCCTATCCCCAGCAACGCCGCGAAGAATACCACCGCGAATACCAGAGCCTTTCTCCGAGACTCCAAAGCCCTCTAACCCCACACATAGCTCTCAGGAGCCAAGGCCTCCCGGGAAGGAGATGCTGGAGACAAAAGGTTCCGCTATAAACTGTTGTGAGGGAAACCTCCGGGTAGGGACCACCCTCCGCCTAGGCGCCGAGTTGCCTGGGCTTCCTCGAGAGAAGGAGCAGCACCAAGCCGGTTATCACTGGGTAGGCTGCGGCGTTGAGAGCCACGCTCCAGTGCCGGACGACGACAAGCCTCCCGTCCTCTACTTTCACGAGGTGGCTGACTATCGCCGGCCTGCCCTCGTAAACCGGTGGCTGAACCGGCGATGGTATCGGCTGCTCGAAGGTCACCGTCCTGTTACCTTCGGGGCCTATCAGGGTTAAGCTCACTATTCTGCCGGAGCTGTCGAGCTTCGCAGCAGCAACCCTTTCCACGCTGCCGCCTAGGTAGGGGGCCGCCAACACCAGGCCTATCGCCACGCCGGCTACTATGAAGGCTATGCCTGCCAGCCTGACCCAGCCCGGGGCCGGGGCGCCGCGCAGCCTCTGGGCATAGAGGTATGCTAAGAGGAGTGCCACAATGCTCGCCAGTAGCACCTTAGGCCCGAACACCATCATGACATCCGGACGCCCCATGAATTTGCCGAAACTAGCTGTGGTCGGGTGGAGGCTCTGCACGAGCCTGGGCGCGATGAAGCTAACGGGCACCATCGAGTATGCTGCGACAGCATAGGCCGCGCTCAGCGTCGCCGCACGGTCCGGGTCGGGGATGCTGCTCCGAAGCGCGAAGTAGACTAGGTAGGCGAGCAGGAGGAGGAGTACCGCCGTCTCCCGGGGGTCCCAGTTCCAGGCCGCGCCCCAGGACTCACTAGCCCACGCCATGCCGCTCACGAGCGTGAAGATAGCGTAGACTGTGCCCAGGGTCACGAAGGCCTGGACGTAGCGGTCCCACTTCTCACCGCCCCTTATGAGGTAGAGCAGCGCCGACACAAACGCGCCAGTGTAGAGCAGGTAAGTCGCCCACGCCATCGGTATGTGGAGGTAGATGTTGAAGTAGGCTGTCGGCGAGCCAAGGTTAACCTTGAGCGGAAAAGGCGCACGGTAGACCGCATAGATGCT
>JAMOSW010000018.1 GCA_027062725.1 Pyrodictiaceae archaeon | reverse complement strand
CACTCACAAGAGAATTGCAACCTTTGACCAGCCGGCACCCGGCGAGGTCCTCGACACGCCGGGGGAAACACTCACAAGAGAATTGCAACACACGAGTAGAGGGGTCGTAGCTCTCGACATCAATCTCCGCGAGAAACACTCACAAGAGAATTGCAACGGGGGAGACGCAGCGGCTTCAACAAGACACACACCACCATTCTATAGAAACACTCACAAGAGAATTGCAACTCCATGCCCTGCTCCCTGAGCCATATCCGTTGCAGCTCCAGGAAACACTCACAAGAGAATTGCAACCGTAAATGAACGTCGCGATGTAGTTGCTGCCTTTCGCTATGTTGAGAAACACTCACAAGAGAATTGCAACGGGTAGCGAAGGCGCTGGGCCTCCCTGGGCCGTACATCACGCTCCGGGAAACACTCACAAGAGAATTGCAACAATACGGTGTGTCGGCCATATTGACTGTTTCCTTTGGTACTGGCGAAACACTCACAAGAGAATTGCAACCTAGCCAGCTCACGGCCAAACTCCGCCATGCCCGGCAGGTCCCAGAGAAACACTCACAAGAGAATTGCAACTAAACTCTTGTGTTTACGTTTCGGGAGCGACAGGAGGGACTGCAGGAAACACTCACAAGAGAATTGCAACGGTGCCTGGACGTTGACAGGTATGTCTATGACCTCGGTGCGAAACACTCACAAGAGAATTGCAACTTCACAGCTTCTCAGCGACGTAGACCCCGAGCTGCCAACGAGAAACACTCACAAGAGAATTGCAACTTATGCTTGAGACCGTCCTGTCAAGCCTCCTTAGTGCCGTGTAGTGGGAAACACTCACAAGAGAATTGCAACTCTAGGCTCGTGCTCTGCGGCATTACGGGTTGAAGCCGCCGATCTATGCGGCGATAGCCCGGATACAGTATAGCTCTGCTGATGGCGTTGTGTCTGTACCGTAACGTGTCCCTACGACGGTATGGGCGTAAAAGGATACATTGGGGTCGTGGGTTGTTGCCGGGTTTTCCTGGTTCTGTTGCGAAGGGTGTGTTAGCCTGGGTGCTGTCTGCTGGCGTGTGAGGGGTTAGGCAGCGTGACGGAAGAGGACGCTCCACAGCTAAGCGTCGTGGTGCCGACCTATAATGAGAGGGAGAACCTTGCCGAGCTTCTGGAGAGGATAGACAGGGCGCTGAGGAGCAGTGGCGTCCGGTATGAGGTGGTTGTTGTCGACGACGACAGCCCTGATGGGACCTGGAGGCTGGCCATGGAGCTCTCCATGCGGTACCCGGTGCGTGTCATCCGGCGGCGGGGGCGGCGGGGGCTGGGGTCGGCTATCGTGGAGGGGCTGCGGGCGGCTCGCGGCAGCTACGTTGTGGTGATGGATGCTGATCTTCAGCATCCGCCGGAGCTGCTGCCCCGCCTGCTCATGGAGGCGGAGAGGGGTGCCGACGTGGTGGTGGCGACACGGTATGCGCCTGGGGGCGGGGTGGAGGGGTGGAGCCGGCTCCGTCTCCTCGCGTCGAGGGCTGCCGGGATGTTTGCGCACGCGCTGCTGCCCGAGTCGAGGCGCACCAGTGACCCGATGAGTGGCTTCTGGCTGGTCCGGAGGAGCCTGGTGGAGGGCCTGGAGCTGCGGGGGGAGAGCTGGAAGGTCCTCCTCGAGGTCCTGGCGCGGGCTCCGGGGGCGCGGGTGGCTGAGGTCCCGTACGTTTTCAGGAGGCGGCGGCGTGGGGAGAGCAAGCTGGGCCCACGGGAGATGCTTGACTATGTCCGGGACCTTCTCCGTCTCAGCGAGTACCGTGTGTTGAGGTTTGCCGCTGTGGGCGCCACGGGGGCCCTGGTGAACCTGGCTGTTGTTGCCGCGCTGGGGGGCCGCCTCCCGGATCCTGTCGCCTACGCGCTGGGCTGGGAGGCGGGGCTCACCTGGAACTACCTGCTGCACGACGCGTGGACGTTCCGGGGGAGGCGACGGGAGGGGGGCCTCCTGGGGCGGCTGCGCTACTGGCTCCGCTACCACGCGGCGGCTGCCGCGGGCTTCACGGTCTACATGGCGGTGTCGTGGGCTGCGCGGCTGCTCGGCGCCGGCTACCTCGCTGCGCCCCTGCTGGGCATCGCGGCTGGCTTCGTGGCCAACTACCTGGTCTCGGAGCACCGCGTCTGGCGCCCCCAGGGGGGCTAGCCCCCCTTCCTCTCGGGGGTGGTGGGTGCCCCTAGTCTTCGGGCACGCGTGGGGGCTCTATCCCTGGAGCGCGGTAGGTGTAGGTGAGGAGCAGGAGGCCCTCCTCGGTGACCCCGACCCTGCTGTGGCTCAGCTCCGGGTCTAGGCCTAGCCTGGCGGCTATGCGCTCCTCGAGCTCTAGGAGCCTCCAGGTGGAGACGGTGACGCCGCCTCGGCGTGGCCGCAGCGTCACCGTTATCCTGAGCTCCCCATGGCCCCAGGAGAGCTCCACGCTCCTCACTATGAAGTCGCGGCCAAGCAGGGCCAGAGCCTCGACAACCATGGCCTTCACAGGGTCCTCCATGACGCCCAGGGGGTTCCCCGGCAAGCCCCCTCACCCTCCTTCGTCCTC
>JAMOSW010000017.1 GCA_027062725.1 Pyrodictiaceae archaeon | reverse complement strand
TTCCTGTAGCCGCCCAAGCTACATGGCCGGGTTTGCGGGCCTTTCAAGCCCGTGACCCGGGTTCAAATCCCGGCCGCGGCACCAACCCCCACCCACTCAACACACGAGACATGTCAACCTAATGTCTCCTACCTACGGCATTCTTCACTCTCCGCCCCTTTCCCCGAGTCCAGAACCTACTAACCAGGCTCATGTATACTAGGGACTATAACTTCCCCAGAATTTCAACGACGGCTATACTGCTGGACGTGGCATTCCGGGTGAGGCTAGTGTCGCAGAGTTCAAGCAACACCATTGAGAGGGGGTTCCATGGCTACCTAGTAGCTAAGAGACCGGGTAAAAACGAAACAGTAGACTTCGAGGATATACAGAAAATAGCAGAGTACATTGAGGCCAAGCGCTCCCAGAACGCGAACGAGCTCCTCCTAGATGTACAGGGACGCATAGACAAGCTCTATATGGCGATGACGAGGCGGACACAACTCCGGGGAGGCCTAGAGGGATACGTGTTCGTCCTCGGTTGGGCACGGCAGGCAAACCCGCAGGCACTAGACACACAGAGCTGGACAATCAGCTACATAACGCTCGGCGACCGCTATTACCTCTTTGAGCCCACACACTTCCTCATTTTCCGCAACTACGACGGACGTGTCGCCGCGATACAAGAGTTCAACTACTATGGACCACGGGCGCGCCGTCTCTGTGATTACCTAGCCGCTTTCGCTAAGCAGGCACTCAGCAAGGACGACTGGCTCTGCCACATGAGACGCATATTCTCAAAGGACGTTGCCAGGGTGCTACGGAGCTATAGCATAGTGCGTGGCCTACGTCTTGAGCTAAAAACAAGCGCGGTTAAACTGCTAAAAGCGCGTGCAGAGGAGCCAAGTACTGTGTCAGAGAGTATAATCAAATCTATAGTGCTGCTTTGTCAAGATGCCCTTAACAAGGTAAGCCCATATAAGCTTATTCTCTCGCTGCAGAGCAGCCGACATGGCCATCTAGAGATGAATGTCGAAGATATCCTCACATTATTTGAAGAGCTCGTTAACGAGATTGGCGAAGGGCTTCTTTCTCTTAAAGTAAGACTCAAGAAGGGAAGATTTGGTCAAACAGATACAATAGATCTAGTTAAGCATTACTTCGTTGTAAGGCGCCGCGTGAGACTGGCCAGAGACCCTGCAGGCAATGTACTACGGGCTGTAGACACCACGTCAGTTATTAATATACTACATGAGGTAGCAGAGAAGGCCACGGAGATACTCTAGCTGATAATGCACAATCCTCTGCACTCTCTATAGTAGCATAACAAGCATAGCAAGCTTTTCACTTTTCACCTAACGTAGAGGATCCTCCGCATTGCTCCCTAACCTTGCAAGCCTTCAGCAAAGAGTGCTTGATAGACACTTCTAGCTAGCCCATGGAGCCCTACCAATAGTAACAAGAGAGTAACAACTACTGAGGCAAAGCTTGTCACAGCTATGTAGGCTGCTATGACCCACTTAGTGATAGAAAAAATCATTACGAAGATCAGTGTTACGAGCGCATAGAATGCCGAGACGAAGCTCCCGTCTATGTAGTCGTTGAAAAGCTTTGGATTAAACCGCACCCCTAACTTACTGGTCCTCATTACGAGGTCAGCCACTAGGGGCACTGTAGCAGTCGGCAAAAGCAACACAGCGAAGCTAAAACCGAGCATTATCTCCTTGTTAGCAGCAACAAGTTCATCGACGCTCAAACCTTGTATTGGAGCAAAATGAAGGAATACCGTAACCATTAACCCGATCAGTAGGGAGAAGGATGGCATAGCCAGCAGCAAGCGCGGTACACGTGACATAGAGCCCTCACCTATTGCCTATTATTGTAGATAGCAATGGAGTCTACGCGACATACCTCTTCATTAGCGCCCAGGCTTACTGACGTGCAGGTAAAGGCCAGTAATTCTACTACATGTCCTCCCCTGGCTCGCCTGTTTCTAGCGTTTTCTTTACTGCCTGCTCCCTGCCTTCCCAGAAGCACTGAATGATTATACATCACATATTATCCTGTCTATTTTTACCCTATTTTTCCGTATCTTGAGAATGCTCCTAGCATTAGTTCTTCGTCAGCGTAGTAGTCCTCGTGTATCTCTCTTCGACGAAGCCCCTCCTCGTGCTGAGGCGGCTCGCTGCTCATTGCTTCTCCGCCTCCCGGGGAGGCAGCTTGTCCCCGCTACATGGCCTGCCCTGGCGTCGAGGAGGTCCAGGCGGCCGCGGAGCATATCCTCGGCCAGCTCTCTGACGCTGAGGAGGCTTCTCTTCATGCTATGTCTTCTAGGATAAGCCTCGCCACTGTCTCGGCCCCGTCTGGGTACCTTGGAGGTCTTCTATCTGCTGCCTCCCGTATTGCTTTCTCAAGGTCTTGGGGTGCCGCCCTAGAGGGGTCGAGGGCCTCTGTGCCGAGGAAGCGGGCTAGCTCGACTGCATCCTGCCAGCCGCTGGTCATGTGGAGGTCGGGGTTGTAGGCTAGGAGTACTGGGCGCCGGTGGGCTAGGGCTGCCTCGGCGAGGCCTAGGCCCTGGTGGGAGAGAACTAGGCGGGCCCCCTGGATGAGAGGGGCTGGGTCTGGGGTGTAGCGGAGGGCGCGCCAGCCTGGCCTAGCTTTCTCGACGAGCTCTGGCGGGGTGAGGCGGCCAGTCTGGACGACAACGTTGTCTAGCCTGGTTTTGAGGAGGAGCCGTATGAGCCTGGGGTTGCCGACGGTGCCGGTGAGTACGAGTATGTGCCCCCTCGGCGGGGGTGGTGTTGGGGGCCGAGAGGGCTTGGGGACTATGGGGCCGACGACGAGGCCCCGGGGGTAGTGGCGGCGCTGCTGGGGCCAGTGGAGAAGGATCGTGCCGAGGCCCAGGTCGTGGATTATGGCTGGTGTCTTGCTCCTGGTTGCTATGCGGTCTATCGCCTCTATGCAGTATATCCTCTCGGTGCCGGCTAGGTGGGCGGCTAGGGCTGCTAGGAGGCTGTGGTTGCTGCCGGTGCAGATGAGGGCGTCGACGTGTAGGCCGCGGAGGCGGCGGGCTAGGCGGAGCACCGCGGCCGCCGTGGAGGCGCCGTGGGATAGGAGCTTCTCCGCTAGGGGCTCGCCGGGGCCACGGAGCCTGGGGAGGGGAAGGACCGGTGCCCCAGGGTGCTCCTGGTTGAGCCTCTCATGTGTCCACTTGTCGGCTGGGTCGGCTACGTAGAGTATCTCTGCCCAGCCTCTGAGCCTCTGGGCTATCGCTACCGCGTAGCCCGTGTGTCCTCCGCCGGAGGCGGCTATTGCCACCCTGGGCCTGCCGCTGTGCCCCACCATCTTCCCTGGCTTGTGATCCCTGCTGGACGCCCCGGCTCCTATATAGCCCGGGGGCGGTGGTGGCTCCCCATCGGCGCCGTTGCCCGAGAAGCTCGGCCCCGTGGGGCGCGTTGGAATGGGCGAGAAGCCTGTCGCGGTAATCGTGGGGCTTGATGGTGTGCCGCTGGGGCTGCTGCGGCGGCTCGCTGAGGAGGGGGTTATGCCGTGGCTCCGTGGGCGGCTCCAGCGGGCGGTTGCCACGGAGACGGAGGTCCTGGTGCCCTACACGGCTCCTAGCTGGGCTACGATAAGCACGGGCGTGAACCCGGGGAAGCATGGCATCTACGATTTCCTCGTGCCGGCTGCGGGTGGCGAGCCCAGGGCTGCGTCGCGGCTCCAGGACCTGGAGTGGCCCTACGTAACCGAGATGGCTGCCTCTGCGGGCGCCTCCTCCGTGTCTGTGGGGGTCCCGTTCTCGTGGCCCCCCTTTGTCCGGAGGAGGCACGTGGTTGTCTCGGGCTGGACGAGCCCGGGGCTGGAGGTGTGGCCTCCCGAGCTGCGGGGCCGGGTACTGGAGGCTCTGGGCGGGGGCCTGGAGCCCCCGAGGCCGGGGGATCTGGACTCCTATGTGGACACGGTGGTTGAGTCCGCGGAACGGGAGGCCGCGCTAGTCGAGGAGCTCATGGGGAGCCTCGAGTGGAGGCTCTTCTACCTGGTCATGCCTCAGCCTGACTGGGCCTTCCACTACACCTACGGCGACGTGGAGGAGGGTGGGCCCCGGAGGGGCCGAGTGCTCCGCCTCTTCCGGGTTATCGACGGGCTGCTGAGGAGGATCTATGAGAGCCTCCCGGGCCCCGGCCTGGTCGTGGTGGCGAGCGACCACGGCTTCATGGTGGCCCGGGAGGCGCTGAACGGGAACGTGCTGCTGGAGAGGCTGGGGCTGCTCCGGAGGAGGGAGGAGCGGCTGAGCCTCCGGAGCAGGCTCGTCCTCAGGGCAGCGAGGCTTCTACCCTCGTGGCTCAAGTCCCGGCTGAAGTACAGCAGCCTCGCAGTGCTCGCCCGGAGGCTGGGCGCCGCGGAGGCCTTCGACATGTCGAGGCTGCCGATAGACTACGCCGCAAGCAGGGCGTTCTTCACCAGCGCGTACAGCCTCTACACGAACCCGGGGCTGCCGCCAGAGGAGAGAGAGGCGATAGCCGAGAGGCTCCTAGGCGAGCTGGGCCGATACCGCCACATGTTCCGGGTCCTCGCGAGGGGCCGAGACTACTTCTGGGGCCCCACGGTAGACAAGGCGCCAGACATAGTAGTGGTGCCCCGGGAGGGCTACAACGTGACCACCAGGCTCATGTACCGCAGGGTGGTGGAGCAAGGCCGCTGGTACGTCCACAGCCCCAGGGGCGCCCTGGTGCTCGACACCGTGGACTCGCCGGGGCCCACGCCACAGCTACCTCCCAGAAGGCCGGTCACAACCATGGACATCGCGCCGACGGTGCTGGCCTGGCTCGGGCTCCCCCTGGACCCGGGGTTCGACGGGGAGCCACTCCTCGCGGGCATCGACGTGGAAGGCCTAGGGAGGAGGAGCTACCGGCTCCTAGCCAGGCTGGGCCGCGGCGTGGCTCGGGCCGCTGGCCTGCGGGGGCACGGCTAGGATGGGCATTGTTAGGACCACGCTGCTCAGGGGCGCCGCATACGCCGCCGCCACCCTGCTGACTATGGCGGCGGCGCTTATCGTGGTTAGGAGGCTCCCCGCCAGAGACTACGCCGCGTACCAGACCCTCGTGAAGAGGCTCGGGGTCCTCGTGGGCTACGCTGTGGGGCTCTACGGGGTCTGGGCCTACCGGGGCGCCGCCCGCGGCGACCGCGCCATGGTTGGCGCCGCGTACCTCCTCACCACTCCCGTCGCGGCCGCGGCTGCTGCCGCCGCCTACCTCTTCACCCGGGGCATGGGGCTCGGGCAGGTGGTGGCACTCCTCGCCTCCCTCTACGGCGTAGCCGCAGCCTACTGGACGCTGACTAGGATAGTCCTCAACGCCTCCATGCCGGTCTACTCTGCCGCGATGACGCTGCTGCGGCGGCTCTCCTACGGCGCGCTCGTCGCCGTCCTCGTCTACTGGGCCGGCATGGGCCTGGTGGGTGCGCTCTGGGCGCTCCTAGCGAGCCACTTCTTGGTTCTCGCGGTCTCCGCGAGGCGGCTCCTGGCCCGGCGGCTAGCCTCGCTGCGGGGCACACGCGGGGCCCTGGCCTCGATGCTGCGCCGTCTCTACGCGCCCCTCGTGCTCCAGCTGGGCCAGGGCCTGCAGAGCCTCGACGTCGCAGCAGCCTACGCGTTCTCCACGAGCAGCCTCGTCGCGGGCTGGTTCGCCGCCACCAGCCTCCCCCTCCTCGCCGCCGACCTCGCAATTACCACAATGGCTAACCTCCACAGCTACGTGCTCCGCACCGGGGACCCCCGGCGCGCCGCCACAGCCGCGAGGCTAGCCCTCGCAGCCGCCGCGCCCGCCGCAGCCGTGGCCGCCCTCTACCCCCTCCACGTGGCCTACCTGGTGAACAGCCAATACGCCTGGGCCGCGGCAGCCGTGCCCCCCGCCGCGGCCGCCATGCTGGCCAGGATAGCTGCGGCCACCGCGAGCGGGATAGCCGAAGGCTCTATCGGGGGCCGGGGCGAGGCCAGGGGACTAGCCAGGCTCTACGCCTCCACAGAGCTTCCCTCCTCCCTCCTCTACCTGGCCGCCACAGCAGCGGGCATCGCCGCAGCACCGGGGCCGGCAGCAAAGGCCGCCGCGTGGAGCACCGCGCTAGCCACAGCTGAGCTCGCCAGGCTCCTCCTGTTGACGAGGGCCGCGCCCCCGGCGGCGAGGAGCGAGATAGCCAGGCTCCCACGCTGGACGGCCCGCTATGGGCTGCTCGGCCTCGCCGCCGCCGCCGCGGCGGCGCCGCTCGCGCCGCCGCCATCCCCCAGGTTCTGGGAGGAGGCCATAAGGCTCGCCGCGATAGGCTCCCTGACGGCGGCTGTCTATGCGGGGCTGGTACTCCTCCTCGACCCCTGGCTGCGTGGGCTAGCCCTCCGCGCCGCAGGAGCCGCCTGGGGCCTCCTCAGGGGGAGAGAGGGGAGGTGAGAACCATGGCGGTGTCCTTCGACTCCGGCTTGTCGAGCGTGGCCGAGCCGGTTGTGCCGAGCTACCGGTCGGCGGCTGTATCCGCGGCAGTCGGGGCCGGGCTGATGCTGCTTGGCGCCGGGCTTGGCGGGGTCGCGGCCCTCCTGCTGGGCGCCATCTCGGCCCTGGCCTTCGTCAGCGCCGCGAAGAGCCTTGTCGACGCCCAACACGCCAGGAGGCTCGTGGATGCGCTCCTCGACTGGGGCGGCCTCCAGGGGCTGAGGGTGGAGCCCGGCGTCTTCATCGCCTACTACGCCTCCACGGGCGCGGGCGAGCATAGGACGGTGTACAGTGGTGCCGTGTTCAGGGCTCTGGGCGGGGAGACCCTCGACATCGAGGAGGCCTGGCGGAGGGCGTCCCAGGAGGGCTACGTGGCCGTGGCCAGGATGGATGACGTGTTCGTCGCCGTGCCGGCTTTGAGGGTTGTGGAGCAGTGCTGCCGGGGCGCGGTGGTTGCGGCCGTCTCCCCGGGCTGGGGACGGGGCGGCAGAGCCGTGCTCCGGCTATGCAGGGGCGAGGGCTGCGCGGAGGCCGAGGCCCGGCTCGAAGGCGGCACGCTATACTGGAGGCTAAACTACCTCAGCCGGTTCAGCCGCGCGAGGGCCGTAAGGCTGGAGCTTGCGGTTAAGCCCCGCCCACCTGGAGAGCCCAAATGGGATACGAAGAGGGCCGCGGAGCTGGCCTACAGGAAACTATTGCTGGCCGAGGCCGCGGAGCCCGGGGGCCTGGAGGGGAGGCTCACACTGGCCCCGCCGGAGGCGAGGGTAGCCCTCACAGCCGCGGAGGACGGAGGAGCCAACTGGGTCAGCAGGCTCTACAGCCTCTTCACCGCCGGCACCGAGGCAGGCGTAGCGGCAGCCCCGCCGCTGGCAGGGCTCCGGCTCCGGCTGGTCGTAGACCGGCCCCTGATGCCAGACTTCGCGGCCGAGGAGGAGATAATGCCTAAGTGACCATCTTCTCAAGGAGCCCCTTTCAAGACATTCTCTTATCTCTATCGCTATCCTGTGGCCCATGCTTATCGGCCTGCCGTGTATGAGCTAGCCCGGGGCTTCCCCAACCCTTACCTCTCTAGCACCTGGCTTATTTTCGGCCTCTAAAAATCCATTTTATCGCCCCTCTCGTTGCTAGTTAGTATTTCTAGCGCTGTTCTGAGAAACGTTTCCTCGTCGATATCTTCCGGCCGTCTTAGCGTATAGCACATGAGTCCTCCTAGAAACAACCTGATGGCTACCTTTGTTTTCGCCGAGGTTTCATTGAAGGCTTTCTCGGCTATCTCAACTATTTTCTCCTCACATAGCTCCCTTATTGTATTGCCTACTTCCGGGAGTATGGTCTCTAGGGCCATTGCGTGTAGTAGAAGATTGCGCTGTACTGGGTCGCGGTATTTTCTGAGATAGTTTCTCCCAATACACTCTAATAGCCTCTTTCCAGTCTCTCCGGACTTTATGCATTCGTCTATGACGTCTACGGGTAGGCTTCTTTTTGCTACCTCGGCTATTAGCTCTTGTTTCGTGCGGAAGTACCAGAACACAAGGCCTTTAGATACGCCGGCTTCTTCCGCTATCAGTTGCACTGGTGTACGGAAGAAACCGTGACGAGAGAATACCTTCATTGCCGCCTTTATTATCTCTTCTCTGATGTTGTCGTCCTTTCTGCTTCTCTGTGGACTCAACTTGTTTCACCAAGAACTTTCTTTATGTATGGTGCAGCTGATATGTACAGCACTGCTATTACGGGTTGTATTGCTGGTATTAATGCTGCAGGTAGCGCTGCTGTTGGACCTATTGCTAGCACCGCCATAGCTGCCGCTACACTCTGATTCTTTGTAAGCGAGATAAACGCTATCGCCATGTGGTCTTTGTAGCATATTTTCAATGCCCTGCTCGCTATGATTAGCAGTGCTATAACTGCTACGTAAATCGTCACCTGTGCAACTATTATGTGTGCCGCTATAATAGGCTTTTCTATTAGAAGTTCAGCCTTACTAGCTATCAGCACAAATATTAACATGAGCATGAATACCAGTGTCCATAGCGATAGTAAAGGCTTCACAGACTTTATGATTCTCTCCTCAACACACTCCATAGCCTCTTCGAGCTTTTCAAGTACATCTCCGATGTGCGGCCTACCAGCTAAGTACGCTTGAAGCTCCTCACGGCACCTCAACCTATCGTTGCCGCTAACAAGCAACGCTCTAGCCGCTCTACGGACCATGTAACGCCTTATGGCCTGCCCTAGAAGGAGAGGAACAAGCAATGCTATTGTGACCGATTTAGCGAGTACCGGCAGCGGAAGATTCATGTTTACCGTTTGAGCGTAGACTCCGACGTAGACCGGCGCCAATACGAGGGACGCGACAACACTCAGTAGCACCAACACTGTTGCCAGCTCTAGATTACCCTCAGCAATCATTACATAGGCTAGCGAAGCGCTTGAAGCAGGTACAGCGTTTGCCGCTACGTAGCCTACACCAATAACCTTGTGTCCCATGTAGTCTGCTAGAAGCATCGCGAGAAGAGGTGTAATTATCAGAGCCAGTACAAGAGCCAATGCGATTTCCTTAGGTTTTGCTCTAAGCTCCTTGCCCAGTTCCGAGGCTCTCAGCTGTATCATCGAAGGAAGCAATGTGCCTATCGCGAGCAGCAGTATAACGTTCTTGACAAGGCTCTTGTGTGAGGCGAAGAACTCCGCACCGTAATGGCCTATGGGAAGTGCAACTAGTATCGTCAATAAGACGTAAGCAAGTAGGTATTTCCTCAAATGAGCTGCTATTTTAGCCGCTCTACTTGTTCTACCTTTCATACTTGACCGCCAGGTCAATAACATACTCGACATAGAATAATATAAACTTACCGGTCAGTCAAACCGGCCGGTCAAGTAATAGATATTACATAGTATTGCAAAAGAGTAGAAATAGCTATAATAACAAAAATTCAATATCAACGATAATTTCTAAAAATATAAGAATATAATCTAGTCGCGCCGTTCCTCAAGGCAAACAAAATACCACAAAAATACGTGATAAGAGAACATGCCCTGCCAGATTAGCCGCCCCACGACGCGGAGCACATGCTCCCGATGCTCTCGCTAAGGCTAGCATACCCCATAAAAATTCAACACAAAGATGAGAGTCTTGACCATAGGCTAAACTAGCTACATACCCATGATTGTCCACTATTGAGAGATTTTCAGTTCACGCATCTTTTGGCAGCAGTCCAGAGGGGACTAAGAGTCTCACAGGGCTCTAGTTCCATCATTGGCGCTCTTCAGACTTGGTAAGATTTTCGAGCCCACCCTCTCAGCTCACCAGGCCTTCACGAGACCCCCTGTACTTATCGTTTTTATAGTATGTAACATAATTGTTACTGTTAGTATGGGTATTGTTGCAGCCGGCTGTAGCAATGTCTCGCGTTCCACAAGGTAAGAAGCCTTCCCAGGAGCTGGAATATTAAATAATTACGGAGAGGCAGCTAGGTTAGTGTGGATACTGCTAAGCTAGTTTCCACGCTCCCGCAACTATCTTTACGTTAGTATCTTTTCCAGACAATCCTTCTCTAGGCACTCTCTTATCTCTATCGCTATCCTGTGGCCCATGCTTATCGGCCTGCCGTGTATGAGCTTGCTGTACTGGCTCCCGACACCCATGTAGATGTTTGTCCCGCCGCCTATCCTAGTGGCAACATCAAACACAACCACATCAAGGTCGGGGGTCACCATGAGCTGGAGAGTGAAGGGCCCGATGACGCCCGGGGGTTCTACCCGGGCGGCAGCTTCCACGAACCTGTCGCCTATCTCTATAAGTTTCTCAAGCATTCTTTCTCTTATCGTGGCCGGTGTGTGGCCTATCTCGACGTACTCGACGGGAAAGACCTTTAGGAGCTCGAGTTGCACATCCGCCGTCTGGTGGAGGAAGCCGTCCAGGTTAGTCTGGAGGCGGCGGTCTATGCTGAGAAGCTCGACCTCGCCACGGGCCACGCTGTGGAAATAGTTCACGTTGAAATGAGCCCCCAGCACAAGCTCCTCTATGGAGGCTTCGGCGAGGTCTTCGCTGCGTATCACGCCCCGGGACTCGAGCTCCCGGAGCTTCCTCATGAGGTCGTCACGGTCGAGGGCTATGAAGAAGCCCCTCTCCACTCTCTTCTGGGCATGCGGCATCTTCACTATTACCGGGCGGTCCACCTCGTCGGGGCCACGGTAGACCCTGGGCCTCCTTATCCCGGCCTCGTCGAGGAGCCGGTAGTAGGTCTTCTCGCCGACCCGCTCCTCGTAGCGCAGGAGGCGGCGGTTCCCGAAGACAGGGACCGGGAAGCCCTCCTCTATCGTGTCATAGCCGAGGTAGACGGCGAAGCTACGGTTAGGCACCACTATGGTGTTGAGGCTGCGGAGCTTCTCCACGTTCTCGGGCCGGGCCGCGTCCGCGAACCGGTCCAGGAGGAGGCAGTGATCCACTACGCGGCGGAACCGGAGGTAGGGCCTCTCCCTGCCCCTCTGGCATATCGCCACAGTCTCAAAGCCCTCGTCCTTCGCGCCGTCGAACACGTCGAGCGCGGAGTGGCTCGCCACAGCGCCGACGCGGAGCCTGGAGAGATCATAGCCCTCTAGGAGCTCGGCCGGCCGCATAAACAGGCGCCTCCAGGGCGTGGCACTGGGGTGGGCTTCAATAAGCCTGCCCCCCGGGGCGCCCACACTGGGGGCCTTCTCCCGCCGATGGAGCATAGCTCCTTCCCTCCGAGAGCGGTGTATGGCGGAGGGGGCAGCAGGACATGTGCGGCGGCGAGGGCGTGGAGGAGAGGCTGGCTGTGGAGGATGTGCTACGGTTCCTGGGGGAGCGTGGGGGCGAGGCGGGGCTCCGGGAGGTGGCTAGAGAGCTGGGCGATGTGGAGCTGGCGGCGAGGACTGTGGAGAGGCTCGAGAGGGAGGGCCTGGTGGAGAGAAGGGGCGGCGCCGTTGTGTTGACGGAGCCGGGGGCGCGGAGGGCGCGGGCGGTGCTGGAGGCGCACCGGAGGGCGGAGAGGCTGGCTGCGGCTCTCGGGGGCGTGGAGCCTCACGTGGTGGCTCACTGTGTGGAGCACTTCCCTGGGGCCCTGGAGGCGCTTGAGCGGGTGACGGGTGGGGGGCTGGCGAGGCTCGCTGAGCTGCCGCGGGGTGCCTCGGGCTACGTGGTGGCGGTGGAGAGGCCCACGCCGAGGCTGCTAGCACGGCTCATCGGGGCGGGGCTGGTGCCGGGGCGCCGGGTGCGGGTCTTCGCCCACGCGCCGGGCGTGGTCCTCCTCCTCGTGGGCTCCGCTGGGAGGCTGGTTGCGGTGGATAGGCGTGTGGCTGGCTCGGTGCTGGTTGCTCCGGCCTCCTAGGGCTCTCCTAGGAGGAGCTTGGCCGCGAGGCGGTAGGCGGGGGCCTGCCAGGCCCAGCGCCTGCCCACGCCCATCTCCCTGTCCACCGGGGGCGGCGGCGACAGGCTCGTGGCGCGGCCAAGCTCTATCATTAGGTTGTGGTCCTCGAGCACCCTAGCGGCCTCCGGGTCGGAGTCGGGGTCTTCGATGAGGCTCTCCAGTGCCTCCCTTCCTACCCTGTCGAGGGCCGGGGCGATGCGCTGCTCGGCCAGCTCCTCGAGGAGCTGCTTGGGGCGCCAGCCGTGCTCGGCTAGGCGGCCGAGCAGCCTGGGGTTGCCGCCCGTCACGCGCCAGGCCTCGTCGGGGGCTATCGGCGCCCCCGTCTGCGCTAGGAGCTCCTCGAGGCCGCTGCGCGGGAGATTCCACACCATCCGTAGCGATGCGTAGCTGTGGCGCTGGAGGAGCCTCTTCGAAGACCCCTCAGAGGTCGCGGCTATCACGAGCGCTGGGCCTGCGCCCAGCTCGTAGAGGCGCCCGAGGAGCTCGTAGAGCCTCTTCGTGTAGGCCTCTGCCGCCTCAAGCCCCAGGGCCCGGTAGACGTCGTCGACCACCACGAGTACCGGCCGGTCCCTGACCTCGAGGCGCTGGATGAGCCCTCGGAGGAGCTCCCAG
>JAMOSW010000016.1 GCA_027062725.1 Pyrodictiaceae archaeon | reverse complement strand
TGCCAGTTTGGCCCATCGAGGGAACCCGGTCACATCGCTGAAGTTTTGGGCCTCATCGCTGGTTTTCTAGAGGGTGTGCTCATCCTTGACGAGGCAGGGCTCTAAGAGCCTAGAGCTTGTAGTTGACAACTATTTGTTTGATTTCTCGCGTCTGCGTGAGACGCGCTTCAAACGGCTAGTCCTTGAGGCGCCACAGGGGTTTGTCCGGCTCCTTCCACGCATAGCTAGCTTCCTCAGAGAAAAGCTGCCAGGAGCTAAGATAGTGTATAGACTGGAGCCTGCCTACGGGCTTTGCAGTATATCGCTCAGCCTGGCCCAAGGTGACACGGGTGTAGTACATGTAGGGCATGACTACTATCCTTACCCATTCTGTGGGCTTGATGGCTGCAGCTATAGGCTGCCCGATAACGTGCTGGTGGTGCCTGGTCTCTACCTCGGAGGCGATGTCGAGAAGCTCAGCCAGCGAGTTTCCTCGCTAGGCGTGGGCAGGGTGGCTATCGGCTACTCCGCTCAGCACAGCCGCCTAGCTGCCAGTCTGGCGGGGCGGCTGCAGGAGCTAGGCGTGGAGGTGGTATACGTTGGCCCCTTACTGGGCTGCTACTTCGCGCCCTACCTGAGACTACGGGGAAGTGTCGACGCCTACCTGGTTGTGGCGGGCGGTACCTTCCATGCCCTCGGTCTGGGCCTATCCCTTGGGAGTGGGGAATCTGTGTACAGAGTTGACCCCTACAGCGACAGCGTGGAGGCCGTGGAGGGTACTGTACGCAGGTTCCTCGCGAAACGCTTCTGGGCCATGAGGGCCTTTGTGGGGGCCAGACGCGTCGGGATAGTAGTTGGGCTACTGCCCGGCCAGCACAGGCCGGGACTCGTGAATGCCCTAACAGCGCTACTCAAGAGGCACGGCATTGAGTACGACTTAATCCTTGTAGAGCACTTGAGCAGAGAGCTGTTAGACAACCTCGGCCCAAACGAGTACGACGCTTACGTGGTGACCTCGTGTCCACGCCTCGCAGTCGACGATCTCGGAGACTATTGGAAGCCTGTGCTTGCACCCGGTGAGGCGGTTGCCGCCCTGAGGGGTGGCAGGGACTACATCTTCCCCTGGTAGCGTGGGGATTCTCTTCCCCGGGGGCGTTGTTCTCTTGAGAGCCAGCAGGGCACGGGTTATGCTTGAACAGTTGATCCCCCAGTTTCCGCGGCCAAGGAGGGAGCTGGAGCAGTACCGCACCCCGCCCGAGCTCGCGCTTGAGCTTGTCTCCCTACTGCCGCGCAGCTGCCGCATCATAGTTGACCTCGGTGCCGGGACCGGGATGCTGACCTACGCTGCGTGGGTTACACGTGGCGTCTACGCGGTTGGCGTGGAGGTTGACCCGGTTGCGGCTGTAGCGGCGCACTCATCGCGCCTCTACAGGGAAAGCATCGTGGACTTCGTGGTGGCTGATGTTTCTCGCCTACCGCTGCGTGGCGGGTTAAGCGGTGTATGTGCTGTACAGAACCCGCCATTCGGGTTCGTTAGGCGCGGCGCTGACAGAGTCTTCGTTGAGGCGGCTGCGGGGCTGGGCTCGCAGTGGGTCGCGAGCCTCCACCTTTACAGCGACAATGCCCTGGCTTTCCTTGAGCGCCTCTACAGGAGGCTAGGCTACGAGCCCGTCCATGTGGGGCGGGTGCGTTTCCCGATACCGCCCCTCTACCCGCGTCACTTCAAGAGGATTCATTATGCCTCTGTGGTAGTTGTTCTTGCCCGGCGAGTGGAGGTAGGTAATGGTGCGGCTGCAGCAGCTTCCGCCGCTGCAGGAGCTGCCGGGCAGGAAAGTCTACCCAGGCGACCCCCTCTGCACCATAGAGGAGTTCATTCCGGGAGAAGGCGTGTACGTCGACGATGAGGGCATTATTCGTGCCGCGAGGGTGGGTGTAGTCGAGCTCGACATGGTTAAGCGCGTGGTAAGCGTCAAGACGGCATTACCGAGGCCCAGGCTCCCTTCAAGGAATCGCGCTGTTTACGCCATAGTTGTTGGTATGCCGCGGGAAGACCTGGCACTCGTCAAGATATTCGCGGATGAGCGCATGGTGCCCTATAACGGGTTCTTCACGGCGGTCCTGCATGTGTCTCAGGTAAGCGATCGCCCGGTCAAGAGTATCTATGATGCGGTGAAGCCGGGCGACATCATACGCGCAACTGTGACCAGCCCCGCCGCGCCCTACGTCGTTTCAATAAGGAAGCCACAGGATGGCGTCATACTAGCGCAGTGCAGCGTCTGTGGCCACGACCTCTATCGTGTCCCGGGGAAGCAGGCTCTTATATGCCCTAAGTGTGGCAACGAGGAGGCCAGAAAGGTCTCCCCCTACTACGTGTTGTCGGCAAAGCGGTCCAAGCCGCGAGTCTAAGTCTTTCAACCCCTTTCCTCGGAGGACGGCCTAGGCTTGAAGAGGGCAGTTGTAAAGCGTAGGCTCTACGTGGTCAATGTGCCGCCGAGTATCCCGGTAGAGAAGGTGTACCAGAAGCTTGCAGAGGCCGTAAGAAGCGGCTACGCGGAGATAACGGTGAAGGTGGGCAAGGCTTACATAGAGATAGTCGGCACTGACGCCCAGATAAGGGAGTCTTGGTTTAGGGTACGTGATGCGCTCAGCCAGCTCTGGAGCCTCCACATGTTAAAGACCAGCAGTGAGGCGCCGATAGAGGCTATAGTCCGCGAGGCTGGCCGGACCTTCCCCCCTGATGCGCTGGTATACGCTCTCCGGCTCAGGGGATACAGGGCGGAGCTGAGCAGCGACAAGCAGGTACTGTACACGACGGCGCCCCCAGAGGAGGTGGTAACGGTTGCTAGAAGCATAGCCGAGGTACTAGACGAGATAAGGTTCAGGGTGAGGGGGACGGCGGCTAAGCGGCTGGTTGCGGCGCTGGCAGCCGGCCTTGGCGTGCCGCCCGAGACGGTTATCGAAGTCGGTCTACGCGCGAGGGTCTTCGAGGAGGCCGAGGACGGCATAAGGCTTAGGGAGGAGTGGCGCCGCGGGCTACGCAAATTAGCTCTCGTGCTGAGGCCCGATTCGCTGGAGAAGATAGGCGAGGTGTAGGTGTCGTGACGAAGCTCAGGCTGCTAAAGCGTAGCGGCAATACTGTAGAGCTGGAGCTAGTCGGCGAGGACCACACAATAGCTAACCTTATAGCAAAGTATGCAATAAAGAAGCCCTACGTGGTTTACTCCTCCTACATAATATCTCATCCGCTCGTGGGTAACCCGGTTATAGTGCTGACTACTGATGGAAGCCGCGATCCGCTGGATGTCATAGAGGAGACACTCCGCGAGATAATAAGCGACGCGCGCGAGCTCGAGAAGGCCTTCAACGAGGCTTTTGAGAAGGGTGTAAAGTGTGAAACCTGAGCAGCGTCTTCTAACGATCCACCGCTGCGGCCCGGGCCTTATCCTAGCACTCGTGCACCGTGGCCCCAGCAGGGTCGAGCATGTACGCGCCTACCAGGGCGAGCTCGAGGAGGCAATGGCTAGGCTTCGTCGGGAAGAGTTTTACCAGGAACTCCGTGCCGCTTGGCCGTCCAGTGTAGCCCTCCTCCTCGGCCTTGAGCCTATAGAGCCTACGATGCTTCTAGCTGAGTGCTGGGTTAGCGTAGTCAAGTTTGCTGAGGAGACATGTAGCCAGCTACAACACCTTCTCGCTGCCGATGGTGAGCCGGACGCTGAGAGCAGCTAGCAACAGTCCGGGCAGAGCGGCCGGCGGCGGCTCTTCACCCAACAGTAGCCAGCCAAGTAGCGACGCCCCAAAGGGCTCCACAAGGGCCACCATGGCCACCCTCGAGGCCGGCATGTAGCCGAGGGCATAGTTCATGGCCGTGTGGCCTCCCAGCATCGGCACGATGCCGAGAAGGAGCAGATAGGGTAAGGAGTCGCCGGGGACGTGAAGCGGGTTAGTCCCCATAGCTGCGGCATAGAGGCTCAGGGATAGGAGTGCAGCAGAGTAGACGACCAGAGTGTACTCAAGAGTGGACACGCCTCTTGCTCTAAGCCTCCTCCCAAGCAAGAAGTAGAGGGCAGCGGCAAAAGCTGCAGTCAAAGCCAATATGCTCCCCTTGAGGGACGCGCCAGCCCAAGGCGTTGATAGGAGGGCGACGCCAAGCACACCTAGTGCGGTGGCTAGCAGGTCGCGGTGCCCTGTCTCTCCTATAGCAGCCTCCACGGCAGCAGCAATAGCCGGGTATGTGACAACTATCCCGGTTGACGACGCTATTGAGGAGTACTGTAGACTCTTGAACCACAGCGAGAAGTGTAGCGCAAGGAGGACACCGCCCATCATCGCTGGTAGGAGAGTTTCTCCCCGCCAGGGCAGCCTATTTCTTGCAGCGGCGGCAGCTAACGTCGCCGCGGCGCCGACGAGCATTCTCCACCAGGCGGCGACTATGCCGTCAACTTTGGCTAGGCGGACAAGTGGGGCCGCGAAGGATATCGAGATAGCGGCTACGGCGAGGGCCAGCAGCGCCAGCTGCTCGCCTCGTGGTGGCAACCGCTGCACCGTTCCAGTGGCGGGCTATGGAGAAGGGGGAGTGGCGCCGCGGCCGGGATTTGAACCCGGGTCACGGGCTTGACAGGCCCGCATACTAGGCCAGGCTATACTACCGCGGCACCATGTTGAGAGAGCCACAGCCCGGAGGGGGGCTCTTAAGTCTTGCGTGTGGCGCTGTGTCGGTGACGCTACGCATAAATTAGTGGCAGACGATGAAGCAACTCCCATCGGAGCAAATGGAGGGGGTAGGCGATGAGTGTAACCTACGCTACCCTAGGCGAGCTGAGGCCGGGCAGCTACATAGTGATAGAGGGTGAGCCTTGCAGGATAGTTGAGATGAGCAAGGCTAAGACAGGCAAACACGGCAGCGCCAAGGCCCATGTCGTCGCAGTCTGCCTCTTCTCGGGCAACAAGCGTACACTTACAGCGCCGGTGGACACGCGCGTAGAGGTGCCGATAATCGACAAGCGCGTCGGCCAGGTAATAGCCGATATGGGCGACATGGTTCAGATAATGGACATGGAGACTTTTGAGACTTTCGAGGTGGAGAAGCCTAAGGACGAGGAGCTTGCAAGCAAGCTGCAGCCCGGCGTAGAGGTCGAGTACTGGGTAGTGATGGGTCGCTACATGATAATGAAGGTGCGCGGCGGAAAGAGCTAAGGCGTAGCCACAAGTATGTGTGGGTAAAGGTTGCCGTGCGCTACCCTCCTCTCGTGCATTATTTTCCAGCCCAACTCCTCTAACACTTTGCTCGCAAACCGGTGTTCCGGCGTGATTATCGTTATAGACTTCCTTATGATCTTCGTAGCCTCGGTGAGGAAATCGCGATAGACACGGCGTACCTGACGCGGGCTCCCAAGGCGAATACCGTAGGGTGGGTTGGATACGAGCACATCGGCCTCCTCTATGAAGCTTGACAAGCGCCTCGCGTCTCCTACCACGAACCTTATGCGGGGATAGACGAGGGCGGCCTTGGCGTTAAGCTTCGCTCCAGCGATATGCCGTGGGTTCATGTCCATGCATGTGAGTTTGCTGTGTTCAAACATGTAGGCAGCCTCTATGGCAACAGTGCCCCCGCCACACATGGGGTCTATGATGTGGTCGCCGTCCCTAGCCCCGCTGAGGATTAGCATGGCATAAGCCAACGTAGGCTTCAATGCGGCCGGGTGGTCGTAGACCCGGTAGCCTCTCCGGTGCCAGGAGAGCTCGCCGCCCAGCTCGATAGAGACTAGGACCTCACTGTGTATCACGTCAACGTGCACAACAGTTGACGGATAGTCAAGGTCGACGCGAGGTCTCCAGCCGCGTCTAGCCTTGGCAGCCTCTATCACCGCCTCGCCTACAACGCTTGCAACGTCAAGAGAGCGGAAACTGTGCTCGCCCACCCGGTTTACGCGTACAGCAAAGCTACCATAAGGCACTAGGAAGTCTATGACACCGCTCTCCTCTATAACACTCTTGACGTCCGCTAGGCACTCCCTCTCTCCACAGACACTGCCTTTAGCGAGGAGAAGCAGTGCACGGTGTATGCTAGCGAGCCTATCCACTAGCTCGACATTCTCCTCGCTTACCTCGACAACTGCCCTGCCGAGCCCAGTCTTAACCTCAACAACCTTGGCGCCAAGAACGTGGCGGGCCTCATCGGCCGCGATGTCCTCTATGCCTGGGTTAGTCGTGAGTATCAGCGTGGGCACGCCTCAACACCCAGCGCTCTGCACATGGCATCAGAGAGGCCGCCCTCCCGGGCCTAGGGGCTCCTAGCTGCTCGGCTTGCATGAAGCCGCTAGACGGTTAAGCTTCTTTGCTAAATGGTAGAAGGCTGCGGCCTCGCCAGCCGTAAGAGGACAGCGCCACAGGATATGACGTAGTGCTACCTTCACCTGAGGCGCCCTCTCCCTGTCAACCACTCTATCAATGAGGTCTTCAAGCAACCTATACGTCCTCTCCAGGGACTCGCTATTGGCGGCTTCTACGTGGACATGCCCCCTCTGTGTGCTGCGTGCGAGCCAGAGCTCGTAGAGAACTATAGCTACTGCATGGCTAAGGTTGAGGACGGGGTAATCGGGGTTAGCCGGTATAGTTACAAGCACGTGGCATTGTGCTATCTCCTCCCGGGTTAGGCCCACGCTCTCCCGGCCGAAGACCACCGCAACCGACCTATACCTTGGGGCCACCTCTTCGGCGAATTCTCTGGCAGTAAGCGGGTGACGCAATACGTCGCTGCGCTGGCCCACCCTGGCGCTGGTGCATGCGGCGAGTTCAACGTCCTGCAGCGCCTCTTCCAGGCTCTCTACTACTCTAAACCTGTCAACCATGTAGGCTCCATGAGCTGCGAAGCGTCTAACCTCCTCGCTGCTCGGATCCACCGCGGGCTTAACGAGGTAGACCTCGTCGCTCGCGAAGTTGGCTGCAAGTCTAGCGATGAACCCCAGGTTTATCTCGCCCTCTGTGCCGACAAGTACGAGCCTCACCTTCTCGGGGAGCATGCCTTAACCACCACTATCTCCTCAAAGAAGAACCTCTCCGACGCAGCTATAGCTGTCTCAAGTCCAAGCTTCTTGGCAGTCGACAGTATGTCCTCCACCCAGAGCCCCAGCGTGGTTAGCAAAAAACAGCCCCCGAGCCTACTCACACAGCCCGCCAGCGACTCCAGGACGCGTAGAGCAGGCTCTGCACCACCGCTCCACGCGTAGTCGAGGCAAGGATCGACTCTCTCCTCGGCCGGCAGATACGGTGTATTGAAGACGACGAGTAGGGGGCCTCTGGTTGGACAGCGCAGACAGGAGGCCAAATCGCACTGGGCAACCTCTGCGAGGGGATTAAGTCTGAAGAGGTTCCTCTTGGCACAGAGGACAGCGCAAGGGCTTATGTCGGTGGCATAGATGTTCTCCGCGTTGCATTCAGCCGCCAGCACCCCCGTACCGGTCCCTATGTCGATACATGTAAGCGGCTTGAGGGTAGGCATGATCTGTTTTAACACAGCCAGTGTGAGCCAGGTATCCTCGGCTGGCTCATATACGCCGCTGCAGTGAAACAGCCTACGACCTTCGTCAAGGACGCTCAGCGTCTCCATAGGCGGCTCTAGGGCGCGGCACCAGTAGCCTGGAGGACCCGGTGGCGCTACTTCTCATCCCCTCCCGTGTTCTCGGCTAGGCGCAGAAAATCCGACGGTGACAGTTCATAGACACGGCGCAGGCGTAGCTCCTCTGCCGCAACGCCTTGCAGCCCCACGCACCTAGCAGCAACCTTGTAGGCCAGGCGGTTACGCTGTGAAAACATGCACCTAGTCAGCTCCTCAACACGCCTCCGCAGCCACGCGGGCGGCGCCTCCTCCTGCGGCTCAAGGTAGACTATCTGGGAGTAGACGCGGGGCCGAGGCTGGAAGGCGGAGGGGGGCACGACAGGGCCCAACCGCACACTATAAGCCAGTTGGACCAGGACAGATATCCTGCCATAGCTCTTGCTGCCCGGGCGTGCAGCCAGTCGTTGCGCGACCTCCCGTTGTAGGAGAAGCATCGCAGGAAGAGGCCTATCAGTTAGCGACAGAGCCGCAAGCAGCGGCCCCGTTATGTTGTAGGGTATGCTGCCATATACGGCCTCTAGGGCCTCGAGCCGAAGGGGTAGGCTAAGTGCGTCGGCGTGCACAACCTCGGGCATGGGTGCCAGGAGGCGGTATGTGAGGAGCCCAGCAAGGAGTCTGTTGTCGAGCTCGACTAGGTAGAGCTCTGACAGGGGGCATCGGGCGAGAACCTCCCTCGTCAGCGCTCCGAGACCTGGCCCTATCTCGAGGAGCCTCCTGTATCGGCAGGCCCAGTCGGCGAAAAGGCGGCTAACCCAACGGGCCCGGAGAAAGTTCTGGCCGAGGCTCCTCCTAGGCCTGGGGGCCTCCACGCTCCCTCCTCTCTCTTCTACGAAGACTACGTGTAGCCTTTGTGAGGTAGTCTAGGAATAGCGGAGGGACGGGTTGCTCGCGCTCTCTCCGCGGCGGCCTGACGAAGAGGTAGTACTTCTGCCCGCCCTTTAGCTCCTCGATTATGCGGTCCACTATAGCCTTGACGGGGTCTATATGTATGTTCTCCTTTATCTCGTCGAAGCTCTCGAAGGGCTTCTTCTCGCGGTACTCGAGTATCCTCTGCAGGGTCCGCTTGCCGACCCCAGGCAGCAGCTCGAGGCTATGGAACCGTAGCGACAGCGGCTCAGCGATATTGAAGAACTCCACGAACAGTCGCTCTTTACGCCGCACTATCTCCTCTAGAACTTGAGGCAACGTATCCCTAGCAACCGCGGTCAAGTCCTCATACTCGATGTCGTTGTCAACCTTCTCTATCTTAAGCCTCTTCTCAGATACCGGACCGACGTAGACGCGCTCCCCTATCTCGAGCTGCGCCATAGGCCTAGGCGTTGCCTCCATTAAGGTGAAGTAGTCCTCCCCGATCAGCTGCACAACGGGCCTACTCCTATGCCATGGATGCCTATCGGCGGGATTGCCCATAGGCAGAAAGTCAAGTACATATGCATACTCTTCACGATAGGGTCTCCGTCTAGGCCTCCGCTGGTGATGGCCGCGATGCTGCATCTCTGCTGCACCCGGGGAAACCTACGCCCTGCCCTGCATGAAAAGACGCGGCTCCTCTTAGACCCTAGCCCTGGCAGAGCCCTCAGAAAGCGTACACCACAAAAGACCGACGCTAAGGCCCTGTACGTACGGATATAACTAGCCTACAACGCGGCCTCAGCCCTAGGCTTCTTCCCCGCCGCTACATATCTCGCGGATGGTTTCAACAGCCTTCTCGACGACCTCAACGTCGTAGCCGCCATCTATGTTACCTAGGAGGGCACGTGCCTCTTCCACACTTTCCGGCACAATATTCACGAGCATTGCAGCCGCCAACGTGCTGAAACCCAGCTCAACAAGCGCCTCCATGGCCTTCTCGGCGGCCTCCGCGCTACATTTAGAGAACAAGCGGAGATACTCATACACCTTCGTTATAATCGGGTTGTCCTCGTAGCCTTCAAGGTATTTGTCTAGAAGAGCCTTAGCAACAGGTATAGGCACATGGCGCTGGGAGACTATCTCCACCATTCCCTGGCCACCACCCTCAACACCGCTGGTACCATACGCGTAAGGCATAGCTGGCGGTAAAAGATGGGCGAGCCATCCTTATACCACAACGTCATAGTCCAAGGCTGTTTCGGCCCAAAAGCTCCTTACGCGTTTTTGCACAGCTACTGGGTGTCCTTACTGCCGCTGAACGCCTCGGGCGGCACGGGACGCAGGTGTTCGGGGCGCACGAAAAGCGTCTTCACCTTGCCGCCAACCCGCAGCTGGACCACGTAGCTCTTGCCCCTCTTCCCGACAATGGTACCAACCTTCCCATGGTAGCGGCGGTGGGGCATACCCTTCATGACAGAGGGGTTTATGATTATGTAGACCTTGTCGCCGGGCTTGTACTCATGCATAAGCAAGCTCAGTGGTGGTACCGCGCCACGCTCTCGGATATGCTTCCTCAGTAACTTCCTCGTGCGATGCCGGTAGCCCCTGGGCGCCTTGACCACTCCTCGTCACCCATAGCTGCACAGCTAGCCCGCGGCCCCGGGGTAATTATAGCCTCTCTCCGTCAATTACCGCGACCACGTCGAGCTCAGCACAGTATGCCCTGACACCTAGAACAGAGGCAAAGCTCGGCTCAGTGTCGCCGTCATCGCCGCTTACAAGCTCCTTTATGTAGAGGCCGCCCTCGGCATTGATTAGGGCTTCAAAGACCTTCTCGCCAAGTCTTCTCGTCTTAACGCTGAACACTATCCTCTCCCTAACAATGTCTGGGCGGCGGTGCCTCACACGCCTGGGTGTCCTCTGCTTAATAGACCTCCTGGTGAAGAATCGCTCAAGCTCGCTAAGCCCCTCCTCACTAACAGGCTTGTCTACGACTACAAGTGCCTTATAGATCTTGCTATGTCTGCTGTCAACACCCTTCACACTAGCAACGTCGCTACGCCTCGCTCTAGAGGCTAGCTTGTACTCCACGAGGCCATATGCATGCCTATTCAAGGCTATGTCCATAGTGTGTATTTTTATAGTTCTCCTCTTAGCCTCCTTAACCTCCACGATGAAGGGCCTACCGGTGCCGAGCATGCGGACATCGGCGTCCTCCCTGCCAGCGCCATGAAGTATAGTGTCACGTCCATCTAAGAGCTCGGAGAGAAGAGCCAGCCCATCCTCGACGCTAAACGGGTATCTCCTCTCCCAATCACGCGTAACCCATATTGACTGAGATACACGTCTTGCAAGCTTCCAGTACCTGCCGGCGATAAGCAGAGGCAGGTACTGGGCTCTAACACTCCAACTGGCAAGGTCGACTTCTACGAGGACATCGGGATGCTCGAAGTCGGGCCTCAGCCCGAGCGTCTGCTGTATGCGCTTACTGACCTCCCTTTTCACCTCGGCACCTATGTTCTCGCCATACTGCAGGCCTAGGCTAGTCTTAATCTCGTCCTCACGGCTTCTCATATCCGGCGGTATGCGGGCTGCAACAAGGAACGATGATACATTGCTCCTCATAAGCTTCTCTACAGCTTCGCGTGCCGCCGTATCAATGAGTGCGTCAAGGCCCCGTCCGCAGATGTAGCACTCCTCGGCTCCAGGTTCTTCGCCGAATAGCTCGCGGTACAGCGTGTCAACAACCGGCCGTAAACGCGGGGCAAGCTCCCTTAGAAGGATCTTGGCCTCATTGTCGCCGCCACGTATGCGCCTATGCAACTCCATAACGATAAGTGTCTTGAGAGCTTTGCCACGCTCTGCATTAGTCATTCCTCGGCCAAGTAGCGCGAACATGCGGCCCAGGCAGTTATCGCAGAGCGGATACTCCCGCAGTACACGCAGCGCCTTAGTTACTATCGCCTCCGCTGCCTCCCCTGCACCAGCATCGCTCATCATGGACAACCATCAGGGCGGCTAGGAGCCACCAGGGCTTAAACTTAGCCTTCAGAGCGTCATCCTCTCTAACACAGATGCAGATAGGGCAACCCCCGTGCCCTTTAAGGAAGTCCGTTAGGGGCGTGCAGTCTGTGCAGCCCATGTAACTGTCTGACCGACTCAACTGTAGGCCTGGCCACTTGCCGCGCCGGAGTATGCTCCGGGCTATCCCTTCAAGCGCTGAGCTCTGCGGGGCTAGGCCCCGCACGCTGGCTCCATCAGCGACAAGCCTTATGAAGCCGCTGTCTACTAGGGGCACGTCTCCGATGAACCTCACCCAGTGTCGTATCCCGTTTGAAACGAGTAAAGTGGAGGCGGCTAGGCGGAGGAGAAGAACCAGAGCCTCTAGGGGACGCTTCACCCCCCTGCAGTGCACGTAGTGTACCGTGTACAAGGCTTCTATGCACCCGGCAGCTGGCCTAGCTTAGAGAACTTCTCGAGCATGTCCTTTCTCTTCTTCAGCTGTCGTATCATCCTTCTAACTGTCTTGTAGTATGAGTACAGCTCTCTCACGTCACTTGTCTCGACACCAGCTCCTATAGCGATGCGGCGTATGCGGCTCCTCTCCTCGAGCAGGCCCGGATTATCTAACTCCTCGTACGTCATAGAGTTCATTATACTTATCCATTTCTTCATCTTCTCCTCGCTAACCTTAGCAGCTTCATCAAAAGACTGCAGCATCGACGACACGCCGGGCAACATCTGTAGCACCTTCTTGAAGGGGCCGAGCTTCCTCATCTGCTCTAGCTGCTTATACAGTGTTCTAAACGTTATCTTACCCGAAAGCATCTCCCCCATAGTCTTTTCGAATTCCTTCACGCCTTGTAGGCGCTCGATGCGCTCGAGAAGAGTCTCTATATCGCCCATGCCAAGTATGCGTGCAACGAACCTCTTAGGCCGGAAAGGCTCAAGCTCTTCAATATCTTCCCCTGTACCGATGAATTTGATGCGGGCACCGGTTGCGGCTACTGCGGACAACGCGCCGCCGCCTTTGGCGGTGCCGTCCATCTTTGTAACCACTATGTAGCCTATCGGCGTAGCCTCGTGGAATCTCCTAGCTAGGTCATAGCTCTTTTGCCCCATCGCAGCATCTATGACTAGTATGACCTCGTCTGGGTTTATTGCAGCCGCGATATTCTTCATCTCCTCGAGGAGTGCCTCCTCCCTACCATAGCCGTGGCGGCCAGCAGTGTCAACGATGATTATATCCGCGCCTCGCTTTTTGAGCTCCTCGACACCCCTCTTCGCTATACCAA
>JAMOSW010000015.1 GCA_027062725.1 Pyrodictiaceae archaeon | reverse complement strand
AGAGGAGAGGTAAGGCTGCTGATTGACAGCCGCGGGGCCGTTCCCGTACTCCCTACCGGGTTCTGCGTCACTGTCAAGTCGCCGAGAGGTGGTGGCGAGCCGGTGATATTGTTGAGGTTTATTGTTGCTGAGCAGGGTGTTGATATTCCCGTCGCGACAATTGCTTTAACGAAAGAGGCCGCAACCGGGCCTTATCTCTATACTCGATGAGGCGCTGAAGAAGGCCGAAGAAGCTAGAGAAGCTAGGTCGGAGCCCGGTGCCTCGGCGGAGGAGGGCCCCAGGACCTAGATGGGGTGTGTCCCCGCTGCTAGCGTTCTCGCGGGCTAGCATCTGCGGGGTGTCGCCGTCTCCGGGCTAGTGGTCTTCATGGAGGAGATTGAACATGGATGGCGGTGCTGCAGTTCCGTAATTGTGTTGACGATGTCGTCGTGGGGAGGTATGTAGGGAGGTATGGCTGGGATGAGCGCAGGTCAATCGTGCTTTATGGGCCTGGGGTTTTCCATCGCTGCATGTTGTCGGGAGGTACTGGACCGGATGATTGAGGGTACCACCTGCGAAACGTCAAGTCTAGGTAGGCAGGGTGCCTCGGCGGGACAGGTTCTCGCTCGCCGAGTTCTACCGTGACCTAGCCGAGGAAGGAGCAGATGTGGACCTGCTAGAGATCATGTACTATCGTGCAGCAGCTGACCACCATACGGGCAATCTGACTGTCGTGAAGCTCTATATCTCGAAGAGCGAGGCCTATGGCGCGCCAGGTGGTGAGGATAAGGCCGCGGCATGGTTAAAGGGTGTTGGTTGTGGTTGCCTGGCGGCTTGCCGGCGTTATCTGGCGGCTAGTTTCTCGCGGAGCATCTTGAGGGCTGTGTCGTGCTCCTTGCTCCATTTCCCTGACTCCTCTAGCCTGGGCTTCACCCGCTCCTCTATGATTCTCGCCAGCTCCTCTAGCAGCTTCTTCACGTCATAGGCGGCCTCCCTGGGGCTCCGGTACTTGCTTAGCTCGAGGTCGGGGTCTGGGCCATGGTACTGGTAGTACGTGAAGGTCTAGCGCCTTGTCTGTATAGGCGGAGAAGCCCCGGAGCCCCGCGGCCTCCTCGAGGAGCTGGCCCAGCGGCTTCAGCCTCGTGGTGGGCACTCTCGGCACGGCCTTCTCCTGGGGCCATCTCCTCTGCTCCCCGGTCTCCATTGCCTCGAGTACCCTGTCCCTCTCCAGCGCTAGCAGCGCCCCAGTCAGCGCCTTCCACGCCTGGAACGCCTTCCCCGCCGCGTTCCTCGAGTAGCCCCGCTCGAGGAACTCAAAGGCAAGAATTGCCTCAAGCAGCGCCTCCAGGACGCGGGCAACAGCATAACCCAGGAGATCATGCCGTGGCCGAGGCAGGGGCCTCTCCAAGGCCCGAGCGAGGCCTTCAGCCAACCAGGGGGGCACCCCCTGTGCGGCATGCGCACTAAGGGCGCTATAATTCTCCGGTAACATGAGGGGCTCTTGGATCTGATCGGTCGGTTGTGTGAAAGAAGGTAAGCTTTACCGGCACTAATGGCCGCAACTCTTCCACGTGTATGGCGCAGCCTGCCCTCTGGAGCCTTTCGGCTGCTTCCGCCACTATGCCGGGCTCTCCGGGCGTGCCGGAAACGCCCTCTATGTACAGCGCTAGTGCCTCGGCCGTGTCGTCGTCGGCTAGGCCGACGGCATGTGCTAGCTCGTGGAGCAGCACGTGTGCAGCATAGAGGGGCTCAAGGAGGATATGCGGCGAAAACACTATCCAGCCCCCTTGTCCGGTGCTGGAGCCAGCATAGAAGGCCTCAATGGGCTCCCCATTGTCGCTGAGCGGCAGGGCTGGTGCAACGCCTACATGGCCGGGGCGTAGTACTCCGTGGAGCGCCTCGCGGAAGATGTCGCAGAGTTCTCTGTCACCACCCTGGCAGGCTTCGAGGAGGCTCAGAGAATGCTGCAGGGCCTCGCTAAGCAGCGCAGCCAGCTCCTCCTCGCCGAGGCCTAGGACTCTGTAGGCGCAGGTGGCGCGCCACGCCACCGTGTACACCTCTTCCGCTGTTGGCCGGGGCACGCAGTAGCCCTGGGCGTCCCCTCAGTAGAGGGTGAGCGTATTGCTCAGCTGGCTCGCCCACGTGCTCGGTGCCGGAAACCCTTCTCCTCGAACTAGTGATCTTAATGTAGCCTCTATGTATCTTCGGGGTATAAGCTCTCTCCTACGTGTTTTAATCAGCCTTTACTAGGCTCTCCTGGGGGCTCTGGGTTTGCCTGCCTGCTTTGTGGGCACCTCCGGGTGGAGCTATGGGTGGAACCCTGACGGCCTGGAGTGGTACGTCGAGCATGGTGGGCTTGACGCGGTGGAGGTTAACTCGACGTTCTACCGGCTGCCGAGCCGCTCTATGGTTGAGCGCTGGGCTCGCGTGGGGCGGCGGCTCAGGTGGGCGGTGAAGGTGAGCCGCCGTGTCAGCCACGTGCACCGGCTCAACGAGAGGGCCCTGGAGTTCTGGCGTGTCTTCCGGGCCCGGCTAGAGCCCCTTGACTCCCTCGTGGTGTTCTACCTTCTCCAGCTGCCGCCCAGCTTCGACGCCCGCCCCCTGCACGTGGAGAGGCTCGCGGCCTTCGCGGAGGAGGTGGGGCTGGGCGAGAGGCTGGCG
>JAMOSW010000014.1 GCA_027062725.1 Pyrodictiaceae archaeon | reverse complement strand
GGCCGAACTGGCCACCAGAGTTACTATCTCCCAGTATCCCGGTCAGGGGGCTCTTCGCGACAGCATGGTACCTACCGCTCTCTATCGCAGCGGTGCCGGTTATGGGTCCAGTGAGTATGTAGAGCCTGTTCTCCGGCCCCAGGGGGTCGGCGCCAGGCGGTATTTCCCTCAGCGCCAGGTAGGCGCCCAGGCCGCGGCCTCCAAGGAAGCGTCGGAGGAGCTTCTCGGGGACCTTCTCCTCGCGCACCTTCTGGTTCCAGAGGTCAATCCTTAGAAGACGGAACTCCAAGGCACCGTGGCACCGTGTCCGAACAGACCCACTCGGGGCGCTATAAGAAGGAATCGCTAGCGACCACGGGCGAGACTTGGCTCCGTCAACTGGCGAGGCGGAGCAGCGCCTCAGCCACCAGCCTCCCCCTCTCCCCGAGGGGGAGCCCACGCAGCTCCAGTACCGCACCGACCCTCCCAGGCCCAGGGGTAAGGACGTAGACGCGGTCAGCGACAGAGGCCACGTCGCCCAGGCTGTGGTCGACGAGCACCACCGCTCTTCCAGCGTCTGCTACCCCCCGCAGCGCCTTCAGAAGGCTTCTACGCGACCCCGCGTCCAGCCCCGCCAGGGGCTCGTCGAGGAGCAGCACCGCCGGCTTCAGTACGAGCATTCTAGCCACGGCGGCCTTCCTCGCAGTGCCGCCGCTCACCTCCCCCGGCCTCCGGTCGAGATACTCGGCTATGCCCAGCAGCCGCGCGGCCTCCAGGACCCGCCGCTCCGCCTCATGGCGGGGCACGTGGTGGTACCTCAGCCCTAGGGCTATGTTGTCCTTCAGGCTCCTCCAGGGTAGCAGCAGGTTCTCCTGGAACACTAGCCCAACGGGCCTCTCTACCCTGACGCGCCCACTGTCCGGGGGCTCCAGGCCGGCCAGTATGCGGAGAAGCGTGCTCTTCCCTGCACCGTTCGGCCCCACGATGGCCACAAGCTCGCCCCGGGCAGCGGTAATGGTGACACAGTCGAGTACCCTCTTGCCGCCGTAGCTCTTCGAGACACAGCGGGCCTCTACCGCTGGGGCAGCGTCGCCCAAGACTTGGCCCACCCCTCGAGCCGCGCCAACACAAGCTGATCCAGCGTGACCATGAGGGCGACCAGGAGGAGTCCCCACGCGAACACGCCCACAGGCTCTGCGAGGCTATAGTAGTTCTCTATCATGTAGCCTATGCCCCCGCTCGCACCCATGGCCTCGGCGACTACGCTTATCCGCAGCGCAGCACCCAGAGCCGCCCTGGCCGCCCCCGCTAGGCTGGGGACGAGCGAGGGGAGGAGGAAGTCCGGGTACACCCTCCACCTCGGCGCCCCAAGCACTGCGGCCAGCTCGATGAGCCGCCTGGTGGAGGACTCGAGGCCGGCAACGATGCTAGAGAGCATTATGGGCAGTGAGACTGCGGTGGAGACAAGTATTGGCGGCAATGGGCTATAGATGCCAAACAGCATGAGGAACACTATTATCCATATAAGCACCGAGATGCTCTGCAGCACAACGTTGAGCGCCTTTACGGCCTCCCTCAGTAGCGGGTGGAGCGTGTAGAGGTAGCCAAGCCCTACAGCCCCTGCAAGGCCTAGAAGAAAACCCGCCATTGACCGTGAGAGCGTGAGCACCGTGTTGTAGAGTAACTTCCCAACGCCCTCGCTGACGAGAAACGCGATTGTGGCGGATGGTGAGGGCACAAAGTCCGGGTAGAGCCTTGACAGAAAAACCCAGAGCATGAGACCAGCTGCTAGGACTAGCCCCCAGCCTGCCAGAACGCGCCCTCTGCCAGCCTCTCCGGGTCGCCAGCTATGTAGCCACCCTGCCGGGCCAGCCTCCACACTGCCAATATGTTCTCTACGAGGCTCCTTGTGAGCCCCTTCTCGGTCTCCATCCTTACCCTCTTCCAGCAAAGCTCTGCGGCCCCGGTGCTGAGCCCGTAGTCCTTGAGGACATCGGCGGCCAGGCCCTTATCACGGTTCCATGCCTCGGCGGCCTCCGCCCGGGCAGCCTGTAGCCTCTCCACAAGGCCTGGGTGGCTTCTAGCCCAGTCGCCACGGGCCGCATAGACTATCATGACGCCGTTGTCGCCTACGTGGCCACTCCACTTCCGCCACAGGTCGCTGTAGGATACAACTATGTGGCCGCCATACTCTGCGACAAGTTTGGACACAAAGGGTTCCCATATAACCACTGCGTCAACGTCGCCCTTCTTGAACGCCTCGACCAGCTGTGGTGGCGGCATAGAGGCTAGCTTGAAGGCCTCCTCGGCGTTGAGCCCATAGACGGTGGACATGTATGCCTTGAACATGGCGTAAGTGCCTGTCGGCTTGAACACTCCCAGCCTCCTACCCTTGAGATCCTCTATGCTCTTGGCGTCCACGTCTTTTCTAGCAACAACTGCCTGGTTCTGGTAAAAGTCAACGGCTATTATGACTATGTCGCTCCCCTTCTCCCGGAGCTTAGCGACGAACTCCGCGGGTATAACAGCGACATCTATGTCGCCCCTCGATAGTGCTGAAGCCAAGTCGAGCGTTTTAGTGAACAATACCTTCTCCAGGCGGAAGCCGTGTCTAGCGTCGAGGCCGAGCTTCTCTATGACATCGAGGCTTGAGACGCCGCCCCTAAGGGTGCCTATACGTACCACCGGCGGAGGCGTAGCGCTACCCTGCGTAGGAGAAGCGCTTGTAGCCTTCGTCTCTTGGGTTGCTGGGCTGCTGCCTGATAGGTAGAGGGCGTAGACCGCTAGGAGGAGCGCCGCCGCGGCAGCGGCGGCTGCAAGCAGCATCCCCCGGCCAGCAGCCACCGCTCCACCACCCGGCCGGGGTGGCACGGTCCTGGGGGTGGAGTAAATGTAGCTCGCCCCGAACAGGACACGTAAGCACTATCGCGATAAGGTTAGAGTAGACGCCAAATACGGGCGGATAGACAGAAATAGTTCCTAAATAACAGATACTTCATTCTAGGTTAGTGTTGAAGTCGGCGAAAATATTCACGCTTACCGTGTTAAACCCCCTAGGTTACGCTCTCTGGGCTCTGTCTGGGCCTTCGCGGGGTGCGAGGAGTATTGGCGGAGAAGAAGGTTATGCGGGGCGCTAACTGGGCACGCGTCTACCACGCCTACTTCCAGGAGATGGTTGTCAAGGGCCTTACCGACCTGGCTTACCGCGCCTTCGGGGCTGACGTGGGGTTCGGTGTTGTCGCTGACATTGTTGAGCGTGGCGCGGAGCGGGGCTTCCGGGTGCTACACGAGGAGCTCCGCAAGGAGGGCGTTGATCTCAGCGGCCTAGACGTAATGGGGCTACTCGAGTATGAGGTGAAGTGTCATCGCTACGCGGTCGAGAGGATGGGTGTAGAGTTCCAGGTATTCGAGGAGGCGAGGGAGGAGGAGCCCGGCAGGCGCTACGCCCTCTACACCAGGAACTGCGTCTACCGCGACATCGCAGAGAAGAACCCGCTCATATGCGCGTTGATGGTGGGATTGACGACCGGTATACTGAAGGGGATGGGGCTCAAAGCTAGGTGGATAAGCAGCCCCAAGCGCAAGAAGCAGCTATGCCTAGCGACTGGCACCGAGAGGCCGGACTACGTCGTCTACTGCGACCCGGAGACCCGGCTCCCAGAGTGCAAGGTCGTGATAGAGAGGCTGGAGTGCCCCGAGAGCTAGCTAATGGGCACGGGCTCCGCCGCCTTCCAGACTGCCTCGAGGCGCCTGGCTAGGCCACCCGCAAACATGGCGTTACGCACCACTACAGCGACCGCGTCTCCGCCTCCACTCGGGAGGCCTATCACCGCGGTGTCGCACGCCACAAGGATATCCATCAAAACCGCTGGGCTCCTTCTCACGGATAGGCCTCGCTCCTCGGCCTCTTTGAGCAGCCACTGCGGTACCCTCGCCTCGGCGCTAACTAGCACCCTCGTGCCACGCGGCAGCCTCTCAAGAATCGATGAGAGCAGTGGCCTAAGCCTATCCGCCTCCTCGACTGCCTTGAACGTTAGGATCCAGGTCTTTCGGCCCTCCACGCAGCGGCCTAGAGCCTCTAGTGCGGCGGCCACAGCCTCCACGAGGCCCGGCGCCAGCCTCACATAGCTCACCGCCCCCGCCCCAAGATCCTTTAGCTCCTCTGCGAGCCTCCGCATCTCCTCCGCCCTCACACGGGCCTCGGCAACAACCCTCTCTGCTGCAGCGCCCAGCGCCTCACGGGGATCAACCACGTGGTAGCCATCCCCAGTCTTCGCTACTAGGCCCCTCTCTTCAAGCCGTGCCAACACGTCGTACACGCGCTGGAGGGGCACACCTGCCTCGCGGGCAACGTCCCTGGGCCGATGTGCGCCCCGTAGCACCGCTAGGTAGGCTCGTGCCTCGTAGCTGCTGAGCCCGAGAAGCCTCCTCAACCGCTCCACAAGGTTCTCAGACAAGGGCAGCCCCCAGAGCCTTCAGCCAGGCCGCAAAGCCCCCCGGGAGGGTGGTAGAGACCAACCCTCCGGTGGCACTGGCTCGCAGCTGTAACTTGTGGGCCGCAGAGGGGAAGAGGGAACTATTAGAGGTAATGATGCTTACTCTCCGCGGGGAGGGGCCTGGGGGCTATACGGCCCCTCCCTCTGATGGTTCTTCTCTGCGTCCCTCGGGAGGATGGTGGGGTCTTGGCAGGTGCTTGGCGCTCTCCCGTACTGGTCGCGGGGAGGCTCCGTAGGCTGAGCGAGCTCCTCGCGCTCGGCGAGCTTGCCCTCGAGTATAGCCTCCGCGAGGAGCGCCCGTTCCTAGCGCTGGGCCGCGCCCCGGTGGGTGGCACGGTGCTTGGCCTCTACGAGGCCTACCGGGACGAGCATGGGCGTCCCGGGGAGACCTACCGGAGGATAACTGGCGGCCCCGTGATGGAGGCGAGGCCGGGCTGGAGCTATGTGGCGGCCGCGGTGCCGGGTATGGGCGACCTCGGGGGCCTCGCTGCCAGGGCCTTCGGGGCCTCCACCTGTCTACGGGCACCCGTAGGCTTCACCGCGGCAGACAGGGTGGGCTACGTCGAGGCATTCACGCCCCTTGACGAGGCCGAGGCCCTGGCGTGTCTCGCAGAGGTGTTGGCCCTGGAGCCCCGGGGCAGGGTCCACGTGCCACGGGCCAGCCTCGGCGAGCTGGCCGGGCTCTTCGAGTCCGAGCAGTGGAGGCTCTACCGGTACCGCCGCGGCGACGCAGAGGCCGAGGCCAGGAGAGGCAAGTACTGGGTAAAGCTGAGCATAGCGCTGAGCGATGTCTACGTCTCCGACTACTGGCTAACCGGCGTCTTCTACGCCGCGCCCCCTAGCGAGATATACACGATACTCAACACGCTCCGCGGCATGAGGCTCGACGAGCTAACCCTCTACAACCTCGAGCTCGCGGTAGAGAAGCGTCTCCAAACCCACGGGGTAACAAAGAGCGACCTGCGGCGTCTGCTGCGCCAGCTCCACCGGCAGGCGGGGGAACGCTACTACACCGCCCAGACGGCATAGCTAGCCCGCGGGGGGGCCGAGACCCCGTTACCGGCTCCGGCCGCGGCTCAGAGCTCGAGCACCGTGCCCGCCGGCGCGTCCACGTACTTCTCCGGGTACGTCCTCGCAGCGTAGTCGCGGGCCGAGCCGCTGCAGTGTATGGGCGCTATCCGCTCCGCCATCTCGGCTATCCTGTCCACCACGGCAGGCGGCGGCTCATGCAGCCCCCCTATGGCGAGAGCCGCGTGCTCCGCCCCGGTCTCGCGGAGAGCCGTCTCCACAAGCCTGTCCCCGCCTGGATGGCTGCAGCCAAGCAGCACCGCCGGCAGCCCGCTGCCTGTCTCGACCGCGAGAGCCCGCTCCCGGAGCCCGATCGCAGCCTCCAGCGGCGTGGTGGCCCACGCCCCGGGCGCGACCGCGACCCCCCGGGGCTGCACCACCGGCACGAGGCCGAGGCGGCGAACGTAGGAGACGAGGTGCGCCGGCACGGGCGGCAGGACCACGGTGGCGCCGGGGTTGTGGTGCGCAACACAGCCGAGGCCACCATAGTGGTCACGGTGGGGGTGACTGATCACCACCACGTCAAGCCTAGAGAGGAGATGCGCCACACCCATGGCCTCGGCGTTGTGGCAAAGCGTCTCCCCGTCCGGCCCCGTGTCGAACAACACGAGGCCGCCGGAGGCAGTCTCGGCGAGTATGCTGAGCCCCCAGGCCTGCCACAGCCCAGGCCTGGCACGGTTATCGACGAGCACGTAGAGGCGCGCCCCACGTGCGGTCATCCATTCCTCCGCCTCCTCTCTCCCCCGGCGTGGAGAGAGGGGCTTGGCCGCTCCGCTTATACCTGGGGCCCAGGGAGGGTGTTACCGGCTGCCCGGGTTGCCCAGGGTAACTGGGTCTCCTTGCCGCTTGTGTTGAAGAAGGTCAGCGAGGAGAAAATACGCGCCTTCAAGGCGGAGGCTGCCGCCAGAGCCTGTCCCCCTCCCAGGCCTTCGAGGAGGCGGTAGAGCTCTGGCTCCGCAGCAGCCATGGCGGCGCGCTGGCCGACGTTGATGTCGACGACGAAGCCTGGAGGAGGCTACGGGAGGAGCTCCGGCGCCGCGCCCACGGCAAGTACGTCGTGATAGCCGAGGGGCGCCTGGCGGGCATATACGGGAGCCTCGAGGAGGCGGCCGCGAAGCTGCGGGAGCTGCGGGCCATGGGCGTCAAGAGGGCCGTGCTGGTGCGCCCCGGTATTGATGACGATGACGAGGAGCGGGGGCGGTGGGCGAGTGGCTGGGCGGCGCCCTGGAGCCGGCCTAGGCTGCTGCTGGCGCTACGAGCCCGGCCTGCGGCTCCCCCGACCCGTGCTGAGGCTCCGGCTCTACAACGCCGCTCTCGAGGAGTACGGCGAGATACCGCTACAAGTGGACACGGGCTACGAGGGCCCCATAATGCTGCCTCGGGAGACTACGAGTTCTTCATGATAGGTGAGCTTCCCCGAAGCCTCTGGAGAAGTTACCGCACACTAACAGACACTAACAGACACAGTAACCATGTGCACAGCCCACGCCCTGGCGGAGGCCTGCGGGGAGAGGCTCGAAGTCTACGTGGAGACCCCGCTCTACGGGGGCGGCCGCCTTGTAGGCAGGGAGGTGCTGAACAGGCTAAGGCTCCTCCTCGACGGGCCGCGGGCCATGGCCTGCCTACAGGCTGGCTCAGAGGGGCCGGACCAGTAGGCCCTCATCCCTGGCCAGCTCGGTGAGCCTCCTAGCTATGTACTCCAGCGACTCCGCCAGCACCCGGCGGTTATCGTACCCCTCGAGTATCTCCACGAGGCTCTCGCGGGGCAGCCTCTTCATCTCCCTCGCCAGCTCCACCATCCTCGGCATGGCCCGGACAACGTTATCCACTATGGTTATGTCTGCGGCGCGGGCGGTCCTGCTCAACGGGTTCAAGTCGATAGCTATAACCCGCTTACCCATCCGCCTCAGCGCCTCAGTCCGGTCCCCATCCTCCAGCGCCACCAGCACAACATCAGCAACAAGTATCCCCCGGGGGCTCACCCGGCCCCTCTGGTGCTCAAGCCCCGGCACACGCGCCGTAGCATCCTCGACCCCCAGCACCTCCCCCGCGCCACACTCCCGGCGGAGCAGCTCCGCAATCCTCCTGGCCCGCTCCTCCGTCCGATAGAACAGGTTAACCTCTACCCGGCCTCCCACCTCCTCCGCTAGCCGCACCGCGTCGCAGCCAGCCAGCACCGCAGTGTTCCCGTTCACACTCACAACGGGCCGCTCCGCGAGCAGCAACGCCGCCACAGCAGCCCTCATCGCCTCCAGGGCGAAGCCCCTAGTCTCCTCCCCGATGAGGTAATCGAAGCACTCTCCCCGGCCATGCGCGATAAGCCCCTCCGGGACAACAATGCCCCGCCTCATACCCTCAACTATCTTCTCGCGCAGCAAGAGGCTACGATACCGGGGATGACTCGGCGGAATCTCGACACGCGCCACGGCAGCCCATCAGCCCCCACACGTTAGGCCATAGCCCCGCCGAAACAAGGCAATTACCTTGACGCCTCCCTCGGGGCGGATAAAACGCCAACAGCAAGTCTATACATTGAGCGATTTAGGTAATGTGGATAATCCATATATATCGTCGAGGTGAAGGGTATGTCCGTAGCCGTTTCCGACCTATAAGTGTAACCTCAGCAAAGCATGTGGAGAATATCTTATTACGGACGGGTAAGCCTGGTACCTTCCATGGCCAATGGCACAGAGAGAGGCGATGGGTGAGCGGCTATGCGCGCCCAGCTACGCGGTATTAGCCCCGTGATAGCGACCGTAATCATACTCGCAGTGACTATAGCCATCGCGGTGGCCGTGATAGGCTGGATAACCGGCCTCTTCGGCGCAACCACCGGCGGCACCGAGCAGCTACAGATAATGCCCGACAGCTACATCAACGCTACGAACGACACACTGTTCCTGCACGTCAATAACAAGGGTGGCGACGTAACCATCTACAAGATAGCAGTTGACGGCGTGGGCGATGCCGACATAAGCACCGCTAGTGTTACTGGCGACATAACAGTTAACAGTGACGGCACTATAACCGTCAAGGCCGGTGCCGACGGCTGGATAATAGTCTCTCTCAACGGCGACGCAGTGGCTGGCACCACCTATACTGTGAAGGTGTACACTAAGAACGGTAACGTGTTCACTGCCAGCGTCACCGCTAAGAGCTAAAGAGCCTAAACAGAAGGGGGCAGTCACCTAATAGGGTCCAAAACGGTCTATGAGTGTTTTTTAGACAGTATTATGACGCGTGTTAGGCTTCCGTGTACTCTCTGGTAGTGTTTCTCCAGTATCTTTAGGCCTGCCTTCTCCGTGTACTCGGTTGCCCTGTCTTCGGCCCAGTGTGGGGTTGCGTAGGCCAGGTAGGCTCCTGGCCTGAGAACCCTGGCTGCCTCCTCTAGGAAGCCCTGGAGGAGCTGTTGGAGGGGTTTGCCGCGTAGGCTTATGCTTCTGCCGTAGGGCGGGTCAGTGCCTATTGACTGCGCCGTCTCGTCCCGTAGGGGGAGCCGTGTGGCGTCCCACTGGAGCGTCTCGGCTATGTGGCCCGAGTTGTAGGCCTTAAGGTTCATCCATGCGCCCTCGGCGAGCTTCTTGGCGAGCTCCCCGCATAGTATCGAGGGTATGCCTATGGCTGCGGCCTCTAGGGGGAAGCCGGCGGTGCCGCAGAAGGGGTCGAGGTAGGGGCCTGGTGGGGCGGCGCGGGCCAGGTTGACGAAGAGCCTGGCGATGTGGGGGTCGAGGCTGCCGGGGTGGAAGAAGGGCCGGTTCTTCGGCCGCGTGGCTTGGAGGAGGTGTTTTGGCTGCGTGTCCTCCCGTAGCCCGAGGAGCGCTATGCCCTCGGTCGCTATGACTACCAGGGTCTTGGTGGGGCTCCTTGGGGTGAGCGTGGCGCCGTGCTGTTTTAGGATCGGTGAGAGGCTCTCTGCGAGCAGCTTGGCCGTGTTGTCGGGGAGCGTCTCCCGGGCGTAGCCGCGGAGGCGGCGGAAGACGATCCGTACCCGGTCGCCGGGGGTGAGGATCTTGCCCCAGTCGGGCTCGAGGATGGCGGCTTCGGTGAGGTCCTGGATGTGGGCCTCCGCGGCTGCGAGGAGCCGGCCGGCCTCGTGGACGAGGCCGGCCCGCCAGGCCACGCCTCTGACCGTGGAGCAGCTGCAGTCGAACACTGTGACGAGATCCAGCTCCTCCACGATGCGGTAGCGGTGGCCCAGCGCCTCCAGTATCGCGCGGAGCTCCGCCCCGGGCAGCGTGGGGTGGAGGCCGCTCAGCACCGCGTAGGCCCTCAACAGCTCCCCTCCCTCACCGCGAAAGCCTGGAGATGCGGGCGTGCAGGGCCGCGGAAGGGCGGGCGGCGCGGTAATCACGGCCTCTTGCTCTCTATTCCCGCCGTGGGGGGCTGGTTACGTTGCCTCTCGGAGGGGTTCCCCTGCTTCAGCTTTGGTGGATAAGAGTCCTGGCTGTCCCCATGGTGCCGTCGAGACCCTCTCCGGGTCCGCGTCGCCGCGGACACCCAGGTGGTCCCTTGGGAACTCTATAGGGAGACGCAGCAGCGGGCCACCTGGGAGAGGGGCTCGCGGCTGTGATTGCCGTGCTGGGCGGGTCTTTATCCTCCTGCTAGCAGCTTCAGTGCTGCTAGGCCTATCGCGGCCACAGTGCCCCATATGGTTACGAGGAGGCCTATCATCCACTTCATAGGGCTGTCCATTCTCTCCTCTAGGCGGTGTATCTCTCCCCGTTGCTCCTCCTTCGCGGCGTGGAGCTCCTCCCTGGTCGCCAGGCGATTCATCTCCGCCCTTAGCGTCTCTATCTTCTCTTCCAGCCTGGACACGTTGTCCTTGGTCACGGCTTCGCGGAGCAGCGCCTCCAGGGGAAGGCTTCTCAGAGACTCCCCTCCGAGTCAATGTCAGCCGCTATCCTCCTGGCGAGCTTCTTGGCTTCCTCCGGCTTCTCATCCATCTCCCCAAGCAGCTGCTCGATAAGTGGCATCTCTTGGAGCTCCTCTCTGCGTCCAACGCTCTCCAATGGAGACGACGTGTGTGGGGATAAGCGTAACTGCTACCGTAGCGGCCGTGGCGTGCTGCCAGGGAGGCTTTGTCGCCCGTCTCCCAGTCCCCGGATTGCTGGGGTGAAGGCCTGGAGGGCCTGAGTTTTTGCTTTAAGTGCCCCTCCTGGGGGCGGCGTGTGCGTGGTGCTGGCCGGGTTGGCTGACTCTCCCGTCCTTAACGGTCTCCGTTCTGTCGTGGAGACTCTCCGCGGCGAGGCCGGGTTCGTCTACATAGCGAAGGCCCGCAGGGTGGCTCGCGAGAAGGGCATAGACGTGATAAGCTTCGGTGTGGGGCAGCCCGATATACCGACATTCCCCCACATAATAGAGGAGGGCAAGAGGGCGCTTGACGAGAGGTTCACCGGGTATACGGAGACGGCGGGCATACCCGAGCTTCGGGAGGCGATAGCTGACTACCTCAACGGGAGGTACGGCGCCGGCGTCTCCCCCGACGAGGTGATAGTCACCACTGGCGCCAAGACCGCGATATTCCTGGCCCTCGCGTCCTTCCTTGACCCTGGCGACGAGATACTCGTGCCGGAGCCCAGCTACCCCGCCTACCCGGAGGCCGCTCGCGCGCTCGGCGCGGTGCCGAGGTTCGTGCCCCTCCGGTGGATCCCCGGCAGGGGCTTCGAGCTCGACCTCGAGGCTCTCGAGGCGGCGGTTACGCCGAGGACCAGGATGGTGGTGCTCACTAACCCCCACAACCCGACGGGCGCCCTCTTCTCTCCTAGCCAGGTAGATGAGCTCATGGAGCTGGCCCGGAGGAAGGGCCTCATAGTGCTCGCGGACGAGATATACGACAACTTCGTCTACGAGGGCGGCTTTAAGAGCGTGCTTGAGCATAGCGACTGGAGAGACTACGTGCTCTACATTAACGGCCACAGCAAGACGTTCTCCATGACCGGGTGGAGGCTTGGCTACCTTGTGGCTAGGAGGGAGATAGCCCAGAAGCTAACCAGGCTCGCGGTGAACATCTACAGCTGCGCCCCCAGCATCTCCCAGAGAGCGGGTGTCGCTGCCCTGCGTGGCCCCTGGGAGCCCGTCCGGGAGATGGTGGAGGAGTTCCGCCGCCGCCGCGATGTGGTGGTGGAGGAGCTCTCGAGGATACCAGGCTTCGAGCCCTATGTACCAAGGGGCGCCTTCTACATATTCCCTAGGGTTGTGGGCCTCCTCGACCGGCTGGGCATGGAGACCGAGGAGTTCGTTGACCATATGCTGGAGGAGCGTGGAGTCGTAATGCTGCCTGGCACTGTGTTCCCCGAGACCGCTGGCAGGGGCTACGTGAGGCTCAGCTATGCCGTCTCCGTGGAGAAGATCCGTGAGGGCCTTGCCAGGGTCCGGGAGGAGGTGGAGCGGCTTCTCGCCGAGAGGGGGCGCCGCTGACACAGTCGTTGTCCACACGGCTCCCACTTCATACACAACAGAAATTTATAATGCTAAAATGGCCTGGTGTACACGGGTGGGAGCCCCGGTCCCATCCAGGTCTCAGGCCTAACCCCTCCGGGGGCGCCCCTGGAGGGGCCCCGGCTGGAGACATCGAGCAACACACCAACCCACACCCCTTTCCCTAGACGGCGGTCACCCGGGCAGCTTCTCGGCGCGAAGCCCAGGCAGTCTGTTGATCACAGCCACGTAGTCGAGTCCCCTGACCTCGCTATAGCCTGGGCCGGGCTCGGAGCCCAGCAGGCCACGGAACCCCTCCCGCTCCAGCACCTCGTCGAGCCACCTGGCGAGCTCCGCGGCGCCCCTCCCAGAGGCGGACCGCCATGCCCTAGCGGTGAGCGCGACAAGGAGGCGGTACTGGCCCTCCTCGACCAGCTGCTCGTTGAACCCCAGATCCAGCGGCTCCTCAAGGCTCTTGTCGGTTAGCCAGCTCCCCTGGAGCTTGGGCTTCTCGAGGCGAGGCGGGTAGAGACGGCGCGGCGCGGGGCGGCGGTAGCGGCGCTGGGGCGGCTTGTGCCTCTCAGCCAGCGCCCGGGCCTCGGCGGTGGCGTCGCGGGCCCGGTAGTCCTCCATGACTATGACTGTGTCTGCAGAGGCCAGGAGTGGCACCGAGCCACTAGAGACTACTATGAGAGAGATGCCTTGCTCGGCCATGCTGCGAGCTTGCTCCGAGACCGTCGTCACGGTCTTGCGGCGGATGAGGCCGAGTGCCCTCTCGTCAAAGAAGAGCAGGTTCGTAGCCGACGTATCCTCGTCAATCAGTATGAGATCTGCGCCGGCCTCAACCGCCTCCTGTATAGCCGCGGCCATGCTGGTGGCGCCGCTCGCGTCAC
>JAMOSW010000013.1 GCA_027062725.1 Pyrodictiaceae archaeon | reverse complement strand
TCATCGCCATAAGCGGCAATATGTGTACCGACAAGAAGCCCTCCGCGGTCAACCTCATCTGCGGACGCGGCAAAACCGTTACCGCAGAGGCAACAATACCCCCCGACGTGTTCCATAGGGTCTTCCGAGTCGAGCCCGCCGAGGTAGAGTTCGTCAACCGAGCCAAGAACCTCCTCGGCAGCGCGATGGCCGGCAGCCTCGGCGGCTTCAACGCCCACATAGCCAACATAGTCGCCGCAGTCTTCCTCGCCACGGGACAGGACATGGCACAGGTAGTTGAGAGCAGCATGGGCTACACGTGGGTAGAGACACGTAGTGACGGAAGCCTCTACATCTCCGTCACGCTGCCGAGCCTCGAGGTCGGGACAGTCGGCGGAGGCACCAGGCTCCCAACCCAGCGGGAGGCACTAGCCCTCCTAGGCGCCGCCGGGGGAGGAAACCCGCCCGGCAGCAACGCCCGCAGACTCGCCGAGATAATAACCGCCACAGTCCTCGCCGGCGAGCTTAACCTTCTCGCAGCTCTGGCAGCCAACGAGCTAGCGCGAGCCCACCGCCTACTCGGCAGAGGCGAAGCAAGGAAACAACAATAGAGGCAAACCCCCGGAGGACATCAGGGGGTGACGAGTTCCAGGCCCCCGACCCCCAGTGAGGGGATGAGTGAGGGATTAGCCGCCCGACCCTCTACCCCCTTGGTGTACTTGCTGCCCCCTCCTAGGGCCTACATCCGTTGATATCGGCGTAGGCATCTATGTACATCAAAGCTGCTGGATAGCTCCTGCCGTCAATGTAGTAGAGAACAGGTGACCGGTAGGCGCCGATTAGCAGCTTACACCTGCCGTCAGTACTGTAGGGCTGCTTTAGCAGGAAGCTGGCAGAGGCGATGTTGAAGCTCTCGCTCTGGCTTGACATGCCGATGCTTACACCGAGTAAGCCAATGTCTAGCATTTTCAGAGATAGCCCGACCCCAGCCGAGAGTATGTCAAGCGTGTCAAGACGCTCCGCTAACGTGTAGCTGCTTACGTGGCGGTTGCCTGTGGCCCAGCCCAGCTTAACATAGCGCCAGCTCCTAGCTATCCTCGTGAACGGCGTAAACGTCTTGGAGCGTCCCAGCATCGAGTAGGGGGCTAACTCCGCCCAGCCGGCGAGGTAGGTCTCGCCGCTAACACCGTCGTGAACAATAAGCGGCCGCGTCATTGTCATGTTCACGTAGTAGGGTATTGACACGTACTGTTCGCCGCCGTTGCCCTGCGAGCATACGGTAATGTAGCGGGCGACGGCAACATCAACCTCTAGACCAATGGCCGCCAAGTAGTCGACGCCGCCTGGCCCAAACATGGTGACCGTGGGGGCCTTCTCGTCCGCCGAGTAGAAACAGTAGAGTGCCCTGCCGACCCACCTACAGTAGCTGGGTACTGCGCTGGGCTTCTCGAAGCTTACGTCAAGCTCCATGTTTAGGGATGCTTTATCGCTGGTAAGCCTCCATGCTGGGCCAACAACTATGTAGCCCTCCTTCTCGATGCTACCATAACGCCCTACATGATAGCTTAGCCCCATTATGTTGAAGTCTACATGGAGATTGCTGCGCCTGTCGGCAGTGAGGATAAGCAACTCGGTTATCCAGTCAACCACATTCTTGTCCGGCCCGTGCAGATAGACCGCTACCAGCGGCAGATGCTGGTCCCAGTATATCTCGCTAGACTGGAGCTCTAGATAGCAGCGCCAGTTGACGTCTATCCTCTCCGGCGGATACTCGCTGAGCTTGTAGACCCAGTGCTTGGTCATGGGCACCACGGCCGCGGCGGCCACGTCTCTCCGAAGGAGCAGTTGCGCGTCAAGAGTGAAGGCCCTAGCGTCTAGCACTAGCTCCCCAGACCTTGTAAGTGCTGCGAAAAGAACCAGAATCGGCGGCTGGAAGTCGGACACGTCAAGGCCATGCTTTAGGCCCCAAAGCCGCCACTCGGCCAGATAGCGGCGGAGAGCTGTGCCCTCTACGACCGCCCTCCTGTCGCCTCTGGCTAGCAGTAGAAGGGAGCCGTCGGGCCTCCAGCCGTACACAGTTATGCCCATGCTCGCCGTGTCAAGGCCTCTAATCGAAGGCTCTATTGTTAGCTTCCCGGAAAGGGGAGACAAGAACGCCCTATGATAGACAACCTGCACGCCATTAAGCAGATAGTCCCTCTTGACAGGGGCATTATGAAGGGTAAACGAGGCAGCGAATAAGAGGAGAAATGCTAGCGATGCGACTGCTTTTTTGAAGACACGTATCTATACATGGCCGTTACCCCGCCGCGGGACTAGACAACGCAGCCACGCTATGCGGCAAGGAAGCGGGTAGACAAGTTTTGCCTCCCCATCCCAAGAAGCAGTCGGGCTACGCAGCGTGCTGGGCCGGCGGGGAGGCTCGTAGGTGAAAAGCCGTTGCTGTCCAGTACTTGGCTCCCGGCTCCACGCTCTCAACCTAGCGGGTGGCGCCATGGCGCCACGACGGGTGGTGCAGGATGCTCCGCTTCTACCCCGTTGATGAGCATGTGGCGTTTGGGTCGATGCCCTCTGGACGCGAGATAGTGGAGGCCGCGGCCTTGTTTGACGTCATTGTTGCCGTGGTTGAGGAGCATGAGCTCGAATATGATCCTGCCTGGCTAGAGGGTAGAGCACGGTTTGTCCATGTCCCAGTCCCGGATTACCGGTGGCCACGCCTAGGCCAGCTGCTCTCCACAGTACGCCTAGTGGCTGAAGAGGCCGAGAAGGGCGCCAAGGTACTGATCCACTGCCTCGGCGGCATTGGCCGCAGCGCGACCATGGCGGCCGGGTACCTGGTCTACCGCTACCGTGTCCCTGCGCGACGCGCTGTTGAGTATGTGCGCAGCCTGAGGCCGGGGGCAGTGGAGCACCCGGGCCAGGAGGGGGTTCTCCGCGCGGCTGAGGCGGTCCTGGCGGCGGGCATAGAGCCCGGCGTGGGTGACGGAGAGGAGTATCTGCGTGTTGCGGGCATGCTCGCCGAGGCGCTCGCTGCTGCCCGCGTCGCGGGGCTACATGCTGTGGGAGAGGTGCTTCGCGGTGTGGGCCGTGGAGCCAGGGTGTTGGCCAGACTCCGGGCCATGGGCGAGGACCTGGCTAAGGTGGCGCTTCTCGACCTAGAGGAGCGGGGGCCGGGAGAGTACCTTCTCCGGCCTGTGCTTGTGGGTTACGGTGAGGTTGTGGAAGCCGAGCTGCCTACACTGGCCGAGGAATTAAAGAAAGCGTTTCCGTTTACAGCGCGGAAGGTCGTGGCCGCCGAGCCCGAGTATTGGTGAAAAGGGCCTCTCCGGGGGTTGAGGCTCCTTCCTCTCTGCCTCTACTTGCTCGCCCCCTGCCGGGGCTCCATGAGGGGCCGGAAGGAGAGCCCGTATCCTATGAGGCCCGTGTCGCCGTCGACCCTTATCCTGCGCAGGGTTGCCTCCACCCTCATCCCGGTAGAGACCCCGCTGGGGTCGACGTCTGTCAGTGGGGCTAGCACCCGTGTGCCGTCGTCAAGCCGGACCAGGGCTATGACGTGTGGCGCCCTGTCACGGAACCCCTCCATCACAGTGTATATCACAGTGTATGTCTCCACTGTGCCGGTCCTGGGCAGCACGACGTCCCGGAGCCTGCGGGAGCCGCAGTGTGGGCAGACGGGGCGGGGCGGGTAGTGGCGCCGCCCACACTCAAGGCACTCCCTGCCGACGAGCCGGTAGCGGGGGATACGGGTCCTCCAGAGCATTGCGGGGCTGAGACGCATCGCCGAGACACCTCCCTCTCCACGACGTGTTTGGTGCTCCGTCACTCTAGACCCTGGAAAGAATGTGGACAGTCACGGTGGAGCCGTCGCCGCCCATGTTGAGGGCTAGGCCCTTCTCGGCTCCGGGCACTTTTACGCCAGGGAAGTCGCCGCGCAGCTGCATTGCGACCTCCACTACCTGGTAGACGCCTGTGGCTCCTACAGGGTGGCCCCTGGACTTGAGGCCCCCGCTGGGGTTTGCCGTTGGCTTGTCGCCGGGGTGGAACTTGCCCTCCGCGACGAGGCGAGCAGCCTTCCCGCGGGGCGCCAGGCCGAGCTCCTCGAGAAGCAGCACCGCGTTTATCGTGAACGCGTCGTGTATCTCAACCACGTCCAGCTCCTCGGGCCTAACGCCCGCCATCTCCAGGGCCTTCCTTGCCGCCTCCGCCGCGGCGGGTATCCGGTCGAGGGTCTCCCGGTTGCTGAGCTCCACAGTGTCGACGCTCATCCCGGCCCCGGTTATCGCCACGGGAGGCTTCTCCGGCAGGGACTTAGCAACCTCTTCGGAGACTAGGAGTACGGCGGCGGCGCCGTCGCCTATCGGGCTGCTGTCGAGGAGCCTTATCGGGTCAGCCACTACCTGGCTCCTTGCAACGTCCTCGATGGTTATCTCGCGGCGTATCTGCGCGTAGGGGTTCACTGCACCGTTACGGTGCATGAGAACAGGCCATGCGCTCATCTCGTCGCGCGACACACCATACTTCTCCATATAGTAGCGCATCATCAGAGCGTTTAGGCCGACGAACGTGGCGCCGTAAAATAGCTCGTACTCGCTGTCAGCCGCCTGGGCAAGGGCCTCGGTGACAACAGCATTAGGGAAATCAGTCATCTTCTCGACACCGACGACCAGCACGCTCCCAGCGAGCCCCGAGGCGATCAGGGAGACGCCAGTATAGATGGCGGCCCCCCCGCTGCCGCAGGCAGCCTCAACCTTGAACGCAGGGCGTCCCCGGAGCCCTATCCCGGCCGCGACGTAGGCGCCCAGGTTGTCCTGGCTCTGCAGGCTACTGCTAAGCATATTGCCCACGACAACAGCATCCGGGATAATGCCCCCGGAGTCGTCTATAGCTTTCCAGGCAGCCTCTGCAGCTAGGTCAAGGATGCCCTTGTCGAAGAGCCTCCCTATCCGGGTAAGCCCTACGCCGGCCACGTACACACGCATAGGCTATCACCACATCCAACAAGGCCCTAGAATGTTGTCCTAATGTAGAGGCCCCTCATCTTGGCATAAGTAGCGTAGTCGGCGTAGGTCTTACGTGCAATGTAGTCATCTACGCGCGGCGCTAGAATCTGTCTCTCAACAATCCTGTCTGTCACTATGAAGCTGTAGGCGTCGCTCCCGCTGCCGCTGCCGAACGGCGCCACGAGGATGCGCTGCCCGGGCCGGGCCTGGTCAAGCACACGGGCGAGCCCAAGAAGGGCGGAGCCATTGTAGGTGTTGCCAACATGGGGCGTTACAAGGCCAGGCAACACCTTCTCCCTCGGAAAGCCGAGCTTCTTCGCTACCCTTAGTGGGAACTTCCCGTTAGGCTGGTGGAAGACAGCGTAGTCGAAGTCGCTCGGCCTGAGCCCAGTCTTCTCAAGCAGTCCCCGCACCGCGGACTCGATATGGTGGAAGTAGGCCGGCTCACCTGTGAAGCCCTCGCCGTGCGCTGGGTAAGGGCTGAGCCCCCTCCGCCAGAAATCGGGCGTATCCGTCACATAGGTATAGACGTCCTCTAGGACCGCTACCGAGTCCCCTGCGGGGCCGAGCACGAATGCGGCGCCACCGCTCGCCGCGGTAAACTCTAGCACATCGCCGGGGCTCGCCTGTGCGGTGTCGGCGCCAACCGCGAGCCCGTACTCGATGAACCCAGACTCCACCAGTCCCAGCGCAGCCCGCATCCCCTCGCTGGCAGCCCGACACGCAAACTCAAGGTCTGAGGCCATGGTGTTTGGCGTTATGCCCAGAGCCTCGGCGACGATGGTGGCTGAGGGTTTGACTGCGTAGGGTTTCGACTCGGTACCGAAGAAGACGGCGCCTATCCTGGCGGGGTCAACGCCTGCTCTCCGGAGGGCGTTCCGGGCCGCCTCGACACCTATGGTCACTGCGTCCTCGTCCACGCCCGCCACAGCCTTCTCCTCGACGCCAAGGCCGTGAGGGACGCCCGGCTCCCAGCCCCAAAGGGTGGCTATCTCGGAGGCCCGGATACGGTACCGCGGTATATAGGCGCCCCAGCCGACGATGCCGCTCTTTCTCATCCCGAGCTGCCGCCTCCGGACGGCTCCGTGCGGCTGATTAAGCCCGTGGCAAGGGAGCCTCGCTAGGAAACTGTGGTAAAGAACCCTTCCATATAGGCAGTTGACAAGAATAATCATAGACAATAGACGAAGGACTAGAAAGTGGAACAGTATACGTGAATACATGGGTCACGTCAAGCACGTCATAATAGGAGAAGTGTTATCCACCACGCGGCGGTCAAGGCAAGATGGTGGTAAGGAAGCCCCTAGAGCCTGAGACGCTGAGGGAGATACCGGTACCCTCAAACCCCCAGTTAGCGCCCAACAAGAACCTCATCGCCTACACTCTTACGTGGCCCGACACTGAGCGCAACGAGTACATAGACGAGATGAGGATAATCGACGCAGTCATGGGCCAAGAGAAGGCAGTGATAAGGCAGCCGGGGATAACCGGGCACCGTTGGAGCCCCAGCGGCAGCCGCCTAGTCTACACCTCACGTGACTGCGCGGGCAAAGACGAGAAGCCAGCTACGTGTCTCTACGTCTACACAGTTGGCGCTCCAGGGCCGAGGCTGGCTGCCCGCCTGCCCTTCCAGGCATACCTTCCACGCTGGCTCAGCGAGAGGACTGTTGCGCTACTTGCAACAAGGGGCAAGGAAGGCGGCACAGAGGAGGACTACGTCATAATCGAGGGGCTCCCTGTCTGGGTCAACGGGGCGGGCTTCGTCGCTGACAAGAACCGTCACATAGTCCTAGTTGATGTTGAGACGGGTAACTATGAGTGGGTTACCGAGGGCAAGCTAGACGTAGAGAGCATAGAGGCGGCCAATGATGGTAGGATAGTGGCTGTAGTGACCCCGTCAAGGCTACGCCCCTATATCCAGGAAGTCTGGCTCATTGATGTGGCAAGCGGCGAGAAGGAGATAGTGGTGCCGTCCAGCGAGGGCTGGAGCATCCACACGGCAGCCCTCACGCCCGAGGGCCTCCTCGTATGGGGCCACCAGCGCCCAAGGGGCGAGGCCAGCCACTACCATGTCTGGCTCCGCAGCCTAGACGACGGCGAAACTCTCTGCCTATCCTGCGGCCTCGACCTGGACACCTTCCCCAGCGTGCAGAGCGACACGTTCTGGCTACGCGGGAGCCCGGTCCAGCCCCAGTGGAGCAGGCGGGGGATCTACTTCCTCGCTAACCATGGCGGCAGGCTCTGGCTGCACCGTGCCCGGCCCGGCGAGGAGCCTGAGACACTCGTAGAGGGCGAGCTTGCTGTTTATGGCTACACCGTGCACGTGGACGGCGACATGGTGGCCCTGGCGTACTCGGACCCGGTGACGCCTGGCGAGATTGCCGTCTGGCGCGAAGACAAGGGGGTGGTTAGGCTAACCTCGCTTAGCAGCTGGCTAAGGGAACGCTACAAGCTCTCCGTGCCGAAGAGGCTGGTTATCAAGGCGAGTGATGGTGTCGAGGTAGAGGGCTGGTACCTAGAGCCGCCGGAGGGGGCGGGGAGCCCGCCCTTCCCAGTAGTGCTCCACGTCCATGGCGGTCCAAAGTCCAGCTATGGGCCCTTCTTCGTGTTCCAGCACCAGCTCCTGGCATCCCGCGGCTACTATGTGGTCTACGCTAACCCCCGGGGCAGCAGTGGCTACAGTGAGGAGTTCGCCGACATACGCTGCCATTACGGCGAAAGAGACTACATGGACATAATGGAGTTTCTCGATGCCTTCCTAGAGGCGACACGGGGCAGGAGCGACCCCAGCCGGGTGGCTATAACCGGCATAAGCTACGGAGGCTTCATGACGAACTGGGCTGTGGCGAGGAGCGACAAGTTCGCAGCGGCTGTGTCCGAGAACGGGATATCCTGGTGGATGAGCGACTACTACACAAGCGACATCGGTTACTGGTTCGACCCAGACCAGATATGTGGCACGCCGTCCGAGAACCCCGAAAACTACTGGAGGCAGAGCCCCCTACGCTACGTCGACAACATAAAGACGCCGGTGTTGATAATCCACAGTATGGAGGACTACCGGTGCTTCATAGAGCAGGCGCTAGCGCTCCATACCGAGCTTGTTCTGCGGGGGCGTGAGAGCAGGCTAGTCGTCTTCCGCAGCGGCGACCACGGCTTCAGCGTCCGCGGTAAGCCCAGAACGCGTGTAAAGAGGCTCAAGCTAATCCTCGAATTTCTTGAAGAAAAACTAGGAGGCCAGAGCCGCCAGAGGGAGGGCTGACTGGCCCTGGGCATATACGACGTCGCGCTGAGGAGAGTGCTGAGCTGCTACGACCCTAGACTCGAGCAGCGCCGCATAGCCGACGTGCTCGGCGTCTCCAGCCACACCGTCAAGAAGCTACTTCAGCGTCTCCGCCAGAGCATGAGGAGCCGCCGCATACACGCTGTACACCTCCGCCTCCTTGAGGCGCTTGGGATACACGGCGCCGTCGTCGAGCTAGAGCCCCCGGACGCGAGGGAGCTGCTACGCAGGATAAGGCCGTTCAGAGCCCCTGTTTCGCCGGCCGCAATAGAGGATGTGGTGCCCCTCGCCCGCCTCCTGGGCACGGTCATAAAGCTCTCTGACGGGCGCCTCCTGGCAGTTTACCGTGTGCCGGAGGGCCTCGAGGCCGAGGTAGGCGACGTGCTGGGCAAGGACCCGAGGCTGCGCAGGGTGCTTGACTGGCGCCTATACTCTGTCCCCGTCCGCGGCTGCCTGGAGCCAGGCGAGGCTGAAGAATGGTTCCAGAGCATGCACGGCTACCGCTTCAGCGCCGCGAAGCCGCTCGCAGACATGCTCGCAGTGGGTGTGCTCGACGTGAACCCTTTGGCAAGGCTCCGAGCCGACGACATGGAGCCAGGCCGTCTCCTCGAGGCACGCCTCGGCGTCGAGGTCGACGGCCGCCGCCTCTACCCCCTTGTGAGGACAAGGTATCGTCTCTTGAGCCTCTATGGGCTAGCTGGCAGAGTCTACTATGTGCAGCCCTCCGACCTCCTCCGCTCGAAGTCGCTCATAGTCGCCGAGGCCTCGGCGGCGCCGGCGATATACCGCGTAGCGGTGGAAACAATGGGGGCCGCCTATGTCGCTGCCGGCGAGGAGCTAGCCCTCGCGACTGCAAGCGCCGACGCAGAGAGGCTCCACGCCAGGGCCCAGGCGGCCGGTGCGTCGGTGAACGACGTCGTCTACGCAGCCGTTCTCCCGCCTCCCGTGGAGCTCTACGACTGTCGCCGGCGCCGTTACAGGCTAGACCCCCTGCCCCTGGAGGAGGTGCTAGCCTGCCTGGAGGACGCCCTGGCAACGGCAGCAGCCGCGAGGAGGCCAGCGAAGCTTGGCTAGGAGCAGCCGCAGCCTACTCGACCTATCCCTCCCCTGTAGGCCCCAGGCAGCGGCGAGCCTCGCAGAGAGGCTCGAGAAGAGACTCCGTCTGGAGGCCTCCTCCGGGCTCCTCATGGCCGCCCTCTCTCTTGTAGGCTTGGCCGCTTCCCTCACGCTCCCCGAGCCCCCCTGGGCCCGCGCCCTCTACGCAGCATTGTTCGCCCTGTTCTCCGCTCTGAGCCTCGTCTACTACTCAAAGAGGAAGCGGGAAGCGGAGGCTGTAGCGGTGCTCCGTGCCAGGCTCCTCGAGGGCAAGGCGCCCAGCTGGCTCTGTGACGCAACCCTGCGCGATCTCCTAGAGAGGGCCCTGGCTGACTACGGTAAGAGGGCGGGTAAACAGTAGCCTAGATAAGCCGGTACCCCTCTACCTCCAGCCTCATCCAGGCCCAGCGCGCAGCCTTGGATCCTCCTCCAACGCCCTGGAGCCATGGAGGCGCGCTCGGTGGGCCCCTTCCGCCGGCCCCGGGTGGGCAACCCATGAGGGGCTATCCCGACCCCAGCGTAGTGAGGGCGGTGCTAGCGGGCCTAGCCGTCGGGGAGGCCTACGGCTTGCCGAGCAGCCTCGCGGGGGAGGCGCTGCCCAGCCTCCAGCCCCTAGAGCTGGGGGGCGTCGCCGCCTACGGGGCGGCCACGGAGCAGGCCCTCCTACTCGCCGAGGTGCTCGCCGATAACTGCGGCTTCAACCCCGAGGATTTCGCCCGACGCCTAGCGGTCAACGCCGACGTGGATAACCCGGTGAGACTGTACTCCCTCGCAACCGCTGAGCATGTAATGCTCGTCCGCCGTGGCTACAACTGGACCGAGGCAAGGAGCCTCGTAGCGAGCCTGGAGCCCCCACTCGACGCCGTCGCCCGTTCAACCCCCATACCCCTCTTCTACACCAAGGAGAGGCTCGTCGCCGAGATGGCTGCAGCGCAGGTGCTCGCCACCAGTCTCGACCGCCGCGCCTCCACCGCGGCGAGGAGCTACGCGCTCATCCTCTACTACACGCTCCGCGGCCTCCCACCCGCCGAGGCAGTCGAGGAGGCCGCGACACAGACCCCCAGGCAAGGGCTCCGCGACGCCCTCTACGCGGCCGTGGACGCCGCTAGCCAGGCCCCGGAGAGGGCCACGAGAATACTATCCCAACCCGGAGACCCCCTAGCCAGGCTCCTCGCCGCCTCCGCCGCCAGCCTCCTGGCGGCGGAGAGCCGAAACCCCATGGATGCGCTGAAGGTCGCCGTGGCTGTAGCGCCCAGCCAGGCCGCCCACCTCGCGGCAGCCATGGCAGGTGCGCTGCTCGCCGCGGCAGGGTACAGGCTGGAGCAGCCACGGCTCGAGGCCGAGCCGCGGCTCGCCGAGGCAGCCTCCAGGCTCGCCGCGGCCAATGCCAGGTGCCGGGGCCTCAACGCCACCGAGGCCCACGACAGCATCACAGCGTAGAGCCCCAGCCGCCCCAGGGCGGCCAGGTCCTCCAACCACGGGTTGGGCTGCGACGCGTCTCAGGGGGACGGGCCGGGGGCTGTTGCTCGCCATGGTCACCCTACTCCTTGTCTCTAGCCTATACGCGGTAGCTTGACGACCATTACCGTAGTGGTAGGGGTCCTCGCTACGGATGGGTACGTCTCCGGGCTTAGCGTCGGGGTTAACATGGAGATCTGGGATCTGGTTAGTCCTCAGCCCGGGTGGAGAATCGGTGCTTGTACCGGCGCGGCCAGCGGGGCTGGCATATCCAGGCTTTTCGGGAGGTCAATGGTATGCAACATGGTGCCACTCTCCCGCGAGATAACAGCCCGCTAAGAGCAGACAACAGGGGTTAAAGCCAGCCCGGTGCCGCCTCCGGCTGCCTCTAACACCCGGGGCGCCAGAGAGATGGCGAGCATAGCTGGGAGGGCCACCGGCGAGGAGGTCTACCGGCGCCTGGCAGCGGCGCTAAAGCCCCGCTGGGACGAGTACGTGGTCCTCGTCGCGGACAGGGAGGACGGGAACCCCTTCGCGGTGCTCGCCGCTATAATCCTAAGCCAGAACACGAGCGACAAGAACTCGATAAGGGCCTACCTACGCCTCAAGGAGAGGCTCGGCAAGGTCACCCCCCAGGCGGTGCTATCCATCCCCGAGGAGGAGCTCATAGAGCTCATACGGCCAGCGGGGCTGCCCCGGCAGAAGGCGCGTGCTCTCCGCGAGGCTGCGAGAAGGATACTCGAGGCCGGCGGCGAGCGCGTCCTCGAGGGGCTGCCCCCAGGCGAGCTGCGCCGCCTCCTCCTCTCGATACCAGGCGTCGGCAAGAAGACGGCCGACGTCTTCCTCAGCTTCTACCGAAAGGCCCCGGTCTTCGCGGTCGACACGCACGCACTACGCATAGCCAAGCGGTGGGGCCTCGTGGGCCCCAAGGCGGGCTACGACGAGGCCTCGCGAGCGCTCCTCGAGTTCTTCGGCCCCGAGAGGGCTGAGGAAGCCCACCGCCTCATCATAGCCCTTGGGAGGAGGTACTGCACAGCCCGCAACCCCCGCTGCAGCGAGTGTCCCCTCCGTGACATCTGCCCCCACGCTGCCCAGGCGGGAGAAGGGTCAGGGAAGTAGCCCGGCCTGTGCCAACTGGGCCACCGCTATCCCCACCGCCACCAGGCCCCCGCCCAGGAGGAGCCTCGCCGTAACCCTCTCCCCGGCCACCCTGCCGCTAAGCAGCTGGGTGAGCACCGGTGTCGCCGCGAGCCCTAGGGAGACCACGCTCGCCGACATAAGCTGCAGCGCCTTGAGGAACGCGACCGCCCCCACAACGTAGCCCAGCAGGCTGCTCACGACTATCTCCTCCCGGACAAGCCTCCACTCCCTCCACCTGAGCATCAGGGGGAGAAGCACCGCCACCATGAACACGGCCCTAGCCTCGGCGACGCTCAGGAACCCTGCCCTCTCCAGAGCCGCCTGGTAGGCGTACATGCTGCCACCCCAGATGAGGGACGCCCCCACGGCCGCCGCGAACGCCCTCGGCTCGAACACGCCCCTCCCACCGCCACTCCCCGCGACCAGGGCTATCCCCGCAACAGCGACAATAGCGGCAGCGACAACCCACGGCCCCGCAGCCCCCCGCGTGTAGTCGTAGAGAGCTGTCCACACCACGAACAGGTAGGCGGTGGGCAACGCAACGCCAGCCCCAAGCCGCGACACGCTATACACGAACAAGCCGTCCCCCACGATGCTGGCGAAGACGCCGCCCAGCCACACGCCCGCCTCGAACACCGGGTCAAGCCACGGCGTCGACCACGGGAACCCCTCCAACAGCACAGCCCCCGGCAGGGTCGCCAAGGCCGCGACCAGCATCCTCCACCCATTGAACGCCAACGGGTCAATCCTCGCCTTCAGCGACGCCCGGCTCACATAGAGCGGCGCCAGCGTCCACGCAGCCACAGCGACAGCCAGCGAGACGGCCCCGACAAGCCCCCCAGCGGCCACCATGGAAGCACCAAGCCCGGCGCCACAGCGCCAAGGGGAGGGGTAAAACAGGGAAGGCCGCCAGCCACAGCCCTGTAGCGGATCC
>JAMOSW010000012.1 GCA_027062725.1 Pyrodictiaceae archaeon | reverse complement strand
GCAGAAGATAGAGGCCGACCCAGAGCTGGCCAAGAACGTCGAGATAGTGGGCGAGGTGCCTGCCGACTGGGAGTACCCCTAGCCGCCGGGTGGCGTAGCCATGAGGCGCGGCGCCGGCTCCCAGGCTGCACTGTTTTTCCTCCTACCCGCGCTCGCGTTGATAGCTGTCTTCTATGTGGCGCCCCTCCTGCTCTCCATCTACATCGGGTTCACGCCGCTCCGCGACTGGAACCTCCGCAGGCTCGGGGAGTTCACGACCTACAACTATGAGCGCCTCTTCCACATGATGCTCCATGACCCCGACTTCGGCAAGGTGGTGAAGACCACGGTCGTGTTCACGGCGGCGACGCTCGCGGTGAACGTCCTCGGAGGCCTCCTGCTCGCGCTAGCACTCTACTTCATGGATGAGTGGCTTAGCCTCCCCTATCGGGTGATCTGGCTCCTACCAAGGATGACGCCGATAGCTGTCTACAGCCTGCTCTGGTACTACTTCTTCCTCCCCGGGCCGCAGGGGACGCTCAACGCCATACTGATGCGGCTCGGGGTCATAGACCGCCCCTACGCGTGGGGCACCGACCCGAGGTTGCTCCCCTATAGCGCCTGGGCGATACTGGTCATCGTCAACGGCTTGGTGGGCGTGAGCTTTGGCATGATAGTGTTCTACAGCGCTCTCCGCAGCATACCGAGGGAACAGGTTATAGCGGCAAGGATAGACGGCGCCTCCACCGTACAGCTGGCCCGGTACGTGCTGGTGCCGCAGATAAGGTGGCACCTGGTATACGTGACCGTCTGGCAGCTGCTTAGCCTGCTGACAACCTTCGCCCACATCTTCCTCCTCGTCGAGTGGGGGACGTTGGACCGGTACTGGGGCAGCAACTGGGCCCTCTACGTGTTCAACACAGCCTTCCTGACCGGCGACCAGGGCCTCGCGGCGGCCGCAGCCACTATACTCGTCGCAATCGGGGCCCTGCTTGGCCTCATCGCCCTCCGCGTCATGAGGTTCCGGGAGATGATGCAGGAGCCGAGGGGTGAGCTCTAGCCGTGCGCCTCCTCGCCAGGCTCGGGGCCCGCCGCGGCGCCCGCATGACGGGCTACGATGTGGAGACGGTTAACCGGCGTCGCCTCAACCTCGTCCTGGCGCTGGCGCTGGCCGCGGCCGCCGCGCCCATGCTGTTCCTCTACCTGCTGCTCGTGCTGAGCAGCTTCGCAGACTCGATGCTTACCGGGCCGGACATTTTCAGCGCCCACTACAGCCTCCGTAATTGGGAGATGCTGTTCAGGGGCCAGCTGAGCCCCGAGGCTGGCCAGCTCTACACTACCAGGGATATAGCAATGATAATACTCAACACGTTCATAGTTGCGCTGGGTGTCACCGCAGTCGTGGTAGTTGTCAGCGTGTTGGCTGGCTACGCGTTTTCCCGGATGAGGTTCAGGGGCCGCAGGGGCCTCATGGAGTTTATCATTCTGCTCCACGCGTTCCCCGGCGTCGCGCTCATAATAGCTGTCTACGCTATCTACGTGTGGAGCCTTCAGCCGCTCCGCGGCAGCCCCGGCCTGGTCACAGCCTACGCAATGCTCTACACGATACTGGCCAGAGCCGCCCTCGAGATACCTATGAGCATATGGTTGATGAAGGGCTTCTTTGACAGGATACCCTGGGAGGTTGAGTGGAGCGCACTGGTCGATGGCGCCTCCAGATTCACCGTGTGGAGGAGGATAATGCTGCCCCTCGTTAAGCCCGGCATAGCCGCGCTAGCGATATTCGCCTTCCTCGCAGGCTGGGAGGACCTCATCTATGTCCGCGTGTTCCTCTATCCAACCGTGAAGACCCTGGCCACGTTCATAGAGGAGGCTGTGGCTGGGATAGAGACGAGCTACCTCCCAGTCGTCGCGGCGGCCGGGACCCTCTACCTTCTCCCAACCATCGTGTTCTTTGTCACAACCCAGAGACTCCTCCTTGAGGCCATGAGCGGCGGGGTGAAGGGGTGAAGCCGGGCCATGGTTGAGGTCGTGCTAGACCACGTAACCAAGAGGTTTGGCCACGTCGTCGCAGTCGACGACGTCACCGTGAGGTTCGAGGACGGCAGGTTTACGGTCCTGCTCGGCCCCAGCGGCAGCGGCAAGTCTACCATGCTCTACCTCATTGCCGGCATCTATAAGCCCACACGTGGGAGGATACTCTTCGGGGACCGTGACGTCACCCACCTGCCCCCCAAGGAGAGGAACGTTGGCCTCGTGTTCCAGAACTACGCGCTCTACCCTCACATGACTGTCTACGAGAACATAGCTTTCCCGCTCCGGCTCCGCGGCGTACCGGACGAGAAGATAGACTCCAAGGTGCAGGAGGTTGCTAGGCTGCTCCGGATAGAGGGCCTGCTCGACCGCTACCCTGGCCAGCTGAGCGGCGGGCAGCAGCAGAGGGTCGCCCTAGCACGCGCCCTTGTGAAGGAGCCCGAGGTGCTCCTCCTCGATGAGCCCCTGAGCAACCTGGATGCACTGCTGAGGCTCACGATAAGGGCGGAGCTGAAGAGGCTGCAGCGGAGGCTCGGCATAACCGCGATACACGTGACACACGACCAGGCAGAGGCCATGAGTATGGCCGACAAGATAGTAGTCATAGACTCGGGGAGGATCCAGCAGGAGGGCCCCCCGGAGGAGGTCTACAACAGGCCCAGGAGCCTCTTCGTCGCCG
>JAMOSW010000011.1 GCA_027062725.1 Pyrodictiaceae archaeon | reverse complement strand
GTAGCAGTTGCATTTCTCTTGTGAGTGTTTCTGGTATGGTTCCGTTGTGGAGCCGAATAGAACCGGGTTCTCTCCTCGTATTTATGTGTTCTTGTTGTTCTCTTCGGGGCATGTATGGAACAGCCCCAATTCCGCCGCCGTGGGGCATTTGCTGTACATCACACAGGTTCCCATAGGTTTGAATGGGTTTGAAACGTTGTTCCAATGGTGGCTTGCAACTCCGCCCATTTCAGGTTCCAAAATACGTGTTTATCGCGGTGATTACATGGATAGTCAAGTACAATAATGTGGAGTTTGTTTTATAGTTTGTGGTATATGGGTTGTGGGCTATACATGTTATTAGCTGGCTTTGCTGTAGCTGTGGCTGGCTGTGTGGGCCTGGGCGACGGTGGCTAAGGGCTGGGGCTGTAGTGTTTTGGCGGCATCGGTTGGCGAGGCTGTTGGGGCTGCGGGGGAGCATGCAGCTCTGCGGCTGTGCCCGTCTCGGCGGAGCGTGTGGGCGAGGGCTGTAGCGCTGCTCGGCTGTGTGTCGGTTGTGATGCCCGCCTACAACCTGGCGAGGATGGCTCCCCGCACGGCCTCGGCGGTTTCAGACGTGCTGGAGGAGACGGGGATCCCGCGCTACGAGCTGGTCCTGGTGGATGACGGCAGTAGGGATGGGACGCACCTCGCCGTCCTAGGGGCCAGGGTGGGGCCCCGCGGCAGCCTACATGTCATCCGGTACGAGCGGAACCGGGGCAAAGGCTTCGCCCTCACCGTGGGGGCCAGGCGCGCCGCCTGCCCCTACGTGGCGTTCTTCGATGGGGACGGCGACATAGACCCCCGGCAGCTGCTCTATATACTGGCCCCGCTCCACCTTTACGACGTGGTCGTGACCTCCAAGTGGCACCCCCAGAGCAGGACCGACGCCGCGCCGCTGCGCCGCGTGCTGAGCCACGGGTTTCGGGGCCTCGCCTGGCTCCTCACCGGCCTCCGGCTCCGGGACACCCAGACCGGCGCCAAGGCCTTCCGCAGGCAGCTCCTACTCCAAGCCCTGAGCCGCGTCTACGCCCGCCGCTACAGCTTCGACGCCGAGCTCCTCACTGTGCTTCGCGGGATGGGCGCCAGGATACTCGAGGTCCCCAGCGTCGCCCCCCTCCGCCTCCACGGCCGCCACAGGCCAAGGATAATCATAGACATGCTCATGGAGCTGCTCGCGATAGCCTACCGGCACCGTCTGAGATGGACACAGCGGCCCGGCAGGGGCTAGTAGGCATGGCCTAGGGGGAGGGGCGGGCGGCGTCATGGTGGAGACGCTGCGGATCCTATGGATGAACTGGCGGGACATACGCCACCCCCTCGCCGGCGGCGCCGAGGTCTACACCCACGAGGTCGCCAAGCGCCTAGCAGCGAGGGGCCACGAGGTAGTCCTCGTCACGAGCAGGCCCCGGGGCCTTCCACCCGAGGAGACCATAGACGGCTACCGCGTCATTCGCCGCGGAGGCAGGCTAACAGTCTACGCCCAGGCCCGCCGAGTCTACCACGAGCTGCGCCGGAAAGGCTGGCGCCCAGACGTGGTAATAGACGAGATAAACACAGTGCCCTTCATGACCCCCCTCTACGTGGAGGAGCCGATAGTAGCGCTGATCCACCAGCTCTGTCGCGACTGCTGGAGCCAGGTCATAGGGCCCCTCCTCCAGCCTCTAGCCTGGCACCTCTTCGAGAAACAGCTACACCGCCCCTACATCCGCGCAGCCAGAGACGGCAAACTTCACGCAGTCATCACAGTCTCCGAGGAAACTAAGAGGGACCTCATAGAGCTAGGCTATCCCCAAGAAAAGATAGCAATAGCCTACAACGGCCTCCCCGAAGACCTCCACCAACACTGCCCAATGCTAGAAAAGAAAGACCTAGTGGTCTACATAGGCAGGATAGCCAGCTACAAACGCCTTCACGAACTCCTAGAAGCCTGGAAGCTCGTAGAACTTAACCACCCTACAGCCTGGCTAATAATCGCAGGCCGAGCCGACCCCCGCTACCTCAAGAAGCTCCTCGAGAAGGCAGCTAGCCTCGGCCTACAGCGCGCCTCCTTCTACACTAGCATCAGCGAGGAAGAGAAACTCCGCCTACTCGCACAGGCCAAGATAATGGTATACACCTCCACTAGGGAGGGCTGGGGCCGCGGAGTCTACGAAGCCGCAGCCTGCCACACACCAACAATAGCCTACAACGTCCCCGGCCTAAGAGAAGCCGTAAGACACGGGGAGACCGGCATGCTTGTAGCTCCGGGAGATATCACTAGTCTCGCGAATGCAATAATTAGTATGCTACGCGATGAAGCTAAACTGCATACTCTAGGAGAAAATGCTTATCGCCACTCATTAATATATAATTGGCATATAACAACAGATACAATAGAATCTATAATAAAAATAATATTAAGATAAAATAGCCGCAAAAGGGTGGTTAAGAGGGTGTGCCGTCTTGACAGATATGAGAGCACGCCATACTCACTTAGATACTGTAAACAAGCCCTGGCGCTGCATCGCTCTAACATCGCTTACAGCGACACTACTGTATGTCGCGATAGTGGGAGTCAAGACGAACTTTGGTCTGCTTGTTGGTGGCGATTTTCCCGGCTACTATGATTGGCGCTATCCTCTTCATTACGCGCCTTATGCGCCGGATCTCATATACAGTTTTGGATTGCTTATATCAAACAATAACTTTTACATAGGATTCTATATATATTTGTTTATAAATATATTCATTTCTATTTTTACTGTCAGTGTACTCGTGGCAGAGGTCGTTCTACGCATTGGGGGGCATCAAGACAAACGAAGGGTATTGATGATAGTAGCAATAGCTGCACTATACTTTATCTCACAGCCGCTCCTCTACGTCAATACATTCAAGTCTATACTCAGAGGGCTTGTGTGGATACAATATACCGCGTCATACAGTCTTCTACTCCTATCGCTTCTCTATGCAGTTGAGGCTAGAAGCAAATCCATCGCGGCATCGTTAATAGCGTTAGCTATAGGCCCTCTCTCGCTTCCATTCCCGAATGATATAAGGTTAATTATACTATACATTTTAACAGTATTTATTTATTTTATGATATCAATGCTACTAAGAATAGAAAAATATAAGCTAAAAAGTATAACATTAATACTTATACTATTTATCTCGGTATTTTTTGTTAAGGCACACGAAGAAATTGCTGCAAAAAAAGAAATTATAGCTATATATAGCCAGCAGCATGGCCTTAGAGCACCTAGGCCAATAAAAGGCATGAGCATAATAGATGTCTTTATATTAGCTTCTGCTTGGACTCGTTATACAAAATTCTGTCCATACTGTACAGCTTACTTCAGTGGCCCCGTAACAATCCTTAACATTACTCTCATTGCAGCTGTCATAATATTAACTCTATGTGCCCTTCAAAAGAGTATAACCAGGATTGAACTAAAGGCTTTCCTCTACTCAATGTTACTGCTGTATGTCATAGCAGTATTTCACGAAAGTCGCGGGCTCATATTGCCAGCATTATACACTTTAGTTTACAGTAACATGCCTTTAGCGGCCCTCTTCTCCTATGCGGCTACTCTAGGACAAGTAGCGGCCAGATACGCGGTCATTACAGCCTTGGCTGCATCACTAGCATTAACGAGGCGCAAAGACTTGACGCTGTTTTTAGTTATGCTAGCTCTTGCTGCCTCGTTAGCCTCGCTTAGACCACTCTTGGATGGTAGTGCTCTCTCAGCATACTTTAACCAGACGATTCGTGGCGTGCATATACCGCAGGAGTATGTCGATGCAAAGAAGCTACTCATACATGCCGGCTCAGGTCTGGCAGGCATAGTACTGCCTCAAATGTCAACATATATTCTTGAATCGTGGGGCTACCAGGGCACACAGAAATTTTACCATTCCTTCTTCTATCCTTTCCGCATAGTCTATATAGGAAATTATGGCGAATATATTAATAGTAGTTATTATAATCTAACAACAATAAGAGTAAAAATGATAAATAAAACTATACTAAAAATAGAGAAAATTATTTATGATAAGAATAAGATAATACTAAAACTAGATAAAGAGATAAATATCAGTAGGATGAATGTTTTTGTTATAGAGATAACGCCAGACCTAAAGTGCAACATAATGCGCGTAGGCCTAGGAGGCTACAAAAGTACTGCATGGTACATCCCTTTACATGGAGGCCTCTATGTAGAGAGGAATGCACGGTATGTTAGACTAGAGATAATTGCGGGACTTTTCAATAAGCCGTGGCCATCATCGGCGCTACCGGATAAGGTTAGAAGTATCTACATTGTCTTGCAAGGAGTTGACTGTAATACATCGCATCTCAACGTGAGTATAGAACTGGGCGTTGTAGCAGGCCTTGAGGATGGATATGTAGACGTCCTAGCGAGTAGAGGTATTCGTGTCCTTATTGTAGACAGAGGTGTTGTTCACGGCAATGTGACTGATCCTCAAGTGCTTGACACAATACTAAAAGCATCTAGTGAGACATCTAGAATTAGATTAATAATGCATAATAATTTTTTAAGTATTTTTATGATAAATTCAACTAAAAGATGTTTGATGAAATTTTATCCACAAGAAAACACAGCGAGGAGCTCTTCAGATATTTCCTTGAGGTGACAGATGCGGTGATGACGCCGGAGGGGTCTGACGAGAGAAGCTCACTCAATATCGCTCTTATTGTGCCTTACTCCTATATAGAACTTTACTATTATTTATCGTTTTACGGAAATGTTTTCATTCAAACGTACGAGCCGTACTATAACGGGCCCTACCTTGGCAGCAGGCTAAGGTTTTTGAGCCATAACTATCTGCACGGCATAGCTGGCTATGTTGGATGGAAACTGAGAAGCGGCAAAATAGCGCGTGCACTCTCGAAACCCCTTAATCCGCCTCACCGTTTCCAGCCGTTACATATAGCTCATGATTTAGGGCTTGCTAGGCCTGAGCAGATAGATATTCTAATAGTTGTTGAGCTTCTCTGTCGATTTAATCTTCGTCCATTCCGAAATGCTGTGAAGATCTTCTGGGCTATAGATAGCTTTAACGAACGCAGGCTCTTTATGTATCGTAATGTCGTTAACATAGAAGACTATGATATAGTGTTTGCCGCGCACGATAATGGTGTGAAGTACTTCAGGGACAGCGGTATAGATGCTAGGTTCCTGCCTTTAGCCCTGCGCTATGAATGGATATATCGTCCGTTAAAAATGCGTGAAAAGAGCTACGATGTAGTGTTTGTCGGAAGACTAAGCAGTTCAACACATAGTAGGCGTATGAAGATACTACGCGAAATAGTGGATAGATTACGTAGAAAGAATGTTAACGTTTTCTATACTGTAGCGTGGCACCATGATGCGGCCCGTCTTTATAATTCCTCAAAGATTGTGCTTAATGTAACTCGCGCAGGAGAAATAAACCTAAGGCTTTTTGAGGTTCTGGGCACACGTTCATTTCTTCTAAATGATGACGGCGAGGTTAGGCTGCTTTTTGAGCCAGGTAGAGAGCTTGAGGTCTTTGCTGACCCAGATGAAGCTGTTGTGAAGATATTGGAGTATCTTGCAGACAGCGAGGCTAGGGAGAGGGTGGCTGCAGCAGGCCATAGAGCTGTCCTTGAGGGGCATACAATGTATCATAGGATAGAGGAGATATTGAAGGTGGCTGGCTTTAAGGTGTATCAGCGTTGGTCACAAGTTGTCCCTAAGCTGCTTCAGAGCGATAACCGGATAAATTAAAGCCCTATGGCTTTTCTAGCCAATCTGTGTATCTCCTCTACTCTTCTAGGCACTATTTCTGGCTTGAAGCTTGTGCTCCAAAAGCCATAATGACTATGATCTGCCACCTTTGGATTGAAGCCGTGGTCGCTGGCTATTATGATTTTATAGTTGTTTTCTAGTGCTTCGTTCGCTAGCTTAGCTACAATTCTTGCTGTTCTTGCATATGCTTGGCGTAGCAGGAGCATATAGCGTAGGTTGCCTGGTCTATAGTACATGTGGGACGCTGTATCAACGTATGGTGTATACCAGAGTATCACGTCGTAACTGCCTATAGCTTCTCGTACTTTCTCAGCAGTCTTCGTAGTAACCCCCCATATATAGTCTAGGAAATACTTCTTCTGGTCGGGGGCGCTGTTTATGAAAAAGTAGAGGAGGTTACGTATGAAAGAGTATATTTCATCATTAAGTGGCGGAAACTCTACCACATATACCTTGTAGCCTCTGGCGGATGCTTGGTAGGGTAATGTGAGCTTCCTCAGCTTACCTGGTAAGCGCTCAAGCATTGAGGCACGGCGTAGCATCTTTACAAATAGTTTCTCGTGTGTTGACAGCTCTCTGCCTTGTATCGCTTTAAGCAGGGCTCTCCGTAGGTAGGCTTCATTGTTATTGGTACTGTTTGCTGTATTTAGGGAGAATAGTGTATGCAGCAATTTATCGGCTACGTCTTTAACATAGTATAGTGTTGCAAGTCTTTTCTTCCTAGAGACTGTCTTCGAGTTAAACCTATACGGCGGCTTAGTCACATCAATACCGGTCAGCATCTTTGCCCAAATTATTGGAGTGTACAAGTCGTAGCCTACGAAGTGGTAGCCGTAGTAGCCTACTATGTATTCACGCATATGCCAGCGAAGGACTAGTCCAAGGTCGAGACAGTCTATGCCCAGGAAGAGCAATCTTTCTTTTTGTGGCATTGTGGCTTCACCACGTGCTATATAGCTACGCTCTGTCGGAAAACATGACAGCAGTTGTGGCTAATGCATGTGAGTATCCAGTTGGCTAATGTATAAGTCTAGGTCAGAGGCAAGCTTCTATCTGGGTATAAGGCTGCGCTTTCCTGCAAGGAATCCTATGGCATCTATATATGCGTCTGGTCGGCCTATGTCAATGAATTTGTACTTGTCGCTGTCGAGGACTAGTGCTCTAACATCTGCTTTGCTATCTATAAGTTTCTGTATAGCATCTGTGAGCTCTTTTTCTCCGCGTGGCCCCAGCGGTGTCTTCTCAAGTGCTTTAAGTATGCTTGGTGTGAATACATAGACAGCAGTTATGGCTAGCTTGCTTGGCGGCTTAGCAGGCTTCTCAATAACTCTTTTGACTCTGATAATATTGTCAGGTGTGGGCTTAGGCTCAGCAGCTACAACGACTCCATAGTGGCTCGGGTTTTCAACCTCGCGTACTAGGATAAGAGCATCCGGCTGCAGCTCTTGATAGGTCTGTATGAGCATGGCCAGCGGGTTGGGCGAGCCCAGTATCGCAATGTCGCCTGCGTGCACGATAAAGGGGCCCTGGGCTAGCTGTGCCGCCCGCTGTACGGCATCACCGAAGCCCAGAGGATGAGGCTGGTTAACCCAGGTAATTATGCTGGCTTCGACTTTCTTGTAGAAGTCTTCGAGTAGTGAAGCCTCTCTCTCCTTGCCTCTGTTTCTTAAATACTCAGTGTAGCTCCAGTCGGGCGTAAAATGGTCTTCAATTATTCTCTTGCCCCGGCCTACTACGAAGATGAAGCGCCGTATGCCTGTGTCAAATAGTTGCTCGAATATCAGCTGAAGGAATGGCTTGAAGACCAAGCCGTGGCGAGGATCATGTATCGGTACTGGCAGCATCTCTTTGGGCTGTTCTTTCGTTGCTGGCAGCATTCTTGTCCCTAGGCCTGCGACAGGTATGATGGCGGTGTCTATGGTTGTCACTTGGGGTCGCCCCCCAGGCCTACTGCGTGATACTCTACTCCGGCTTTCTTCATCGTCTGTGGGTCGTAGATGCGTCTGGCATCGAAGAGGAGGGGGCGCCTCATAAGCCTAGTGTATAGTGCTGGGTTGAGGCTCTTATAGTGTTCCCAGTCTGTTGCTATTACTGCCGCGTCTGCTCCTCTAAGTGCTTCTTCCATGCTTGTTGTATACTCTGCTATGGGGCCTAGCGTCCTTTTCGCGTTTTCTAGTGCCTTGGGGTTTGGGTCGTGTATGCGTACTCTTGCTCCTCGCTCTGCTAGTATCTTGGCTAGTGCTAGGGCTCTCGATTCTCTCACATCATCAGTGTCGGGTTTGAAGGCTGCTCCTAGGATGGTTACTGTCTTTCCGCGTAGCGTGTTGAGGAGCTCTTCTAGCCTCTTGGCTATGTGGTGGGGTTGGGTCTCGTTTACCCAGTCTATGGCTTCGAGTAGGCGAGGCTCGACGCAGAGGCTGCGGGCGTGCGCTGTCAGTGCCTTCACGTCTTTTGGGAAGCAGCTGCCGCCGTAGCCTAGGCCGGCGCCGAGGAAGGCGGGGTTTATCCTTGGGTCACGGGCCATGCCTTTTACGACTTCAACGATGTCGCAGCCTGTTATCTTCTCGCATATCCTTGCCAGCATGTTTGCGAAGCTTATCTTCATCGCCAGGAAGGCGTTACTGGCGTATTTTATCATCTCAGCTGTCTCGGGGTTGTCGACGACTAGTATTGGTGGGTTAGTGCCTAGCCTCTGGTAGAAGCTTTGCCAGAACTCTTTGAGCTGGCTCGCTGAGCGGGGCTCTATTCCCCCTATTACTACCCTGCTGGGGTTGAGTGTGTCCTCTACCGCGCGCCCCTCTCTCAGGAACTCGGGGTTGCTTGCTGCGCCGAAGTCCCTGCCTGGATGTAGCCCCGTCTGCTCCTCTATTATCCCGGCTACCCTTCTTGTCGTGCCTGGCACTACGGTGCTCTTGACGGCCACTACGGGGTATTCCGCGGTGCTGGCTGCTAGGGCGTCTGCGAGCTTCTCTGCAGCGTCGAACACGTAGCCCAGGTTTATGGAGCCGTCACTGAGGGAGGGTGTCCCCACGGTTATGAATATGATGTCTGCTTCTCTGAGGGGGGCGTAGCTTGTCGTCGCGTACAGTGTGCCCCTCTCTATGGCCTCCCTGAGGAGCTTGTTGAGGCCGGGCTCGTAGATTGGTGCCTCTCCGCGGTTAATCGCCTCCACCTTGGCGGCGTCAACGTCTACCCCGGTCACCTTCACCCCGTGGTAGGCGAGCACAGCCGCGGTGGTTAGGCCCACGTAGCCGAGGCCAACTATGCCAATCCTCCACTCGGCTAGGGCTCTTCTTATAGCCATGCTGGCTCCTCCCTACGTCCTCCCTGCGTGGGGCTGTCCTCCCCCTTATCTCCCTCCTCTCGGCTTTATGGGCGGCGTAGCTTGCAGAGATGCCTGGCTGAGAGGGTCGCTGTATTGGGTGTCGTGTTGGTTGCTGGAAGGTCTCTGCGCGGATATGAGGGCTTTATGGCGGAGGCTTTCGCCGAGCTGGGGTATGACGTAGTATTCGTTGGCTACGAGGATGTCTGGCGTAGCCTCTATGGAGGAAGGCCGGGCTGGCTTAGTGGGATCCTTCTACGCAGGCTTCTTGTGTCAAGGGCTTCTAGAGAGCATATTATCGGGGAGCACCCGGTTCTCCGTCTCTATAACCGCCTCGTTGTGGAGCTTGTTGAGCGCCTGGAGCCGGTCCTCGTGTTCGTGGTGAAGGGGGAGGCTCTCTCTGTGTCAACTATTGGGCGGCTCGGAGAGCTTGTACCGGAGAGGCACCTCGCCTACTTCAACCCGGATGATCCTAGGTATGGCCTGCTTGTCGGTATCTATGCGGGTGCCGGCTTCCGTGTACTAACTGCCTGCCATTCCTGCTTAGTGGATCTACGTAGCCGATATGGGCGAGGTAATGTCTACCTGTTACCCTTCGCCGCTAAGCCCCTCCCTCGTTTCAGCTGCAGCATCCGCGTCCCCATGGCGGTATTCGTGGGAAGCGTCTATCCAGAGAGGCTGAGATTGGTGCGTGGCCTCCTCCGACGCGGGATCCCCGTAGCTGTGGCGGGACCGGGCTGGCGGCGCTTTGTGCCGGGCGCTAACCCGGAGGTGTACGGTACCAAGTACCTGGCCCTCAACAGGGTGGCCTATGTGGTGTTAAACATCCACAATAGGAGCGATATTGGAGCTAAGGCTAACATGCGTGTCTTCGAGGTTCCTGGTGCTGGCGGCGTTGAGGCTACTGACAACCACCCCGTGGTGTCTCGATACTTTTCGCCAGGCCGTGAGCTCTTCACGTACAGTGACGTCGAAGAGCTTTCTCGTCTCCTTCGTGAACTACTAGGCTGGGATCCGCAGGAACTGTGCATAGTGGCCGAGAGAGCCTACAACCGGGCCCGGCGAGAGCATAGCTACCGTAGCCGAGCACACCGGGTGCTCCAGGTTGCTGGGCTTTCACCGGGCGAAGGTCGGGGCCGCGTGGTCAGCATTCGCCCGGCCGGCCGCTGCGGCGGCCCGGGAGGCACGTATATGTGTGGTATGAGCGGCGGCTTGTCGGGGGGAACCACTGGTGGACCTTAGGCCTCTGGGTGATGCTGACCCCATAGTCTACCGAGGTATTGTTTCAATACTCGAAACTCTGGACGGCGATGTTGTCGATGCGTTGAGGAACAGACGGTTCCTTATCTCGGGCGGGGCCGGGTTCCTTGGAAGCTGGCTAGTGGACGCCCTTTACGCGCTTAAGGCTGAGAAGATAACTATAGTTGATAACCTCTCCTCCGGAAGCGTGGCTAACATAAGGCATTTAATGGGCACCGGCCGTGTCGAGCTCATAGAGAAGCCCGTTGAATCAATTAATCCCCCGAAGGGCTATGACTACGTTATACACATGGCTGCGAGGCCGAGCCCGGACGACTACATGGAGCATCCTGTGGAGACGCTTCTCGCGAGCAGCCGGGGCACTGAGGTTATGCTAGAAGCTGCGCGGCTGAGTGACGCTGTGTTCCTCCTCACTTCGACCAGCGAGGTATACGGGCATGCAGAGGTCATACCGACGCCGGAGACCTACTGGGGCAGGGTAAACCCCGTAGGCCCCCGGAGCTGCTATGATGAGGGAAAGCGCTATGCGGAGGCGCTCACAGTAGCCTACATGAGGCAGTACGGGGTCGACGCAAGGATATCGAGAATATTTAACACGTATGGTCCGCGGCTTGACTGGCGCCGGCCAGGCTATGGCAGGGTAGTGGTGAGGTTCATCATGCAGGCGCTTAGGGGTGAACCCTTGACTATCCACGGCAGCGGGAAGCAGACAAGAAGCTTCCTATACGTCGCCGACAACATAGAGGCGCATATCCGCCTGCTAGAACCTAGGCGCGAGCTAAAAGGCACAATAGTTAATATCGGGAGCGATAATGAAATAACGATACTTGAGCTCGCGGAGAAGATACTGGAGCTGACGGGGAGCACTGCGGGCATAACCCATCTACCCCCAAGGCCCGAGGACCCCCCACGCCGCAGGCCCGACATCTCGAGGGCAAGGAGCCTCCTAGGCTGGACTCCCAGGACGAGCCTAGAAGAAGGCCTAAGAGAGACCATCGAGTGGATAAGGCGCAGGCTAGGCTAGACTATTATCCCTCTCTAAGGCCCCGGCAGAGGGGCCCTAGAGGCTGCCGTTCCTCCGCCGGTAAGGGCCCTAGCCAGGCCTAGAACTGTCCTTGTTGTGCCTGGGTTGGCTGCCTCGCTCGCTGCCAGGGTGGCTGCTGCCGCTAGGAGCGCCGCGGCTGGCCCCGTGTGGCCCGTGAGGTGGACCGCCAGGGTTGCCGCGGCTAGGGCTGCCTGGGTTGCTGCGGCTGTCTTGAGGAGTCTTCTTGCCTCCCTGGTGGCTAGGAGGGCGGCTAGGGTGCTTGCGGCTACTGCGACTGCTGCGCCGGTGGCGCCGTGGGCGGCGGCGAGTGGGGGTAGGAGGGCTAGTAGGGCTAGGAGGCGGGTGGCGCCTGTTGCAAGGAGGCTGCGGTGGCTGCGTCGGTGGTTGTAGAGGGTCACCGCGGCCTGGAGCGTCGCGGTGAGCGGCACCGTGGCCGCGAGGATGGCCATGGCTGTTGCCGCGTCGTGTGTGTAGCCTCGGCCTAGGAGGCCCAGGAGCGTGGCAGGGGCTGCCGCGGCTATGGCGGCCATGGGGGCGGCAGCGTGGAGGCCTATGCGGAGTATCTCACTGTAGGGTGCCTCCCCTCGCCTGCCCTGGGTGCGGAGGTAGACTGGGAGGGCTGCGGAGAGTAGGCTGCCGGGGAGTGCCGCTATGCCAATAGACACCACGAGGGCCATGTAGAGGCCCCCGGTCTCACTGTAGGCTCCACGTACTAGCTGGAAGAGGTAGGGTGCGAGGCTTACAGCTATCTGGTTGCTGAGCACGAGGGGGTAATTCGACGCCTGTAGCTCCGCGAGGGAGCGGAACAGGCCCCTTGGGGGCCACGTGAGCTGCGCGGCAAGCCTCTTGGCCGCTGCCGCGGCGGCCACGAGGTACTGGAGGACGAAGGCGGCTAGGGCGCCGAGCGCGCCAGCGAGGGGTACGAGCAGGGCAGCGGAGGCAACGCGGGCCAGTGCACCGAGGGCCTGGGACAGGGTGTAGGCGCGGAACCCCTCAAGGCCCACTAGCGAGAACAGCAGAGCCGTGGATGCTACAGTTGCGAGCGCCAGGAGGGCGGCCGCTGCGGCCAGCCCCACGGGGGCGCCCAGGGCGTGGGCCAACGCTGCGGCGATGAACGCGGCCGCTGCGCCCTCCACTGCGGCCAGCAGCAGCGCCGCGGAGACGGCGGGGGGCCCCGCGGCGGCGGCCTCGCGGAGGACGGCCTGCTGGAGCCCGGCAGAGGCCAGCACCGTTGCGACGCCGGCGGCGGAGACCAGGGAGGAGGCTACGCCCACACCGTGGGCGCCGAGGAGCCTGCCGACCAGCCCCCAGAACACTAGCCCGACTAGCCCGTTCAGCACCACCGCCGCGTACAGCGCCACGCCGCCCTGGACGACCCTTGCCGTGCTCAACCCTCGCTGCACCATCCTCCTCGCTCACCCAGGCCTACGTGGAAACGGGGGCAAGAATGCAGCTACATCCATGCACCAGATGGGTGACGGGCTTGCCGCAGCCAGCTAGACGGTTCTCGGGATAAAAATGGGGAAGGGGTGGAAAGGCGCTGTTACCACGAGGCGAGTGCCCAGCTTATGGCATGTGACGGCAGGATCCGAGGGGCTCCGTAAAGAGTGCATGGACTTAAGCAACTCTGGGGAACCTATAAGGGCAATAATCATTATTTCCCAGCCCCGCCTCCTGGAGCGCTACCTATGCCCCCAGTGGACCCGTCTTCTATCTT
>JAMOSW010000010.1 GCA_027062725.1 Pyrodictiaceae archaeon | reverse complement strand
CTATGCGGCGGCGACGTAGAGCTGAGCCTCCTTAGTGTCGTAGTAACGTTCATTCTCGCACCGGTAACAATGCCTGCCTACATTGTCGCTATACTCCACCGCGTCGCCTCTGTACCAGTGGGTCAGATAGCGCGAGGCATAGCGCTATACATCCTTGCCCCTCTAGCTGTGGGCCAAACACTCAGAACCATAGTTACACGTCATGCATCAACCCCAGTAGAGGCCGCTGAGACACTAGCAGAGGTCAACGCCAGGCTCGCGCTAGTCTCGTGCCTAGCACTCTATTGGCTCGTCGCAGTAGTCTTCGGTACAGCCGCGCCCGTGCTGACTAGGCACATATCTACGGCTGGCGGCGTAGTCGCCCTACTGCTAGTCTTCACCGTAGCGAGATTCCTCGCAGCTAAGGCGCTAGCAAGGCTGTCAGGACTGCCTCGCCGGGCCGAGATAGCCCTCGTATTCGCCGCCTCAGCCAATGGCGCACTAGGCACAGCGATAGCCCTCTCAGCCTTCGGCCCCGAGGCGGGTGCGGGCGCAGTCCTAGCAGGCCCAGTGGCGATGCTGCTAGCGATGACAGTGGTTCTCCGCTTATACCAGCACGGAGGGAATAGAGGGTGACAGACTTCTCCCCCCTCCACTCTACCGCGCTCCGTAGCAGTCTGGGGTGACGAGCCGCGCCAGCACCGCCCCTGGCCTATGTCTGCTTAGGCGAGGCATGCGAAGCAGCCCGCAGCGCCGCCAAGACGGCTGGTGCCGAGCTCGTAGAGGCGTACTCTAAGACGTTCCCTGACGGCGAGCGCTACGTCCGCGTAGAGGCTGAGCCACGTGGCCGGGTAGCTGTCGCGGTGACCACGGGCTTCCCGGAGCCTAGCAACCGAGTAGTAGAATCTATGCTGCTGGTGGAGGCCCTCCGGGGCCTCGGCGCAGCCTCAGTAATCGCAGCCCCACTCTACTTGCCGTACAGCCGGCAAGATCGTCGCTTCCTCCGCGGCGAGCCAATAAGTGTGGCAGCGGTTCTCCACAGCCTAGCCGCGGCCGGAGCCTCAGCAGTAGCGACCGTTGACGTGCACAAAGAGTATAGTCTTGAATGGTTTCCTGGGCCCGCAGCCAACATCGACCCTAGCCCTGCCTTCGCTGAGACGCTCCGCCCCCTCCTAGGCAGCGACATTGTCTACGTCATCGGGCCCGATCGAGGCGCCGTAGAGAGAGCACACCGTCTCGCTGAGAGACTTGGCGCCGCCTTTGACTACCTCGAGAAGCAGAGGGATAGAGTCACAGGGGAGGTAAGACTCAAACCGAAGACCGTAGAGGTTGAGGGAGCCACAGTCATCCTAGTTGACGACATAGTGAGCACGGGGGGAACTCTGGCCAAAGCGACACAGCTCCTCCTCCAACAGGGTGCACGCCGCGTAATAGCTGCAGTGACGCATTGCCTCCTCGTAGGCCCGGCGGTAGAGCGCCTAGAAAACGCGGGAATAGAGGCGCTCATCTGTGCTAACACCGTGAAGCCATGCTGGAGCAAGGCAAGAACAGCAGACATAGGCCCACTACTGGCAGAGGCTGCTAAAAGACTCGCAGAGAGACTGCATGGCTACGAATCCGAAGGCCCACGATAGTGTACAGAGACTAGGCAACATCCTCGGCTCTTGAGCATTATTATCCGGTACCTTCTTTCATCTTCTCGTCGTCAGAGTCTTATCGGCAAGCGACTACAGTCGACAGCAGCGTAGACTCGAGGAAAGAGTCTTTTCGCCTCATCGACAAGCACAGCTGGATCATCATACCTTGCACTAAAGTGCGTCAAAACAAGAACTCCAACCCCGGCCTTCTTCGCAGCAAACGCGGCGTCAAGAGCGGTACTGTGGCCCTGCTCGTGAGCCTCCTCGGCCATATCATGCGTGAAAGTTGCGTCATGTATCAGAACCGTGGCGCCACGTGCCGCATCAACGACGCTATCGGATGGCGCAGTATCGCCAGTATACACTACGACAGCTCTAGGTCTCTCAATGAGAACCTCCTGGGGCTCAACTCTCCTACCGTCCGGGAGAACTACGGTCTCGCCACGCTGGAGCCTCCCAAGAAGAGGCCCTGCGACACCAAGCTCTCTCGCAGCCTCTAGGTCGACCTTAGGCTTCCTCCTAGGCTCCACGAGACGATACCCCAGAGCGGGAATGCGGTGCGCCACAGGGAACGACTCCACAGTGACCCCGCTGGGCAGCACCAAGCTGGCCCCAGGCTCTATCTCGACTAGCCAAACGGGATAAGGCGGCAACCAATAGGTTGCACGAGCAGCTTCCTCGAGAAACCTGCGCAGCCCACGCGGCCCAGCAATGATGAGTAAGTTCCTCCGCCCAAGCATAGCCATGCTCTGCAATAACCCAGGCAGCCCAAACACATGGTCCCCATGCATGTGGGTCACAAGCACGGCCTCTATGCGTAGAGGGCTTAGCCCACACCTCTGCAGCCTCTCCTGAGTCCCCTCCCCGGCATCCATCAGCACTATGCCGCCACGGTACATATACGCAATACTCGGGAGCCCGCGTCTAGCTGTAGGAACTGCCGCACTAGTTCCCAGGAAGACAAGCCCAAGCTCCAACCGTCCAGCCACCCCCCGAGATAGCAGACGTGGCCAAAAAGGGACTGAATAGAAGAGCTCGCGCCTCCTCCACGTTTTCCATGTTCAAGCACAGATCCCCAGACATCGTCATGAGGATTGCTGATGAGGATTGCTGCAGAGCTTGGCTGTGGGTCTGAAACACCTCGGGATACGTTGCAAACAGGGGGTTAGTAGGCCGTGAAGATATGATGCTTCTTCGCTGCATAACAGCGCTCCGAAACACAGTGTCTCACGAGTACGCTCACGTTGACATAGAGCTAGTGAGGAGGATAACATTATAATAGCGATAAAAAATTATTTACAGAAATTAACATTGACTGTTAGTAACGAGGCTCCTAGAAGAGCCAGAAAGAGGACCAGACCCGTAGCTCATGCGTCACGAGGTATGAGCACCCTTGAGGAGCTAAAACACCGTAGCTAGACCCCTCTTGGAGAGCGGGTGTGGACCGCCTGAGCCCCCTCCAGGGGCAGAGGCCCGAGGAGAAGAAGGGGCCGATGGTGACCCCTTGCACTGCCGAACCATGCGGATCCGGCCTTTGGGGCGTGGTTTCCTCTAGGATGGGCAATGAGGCTGTCGCTGAGCTCCTGCTGGACAGCTGAGCCCCGCGAGGGGCGGTGGCGAGGAGGCCGCGCCCCGAGCCCACCCAGGCAGGGAATAAAAATATCAAAGTAGGGAATGTGGTGGAGCTCCTCCTCGGCTGGCTCCTCTAGAAGATGTTTAGGGCTACGAGCTCATCCGGGAAGCCTACGAGGCCAATGACTGACTTTGAGGAAGCGGATGAGGCAGTGGGCAGGGACGAGAGGAGCTGATAAAAGAGGGCTCAGTCCCAACCGGCGCCGCCTCCCAGGCACAACCGAGGTCCATACCGACACGTTGTTGTTCCTCACCTCCCCGGCAATGGACTTGTGTCGCTGCGCTTTGCGGGCACTCTCGGCCCCGGCGGGGACTGCAACGTGGACACGGGAGTAAGGTGTACCTGCTCGAGAAGGCCTATGAGGCTGCACGTGGCGCCGTAGTGGAGTACCTCGACGAGCTTATAGGCCTAATACAGCGGGGACGCCGAAGAGAGGGGAGAGTAGGAGCCCGGAAGATATACCCGCCGGCCTCTTGGGCGGCTAGCCCCTGGCGAGGCCCAGGGCCTCCTCGACTCTTCTCAATGCCTCGTCCATGCCGGTCCTAGGCCGGACCCTCACAACCACTATGCCGCGCCTCTTCATGTACTCCTCGCCTCCGGGGCCAAAAGCCACGGCCACTATCACGTTGCATCCCTCCTGGAGGGCAAGTATTCGGGGCCTCTTGCTGTGCTCCTCGTCCTCCTCGTGGTGGTGCTCGCCGGCGTAAGGATTCTCAACCTTTCTCTCGAGCCTCCATGTCCGAGCCTCCGGGTCGTAGACGTAGTGGAGGTAGAGCCTGGCGTCGCCGAAGTGGCCTAGCTTGACTGTCTTCTCGTCGTCGGTCGGTATCGAGACGCAGATTCTGCCCTGCGCCATGGCCCCACCCTCTGTGCCGCCTAAGTCTACCGGGTCAGCCTGGGCCCGTGGGCTTGAGGCTATTTGCTGTGGCGGCGCCTGTCTCCAGGCCTTATCGTGTCCCCGGCTCTGCTGGCCGCGCCGATTTGCAACGATTGATTCTGTTTGGATCCTACTTGGGGCTCGTGGCGGCGCCTTGTTTGGCGCGTGGCACTGTTTATGTTGTGTCCGCAGTGTTTCGGTTACTACAAGGCATATGCTTAAACCCAGGGTAAAGGAGGGACGGCGTGCATGGGGCTCAGGGAGTACGTGAGGGGAATGAGCGTAGCCTGGTTCTCCTTCAACCTAGCGACTAGCGCTGTCGCGCTAGCCAGCTTCGCCCTCGGCGAGGCAGCGAAGATACACACCCTAGTGGCACTGTCACACATAATAGCCTACGTGAACACTATCATCTACTTCTTAATAGCCACTGCGTTTCTAGCAAAGCTGGCTATTGTGAAGTCTGAGTTCCTCCACGTACTCCGCCACCCAGTCAAGGGACCATTCATAACAGCCATCAGCATCTCGACGATGCTCCTAGCGCTCGACTGGGGCGTGGTGCTGGCAAACCCCGACATAGGCGCCGCATTCTTCTACACCGGCATGCTGCTCCACACAGCCTTCTTCATAGTAATAATCTACAACTTCCTAATGCACGAGGGCGTCGAGATACATGCCATGAACCCCGGCTGGTACATGCCGGCAGTAGGCAACGTCCTAGTGCCCTACATCGGCGGCCTGCTGGAGAGGCAGGGCGTCCCAGTGCCCCACAGCCTGCTGGGCGTATACCTCGGTACCGGCGTGCTGTTCTGGGTAGCACTGTTCACCATCTGGCTCTACCGCAGCATATTCCACCACCCGCCGCCCGCTAGGCTCATTGCCGCCACCTGGATCAACCTCGCGCCACCCAGCGTCGCCCCCATGGCCTACGAGGCTGTGCTCGGCCTCCTCCCAAAGAGCTTCAGGGTGACCGCCGCCGAGCTCACCGGAGTCTCCCCGAAGCTGGCTGAGCTGCTGCTGGCATTCTTCGACATGTTCTACTATACCTTCTGGGGCCTAGCGGGCCTGCTGCTGGCAGTCATACTCGCCGTTACTGTGACCTATCTGCGCCGCGGCCAGATGGAGTTCGCCGAGAGCTGGTGGGCCTTCGTCTTCCCCGTCGCTGCCTACAGCATCTCCACCGTCCACCTTTACCTACACCATCCCGGCGAGACTTGGCTTCTCTACTACGCTGGCTTCCTCTACGCGCTAACCTGGCTCTTCTACAGCGTGACGACGATATTCAGCATCTACTACGGCTACCAGGAGATAGTGAAGCACAAGAAGCCAAGCGAGCTACCCAAAGCAGCCAGGCCCCTCCCCGAGGACATCGCCGCCGGCAGAGCCTAGAGCGCTCAACTATTCACCCCCTCCCCGGTCAACGTGTTTTTACCCTCCTCGGCCCGTCGCGGCACAGGGGGCCTATGCGTGAGGCCAGCCGCCGCCTCCCCGGCGGTGCGCCGGAAAGCTCATCCCTCCCCACGCCAGGCTTGTTCCTCTCAGGCCGCCTATCCCAGGGGCGGTGAGGAGATGGCTTAGTCCTGCAGGCCAGGCCCCCCGCCGAGGCGTGGGCCTGGCGGTGCGGAGAAGCGGTCGGCCCCGAGCCCCCCATTGTGGAAACTGGCCGGGTTATTTAGGGCCCCGAGTGCTCCGAGCTCTGCACCTAGTCGGGGGCCAGGAAGTGGACAGCAAGGGGGTGCAAGGCGAGCCGGGTAGGCGGCTGGTGTGTCTAGACCCGCTCCTTGCCCGGGTCGGCGCGTTGGCGCGGCGGAGCGGCCCGCCGGTTGTGGCGGCGAGCAGCATAGGCTCCTGGGAGTGGTGTCCGCTGAAGGCGTGGCACGCCACGAGCCTCTTCAACGCAGGCTGGCTTGACGCGTCTAGGCTTGAGCCCTGGGCCTGGGACGGGCTGGCGGCACTCTGGGCAGCCGAGCTAGCCAAGAAGGCCATGCCGCGAGTCATAAGAGGCCTCATCATCCACGGGGAGGATGTGGCCCCTGGGGAGGCGGGTGCGGCGCTCGCCGCGGCCAGGCTGCTCGCCCGGCGCCGTGGCGAGGCGCTCCGGGAGCTCCACCGGCGAGGCGCCTTGGCGGCCCTCGGCCTAATAGAGCCCAGGGCCTTCGCGGAACAGCTGCGCCGCTACAGCGAGGCCGCCGACCTGGTCGAGTACTTCCGGCGCGAAGAGTGGCCCCTCATAGCCCGCCCCCGCGACGGCTACATCGTCATCGGCGTCCCAGACCGCGTCGAAGAGGCAGCGGGCGGCTACCGCGTGGTCGAGGTGAAGACAACCCGGCGCCCCGAGCTCATGGCCCGGGGCCGGGGGCGGGGCTACCGGAGCGCTCTGGCCCAGCTCGCAGCCTACTCCTGGATACTCACCAGCCGCTGGCCCGTAGAGGAGGCAATGCTCGTCATAAGGGACGTGGAGGGCAGCCGCGTAGCGGCCCGCCGCTATGACCCCCTAAGCCTCGCTGACATGTTCGAGAAGAAGCTCGCGGCTATAGCGGACGCCCTAGCCGCCGCTGAGCCGCCCCAGAGGCGGGGATGGACCCCCTGCCGGACATGCGAGTACGGCGGCGAGTACCCCGGCTAGTGGTGCTTGGCGCCCCTGGCCTGCTCCACCAGGTGCCCCGCCACGGGGAGGAGAAGGGAGAGCATCGTGGAGACCGCGTCCGGGCTACCCGGCGACACTACGAGGACCCGGCCCGCGTAGACAAAGCCGCCGGCCCGGGAGAGGAGGGCGTTGGCGACGCCCTTCTCGAGGCTCCTCCTGCGGAACTCCTCGCCTATCCCCGGCAGCTCCTTGTCCGCCAGCCTCCTAGCTATGTCCGCCGAGAGGTCCCTCGGGCCTGGCCCGCTGCCTCCAGTGACGAGCACGATGTCCGCCCCTGCCTGCATCGCGGCGGCGATAGCGTAGAGTATCTCCACCGGGTCATTGCCCACCACGGCCCTGTAGACTAGGGTCTGACCCTCTCTCGCGAGAATGTCCGCGACAAGCGGTGAGACGCGGTCCTCCTTTCGCCCCTGCTTCACCGAGTCGCTTGTCACGACCAGCCCCCAGTAGGGCAAGACAGGCGCCACACCCCCGTGGCTGAACAGCTCTGGCTCAGCTCTTCCCGGCACCCTTCTTCTTCTTGGCGAGGCTTGCCGACTCCACGACGAGGACGTCGACTCCATGACTTATGTTGACTATCTTGCTTGACACGCTGCCCAGGATGAGCCTCTCGAGGCCCCCGCGGCCCCTCCTCCCTACGACTATCAAGTCGCAGCCATTGTCCTCCGCGTAAGCGACCAGCTCGTCAGCCGGATCGCCCATAAGGATAACGGGCTCCACGTTCTCGAAGCCCGCCGCCTCCCTTATCTCCCGGACAAGGGCCTCCAGCTGCCTCCTGGCAGGCTCCTCAACGGTGCTTACGTCCACAACCTCGGGCAGGAGGAGCTCCCCCAGAAACACGGTCGGCGGAGGCACCACGGTGGCCACCACGAGCTTCCCGCCAGAGAGCTTCGCCAGGGCAAGGGCGCGCTCCACTGCGGCCCGCGAAGCCTCGCTCCCATCATAGCCGACGACTATGCAGCGATACAGCCTAGCCCCCTCACTCAAGACACGACCAGCCTCCGAGGCACACAGCCACCGAGAATGGGGCCACTCGTGGCTATTATTGCTGCCCGCGGGGCAGCTAGGGGCCCCCCGCCTTGGGCTCCGCAAGGCCAAGCCTAGCAGCCGCTACCGCCAGCTGGCCCACCGCGACCCCGCCGTCGCCGGGCGGGAGCCGGCGCTGAAGCAGCACCGCGGCCCCCTCCTCCTCGCGGAGCCGGCTCCGCGCAGCCCTCACCAGGTGGGTGTTCACCGAGGCGCCGCCGCTCGCCAGCACCTCGCCGGGGAGCCTCCGGCCTCGGAGCGCCGAGGCAGCGATAGCCGCGAGGCCCCTACCCAGGGCCGCGAGCACGGTCGCCGCCAGGTCCTCGACGCGGAGCCCCTCCTCGAGGCCCTCTATGACCCAGGCGAGGAGCCCCGGCGTGTCCACGACGAGGCGGCCCTGGAGGCTCAGTATCCTCGGGGTGTAGCCTAGGTCCCGGCCGCGGTCGGCGACAGCCTCGAGCCTCATTGCGGGTTCGCCCTCGTAGCCCCTCCTCCACGCCACGCCCAGCAGTGCGGCGAAGGCGTCCAGCGTCCTCCCCATGCTGGTCGTCACGGGTTGGCGGCCGCCCCGGGCCTGGAGGTAGGCGATCCTCGCCTCCCTCTCCCCGTAGGGGAGGAACCTCTCCTCGAGCAGCCCCCTTCTCCGGAGCAGCTCCATGGTCTCCTCGAGGCTCCAGCCTGAGGCGGCGAGTAGGCCTATGAGGCTCCTGGCGGGGTACTCCGCGGCCCGGTCCCCGCCCGGCAGCGGGAACGGGTAGAGGCTGCCTACCCTCTCGAAGCCCTCGTAGCCCGCGACGAGGACCTCGCCGCCCCAGACCGTGCCGTCGGCGCCGTACCCGGTGCCATCCACGGTGATGGCCACGCGGTGCTCGCCCAGGGGGACACCGTGCTCGAGCATGACGGAGGCCGCGTGGGCGTGGTGGTGCTGCACCTCGACTAGCTCGGCGCCGTGCTCCTCCGCGAGCCTAGCTGCGAGACCACGGTTGTGGTAGAGAGGGTGCATGTCGAGCGCCACGATGCGGGGCCGGAGCTGGTAGACCCCTATGAACCAGCGGAGCTCCGCCTCCAGCGCCTCCACCTGCCCGGGCTCATCCATGTCGCCGATGTACTGCGTGGGCACGACCTTGTCCTCGAAGCCCAGGGCGCCCGCGTTCTGCAGCTCAGCCCCCACCGCCACCGACTCCGGAAGCACCATGGGCGCATGTATCCACATGGGCGCGTAGCCTCTGGCGCGGCGGAGGAACACGGGCTCCCCATCCGTGAACCTCAGCACGCTGTCATCCACGCGGTGCACAACGTCCCTCTCATGGGCAACCACGTAGTCCGCTATCCCCCGGAGGTGCTCCAGCGCGCACTCAAGCGTGGTGCACATCGGGTACCCGGAGCGGTTACCGCTCGTCATGATGAGGTAGCCGTCCCGCACCTCCTCCAACAGCATGGCCTGGAACCCTGTGTAGGGCAGCATCACACCCACAGTACTGAGCCCTGGAGCCACCAGCGGCGACAGCCGGGCCCCCTCCCTCCGGGGGAGAAGCAGGATAGGCCTCTCGGGGGACTCGAGAAGGCTACAGGCGCCCGGGGGAAGCTCCACTATCCGCGCCGCGGCCCCACAGTCCCGCGCCATGAGCGCGAAGGGCTTGCTCGGCCTCCTCTTCCTCCTCCGCAGCTCCCCCACAACCTCGTCGCTCGACGCAAGCGCGGCCAGGTGGAACCCGCCCACACCCTTAATGGCCAGTATGTGGCCCTCCTCTATCCTCTCGGCCGCCCACACAGCCGGGTCCTCGACGGGGACACGGCGCCCATCCATGGTGTACACGTGGGTCTTGGGGCCGCAGCGTGGGCAGCTAATCCCCTGCGCATGGAACCTTCGAAGGTTAGAGGGGTCCTCGTAGTCCCGGCGGCAGTCCTCGCACAGCGGAAACCGCCTCATCGCGGTATTCTCCCGGTCATAGGGCACCGTGTACATCATCGAGAACCGTGGGCCACACCACGCGCAGCTGTTCCACGGGTAGCGGTAGAACCGTGTAGAGGGGTCATGTATCTCCCGGAGACAGTCCCTGCATATCCCAAAGTCGGGGGGAATCATGCTCCTCCTGCTCTTCCTCCTCTCACTCCTCTTTATGGTGAAGCCCCGGTAGCCCCTCGGCTCAACCTCCTCCAGCTCCAGCGCCTCCAGCTTGGCGGGCGGAGGCTTCTCCTCCACAAGGCCCCGGAGGAAAGAGGAGAGCCTCTCCGGTGGGCCCTCGGCGTGTATCTCCACCTCCGCCCCGCCCAGGTTGACCACGTAGCCCCCCACGCCCCGGGACACGGCGAGCCGGTAGACGAAGGGCCGGAACCCGACACCCTGCACTATCCCCACAACGCGTACACGGAGCGCAGCCTTACGCCCCAAGGGAGACACGTCACCCCTCTCCCCTCGGTCACCCTGGGCGGGCCCTAGCCCGGCACCGCCCGGACCCCGATCTCGGCGGCGCGCCTCGCCAGACGCTTGTCGAACGTCGCGAGGACGGCGCCGCGGCTGCCCGCCAGGGCTAGGTGGAGGGCATCGTACGCTGTGAGCCCTGTCTCAGCGGCTAGCCGGAGCGCCTCTGTGGCATAGCCCTCCACCGGGTAGACCTCTAGGAGTCTCCTCAGCCTCTCAAGGTCCCTTGCCGCGGCCAGGGCGTCCTCGACGCCGAGGTCCCGTATCTTCACAGCATGCTTCCAGAGGACGTTCAACACCTCGGCGAACATGTGCTCAACCGTGGCCAGCTCCTCGCCCGCCTCTAGCCAGTCCCGCAGAAGACGTCTCGCCTCTCCGGAGCCATCCTCCTCAAGAAGGATCTTGGCCACAAAGGACGCATCAAGAACTATCATCTCTCCTCCCGTGTCTCTCTTATCAGCAGGGTGGAGTCTACGCGGACCCTCCTCCCGCGCGCAGCCTCCTCTATCTCCTGGAGAACCTCGAGGGCCTCAAGGCTCCTAACGCGTCTCTCAAGGAACCTTCTTATCTCCTCAGCCCAGTCGACGTTGTACCTCCTCATCTTCTCCCGGAGTTCCCGGGGCACCCTGATGGATATCACCTCGCTCGCCACACCACTGCACCCCCGCCAGGCTGTAGACAGCGGCGTAGACGGGGACGTATACGGCTAGCGTGCCGCCCCCATGTGGAGGAAAAGAGGAGATTACGTTGCTGACAAGGAGCTGTAGCGGCGTATGCAGCCTCTAGCATATTCTAGGGACTATCTCGCCGCTGGGAGGCTCCAGTATCCTCACGCCGCCCGTGACGCTCTTCAGCAGCACCCTGCCCGCGTGGCTGGGGTCCCTGGCCTCGTAGACCTTGCCTACTATGCTTGCCTCCCTGTAGCCCAGGCGATGCATCTCCTTGAGCACCTCCTCTGCCCGCTCCGGGTCGACGGCTAGCACCGCCACGCCCTCGCTTGCGAGGCTGAGGGGGTCGACGCCGAGCATCTCGGCGTACTCCTTCACCTGGGGCCGTATCGGTATCTTCTCCTCCTCGAGGACTATCACTGTCCCGGTTTTCCTGGCCCAGTCGTTGGCGAGCATCGCTAGGCCGCCTCTTGTCGGGTCGCCGGCGCCGTGTATCGCGTCATGGTGCTTCTCGATGAGAGGCAGCATGAGGTCTGTGAGGGGCTTCACGTCGCTCTCTACGCCCAGGTCGACGCCGACGGCCTGCTGTGCTGCGAGTATTGCCGCCCCGTGGTCGCCGAGGGGCCCCGAGACTATGATGGCGTCGCCGGGGCGGATGTTGCGGTCAACGATGGGGTGCTCGGCTATCCCTATCCCCGTGGAGGATATTATCATGCCGTCCAGCTGGCCCTTAGGCATGGTCTTGAAGTCGCCGCCTATCAGCGCAACCTTGTTCTCCTCGAGCACCCCTATGTAGCTGCCTATTATCTTGTTGAAATCCTCTATCGGGAACCCCTCCTCCACTATGACCGCGTCCAGGGCGGCCACTGGCCGAGCCCCGGCCATGAGCAGGTCGTTTATCGTCCCGCTTGCCGCGAGCTTCCCCAGGTCGCCGCCAGGGAAGAAGAGGGGCTTCACAGTGTAGCTATCAACCGTGACAGCAAGGTAGCGGCCATCAGGCAGCGGTATCAGCGCCGAGTCATCCATAGCGTCCAGGCCTGTGCCGCCCTCCACGTGCCTCAGCTCAGGCGGGACCTTGGCCGCGATAAGGTTCTCCACTAGCTCCTCAGTCTCCCGGCCACCGGCGCCATGGGCAAGCGTTATGAACTTCCATAGCCGGACGTACCAGGTCACCCCTAGGCCACCCCTTCCTCCAGGTCTCTACGCCTCTCGCTGCACGGGCTCCTCATCGACTAGGAGGCGGAGCAGATCCTCGAACTCCTCGGCCCTCTTCTCAAGCTCCCTCGCGAACTCCTCCAGTGTCCTCGCTATCCTCTCCGCCTCCTCGGGCTTAAGCTTCTCAATGATGACGCCGGCGTGTACGACAACCAGGTCGCCCGGCTTAAGGTCCTGTATCGCTCCCGCGTCAACCTCGCGGAGCACACCATCCCCGAAGTCAACCACAGCTACCCCGTCCGGGCGGACCTCCTTCACCTCACCCGGTATCCCGAGACACATGGCCAACACACCTCCAGCCTAGGCTATCCCGAGGCTCCTCGCTATCTCCTCCGCTAGGCCTCCTCCACCGAACCGGGCCCAGACGGCGCAGGCCCCCTCACTGCTCACCATGCAGGGCCCGTAGGGTGTGCCCGGCGTACAGAGCTTCATGAAGAGGGGGCAGTCAGTTGGCTTCGCTATACCGAGGGTGACTTCGGCGCAGCGGCACCCTGGCGGCAGGTCGTAGCGCCACTCCTCCGGAGTGAGCTCCTTGATGCCATACTCGTGCATCGCGTCAACTCTCCGGTACCGGTCGCGAAACGCGAGACCGCTCCGGGGCACGAAGCCTATCCCACGCCACGCGGCGTCAACCTCCTCGCAGCACTCCCGTATCGCACGCTGCGCCGCCACGTTCCCCTCCCATGTGACGACGCGGCGATACTCGTTCACCAGCCGAGGCCGGCCCTCGACGTGCTGGCGGAGAATCTCATATATCGCGAGCAGCACATCCACGGGCTCGAAGCCGGCCACCACGGTGGGGATGCCGTACTCCTCCACCACGAACCTCCACGCCCTGGCGCCGATGATGGTTGAGACGTGGCCCGGCGCTATGACTCCCCTGATAGGGTTGTCCCGGTGCGTCTCAAACGTGTACCTCATTATGGGTGGGGTAAGGCGGTGAACGTTCAGTATAGTCAGGTTGGGGGGCACCCTCCCCGACACCACGGGGCTCGCCGTGGCGGGCGCGGTTGTCTCGAACCCGACGGCGAAGAAGACGCCGGGCCTGCCGTCCCTCCGCGCCATCTTTATCGCGTCGAGGACGCTGTAGACCACGACCACGTCGCCGCCGACTGCCCGGGCCTCCTCGAGGCTCCTTATCCCCTCCCCTACCCGCGCGGACCCAGGCAGCTTATAGGCGTCACCATAGGTGTATACTCTTACACCCTCCAGTGCAAGCTTTATCATCACGTCCACGT
>JAMOSW010000009.1 GCA_027062725.1 Pyrodictiaceae archaeon | reverse complement strand
GGGCCATTCGGCGCCCTTCCTCGCCGCCACGCTGCTAAGCCTCGCAGCCCTCGCTGCCTACCCCCTAGCCCGGAGGAGCCAGAGGGCTTGAGGCATTGAAGCACAGGAGGGGTGGGAGAAGCGTGGGGCACCGGCTCTGCGGCTCCCTGGGAGCCAAAAACGTTGAGGAGAGGCTTGTGTGTCGCACCGCCTATGCCCTATGCTCTAGGGCTTTGTTCCCGGTATTGGTGGTGTGGGCATTGTCTGGCTGCCGCCGCTGCTTGCCTGGACAGCCGCCTCTACCTCGGCGACGAGGCCTGCGGCCTGCTGTATGAGCGATGCCGCCGCGTCTATCTCCACCTTGGCCTGGACTAACAGTGTTGCTCTGACCGTTATCGTCGCTATCTCCGCGCCTATCTCGGCCTCAAGCCCTATCGACGCGTTTGTCTCGGCGTGGCTCTTGCCGTGCTGATCGACCGTCTCGTTGCCGCCCCACTGTAGTAGGGCCTTAGCGTTCTCTAGCCTTGTCTGCGCCTGGGCCAGGAGGCTCTGTGCCTCGCCGAGCTTGCTCGCCAGCGTAGCGTTTGCTGCCGCCTTCGGCATAAGCTCTTGTATCCTAGCCTCGAGGCTGGTGACGTTCTGCTCAAGCACCGCTATTCTGTCTAGTAGCTCCTGCCTGGCCTCCATGAGCTCCTGGTGGACTAGGCGCAGCGCTGTCCTCAGCTCCCTGGCTGCAGCCGTTAGGGCTTGCTTGGCCTGGCTGAGTGCCTCCGCCGCGGCAGTTAGGTTAGCCTGTTCCAGCATGTTCCTCGCCTCCTCGAGAAGCTTCTTTGCCTCGTTGAGCATGTTTGTCACGTTGGCTAGCCGCGCGCTGGCCTCCCCGGATATGTTGAAGCCGGCTGCAGTCAGCACCTGCACTGCTGCGGTCAAGTTGTTTGCGTCAGCGAGCAGCACCGTGGCCTGCTCCTCTGCCCTTGCTATGACGTTGCTGAGGGCCTCCTCGGTCTGCCTAGTCAGGTTGGCGGCCAGGGCCTGGGCTTCCTGGAGTCTCTGCATTGCCTGCTCCAGGAGGACCGCTGCGTTCGCCATCAACGTCACGTTCATGGTCTTTGCTGCCTCTTGTAGGCTCCGGAGCGACTCATTTATCATCCACATTGCCTGGTTCGCTAGGTCGAGCACCCGCTGCGCCATAGTAGTGTTGACCTTCACCGTCACCGGCGCGTTGAGGGCCGCGGCCGCCTCCAGGCCATGCCTGGCGGCCTCGACTGCCTCCTCGGCTTCCTTAGCGAGCATCCTGGCATGCTGAGCCATGGCCCTAGCCTTCTCCATTAGGCCGCTGGCTGTCACTGCCTCTGCGAGCGCCTTAGCGGCCTGCTGGAGCCTCTCCGCCGCCTGCTGGAGCAGCTGCATAGCAGCCTCGAGCCGGGCCTGGGCCTCGGTAATGTTGCCCGCGGCGGCCAGCCTCAGCGCCTCCTGCAGCTGCACGTTGGCGTTGCTGAGGAGCTGCATCGCCTCGGCAAGGCTCATGTTGGCTTCTGTGGTGTTGACGCCCAGATCTGCGTAGGCCTTCACGGCCAGGCGAAGCCTCTCCGCCAGCCCGATCAGTGCTGTCATTGTCTTGTTTGCTGCCGTGGCGGCTGTCTCGTTGAAGACGTGGCGGACTCTCTCCTCGGCACGCTTCTTTGCCTTCTCTACCCTCTTCCTGGCCTCCTCGGCTGCCTTCTCGGCGGCCTTCTTGGCTTTCTCGATTATGCTCTCCGCCTTCCTCCGCACCTCCTCAACAATCTTCGTGGCATGCTCTATCATCTTCTTGGCCTGCTCCTTCACCATCCTCCTTATCTCCTTGGCAAGCTCTATCCCATGCCTCATGCCTGCCTCGGCTGTGACCGCACCGAGAGCTGCATGGGCGTAGCTTCTTGCCTCTACAGCGAGCCTTAGCGCCGCCAGGGCCTTGGCTGCCGCCCCGGTGTAGTTGCCCTCGGCTAGGAGCTTCTCGGCATCAGCTAGCGTCCGGTTCGCCTCCTCGAGCAGACCCCACGCCTTCTCGATGAGCGCCTTAACGCCATCGCTAAGCGTTATGTTGTACTCCTTCACCGTCCTGTTAAGGGCCTCCAAGAGGGCCACAGTCGCAGCTATTGTGGAGTTTGCCCTCCTCGCCAGGCTCTCGACGGCCGCCGGCGTCTTCGCGGCCACTGCCGCCGGCAGCGTGGCGACGGGGAGCAGGTGCTTCCGGATCACGCTCGGCGGCAGCAGCTCCGGCATTCCATGCCTCGCCTTTATCTCCTCCATAAGCTCCCTCATGGAGGCTAGTGCTAGCCTCGCCTCGGCCCTAACCACGAGGCGGTCCGCGGACGCCAGCAGGCGGAGCGCAGAGGCATAGTCCCCAGCCTCAATGGCCTTCATGGCTCCCGTGAGCGTCCTGTTAGCCTCCTCAAGCAGCCGTAGAGCCACGGTATCGTTGGCGTCGAGGGCCGCCTTGTACGCGAGCTGTATCCTCGCCTGGAGCCTGGCGGCCCAGGCTTCCGCGGCCGCAGCGACCGCGCTAGTGCCGGGGCCCAGCGCCGCAGCTGCGGCAGCAGTGGTGTTCACGTCGCTTAGCATGCTTGCAGCAGCCGCTAGCTTGGCGGCTACATCCGGCGTGGCAGCCTTCTTGGCTATCCTTTCGACTATGCTGGTCGCCTTCTTTAGGTCGTGGAGCAGCTTCTCTATGAGGTGTATATCTATGCCGGTGGCGTTACCCGCCTTGGCCATCGCTTCGAGGAGATTTGTGAACGCATTGGCCAGTGTACCGCTCATGGCGTATACGTTCTCTGCCTCTATCCTCGCGAGGAGCCTCTCCTCGAGCATCAACGCGGCCTTCATGTTACCCTGTCTTATAGCAGCCTCTAGCTGCTCCGCAAGCCTCAGCAGCTCGGTGTCGTTGACCTCCGCGGCTAACTTCTTGGCTAGCTCAGCTAGCCTCCTAGCCATCTTCAGCTTGAGCCTCTCCTCGAGCAGCGCCCGTGCCTGCTCCGCCACGCGGAGGGCCTTGCCGGTCACCAGGTGGTAGATTACGTGCGCCTCGTGCAGCGTAGCCCTAAGCTGATCCAGTGTCATGCCGGCTATCTGCTCTGGGGTCATGTCGGCTATCTCCAGCAGCTTCTCCGCCACAGTCTCGTTAACGCCCAGCACGGCGGCGACCGTGGCTGGGCTGGCGTTCAAGGAGAGGTTCATGGACATGAGTAATCCACGCAGCAGCCCGGAGACCAGCAGCAGCTTAGCGCGCAGCTGCTCAACGTTCGCGTTAGCCGGCCCACTAGTAGCGTTAAGGGCCACCGTTGTTGTTGCCGTGGCATTGGTAGCATCTGTAACCTTCTCCGCTGAGGCAGTTGCCGCTAGCCCGGCTACGGGTATGCTTGCTACGAGCATGAGCACTAGCAGCGCGAGCGCCGCTGCACGGCGGACCCATTCCACGCGAAGTACGTGCATGGCCTTCATGGATGTGTCACCTCTTGCACCTCTGCCCCCGGTGTGGCACCCCTGGGGCTGTGGGAGGGCGACGGGTTCTCATAAGGACCCCCCGGAACGGGGCTGCCGGTACGTGGCTGGGACGTTCCACTGGTTTGTTCCATGACGGAGCGGTTGTTCCCGGGACTAACAGAAACAATAGCCAGTTATCTTCTGCTAGGCCCTATCCGGCACTGTGCCGTGGAGCAGCACAAGAATGGCGGGACGCACATGAGGGGAGAGCCATGACGGGTGAGAGTCTGTTCAAGGATACCGTTCTAAGAGGAACGGGGTGGACGCCACCCCGAGGGGGCTACGCTTTGGTGAGGGCTCTGAGGCCTCTACTGGCGCTGCTGGCGGTCGCCGCTGCATTGGCGCTGCCCGCGTTTGCGGCCCAGACCTCCGCGACGGTGGTCGTGAAGAGAGACGGCACCGTGGAGGCGCTGATCCGGACTACCGCGGAGCCCGGCCTTAACGCCTACCCTGCCCCGGCGCCACCGTTGCCGACCACTATCATAGCAGAGGTTGACGGCAAGGCCGTCCCCGTGGTCTACGACAACGGCACAATCTACGTGGCAACCGACAAGCCGGCCAACGTGACGATAACATACCTCGTCAACACAACGGTTAGGGACGGCTATGCAGAGTTCAACCTGGGGCAAGGCCGTGTACTCCTCTGCCTAGAGCCTGGGGTTGTGCTGCTAAACCTGCCCCAGGAGATAGAGAGCGTCAAACAGCTACCTGACGGCAGCCTAGAGGTTATGCTCAAGGGTCCCGCCGTGATACGCTACACCGTGGCCCAGCCGCCGCAGCCACCGGCCACGGCTACCACGACAACAGCCACTACGGCCACAACAGCTACCACTACAAGAACTAGGATCGCCACGACCACCACGACAGGGGCAACAGCTACAACCACGGAAGCCGCCACAAAAAGCCCTGCCTCAACGGGAACCACGAGAAGGACCGGGGCGACTGCCACAACGCAGGCGAGAGAGGTCGAAACGGCTACGCAGCAGCCAGCAGCCACCGCTACTGTGACCGCAACCGGCGCCACCACTACGCCGAGAGCTGGCGGCGTGCCGGCCACAGCGGTTGCCGCCGTGGTAGTCGCTGTCGCTGTGGCCGTGGCCGCGCTGCTCCTCCGGGGCCGCCGCGGCGCAGCGCCCGCCCCCTCTAACGGTGGCGGTGGGCCTGGTAGCCTGGGGGGCGGGGGCGCCGAGTCGGCGGTGACCGTTCAGCCCCGGGGGCTCGACGAGGTCGATAGGAGGATACTGGAGAAGCTGCGGGAGCATGGCGGCACGATGCTGCAGAGCCAGCTGCTACGCGAGACTGGTTTGCCTAAGACGACTCTGTGGAGGCATGTGCAGAAGCTGGAGAAGCTGGGCTATATTGAGGTTGTGCGTGAGGGCAGGAGCAACCGGCTGATACTTAGGAGGGATGTGTGGTAGGCTGCTGTTCACTGTTTCTCGGTTTTTGTCGGTTTTGTGGAGCGGCGTTGTCTTGGCGTCCTTGTTCTTCCGCGCTCACCTTTCTACAGATTTTTCGTGTGCTATACAGCCATGAATGGTTTTAAGGGGGTTTGGGGGAGGGGCGTGGGAGCGGGAACACGTTAGGAGAGGTATTGACACAACCGTTGTGCGGGATAGAGGTGGGCGAGATGGTGCGTTTTGTTCTCCGCGGCTAAGAGGCACCCCACCCGCAAGGAGGTGGTGGGGTTCGATTCCTGGGGCCGGCCAGGGGACAGCGTGCCGGGGCTCCTCGAGCTCTGGGAGCCTAGCCGCCGCTACGCGGAGAAGCCCCGAATAGCCGAGCGGAGCATACTCATAGTCGAGGATGTGCGGGTAGAGTTTGGCGGCATCGTGGCGGTGGACGGGGCTGGGTTCCGCCTAGAGCCCGGCCAGATCCTGGCCCTCATAGGCCCCAACGGGGCCGGGAAGACTAGCCTGTTGAACGTTGTGAGCGGCTTCTATCGGCCCCGGAGAGGCCACGTGATATTCATGGGCAGGGATATCACGCACCTGCCGCCCCATAAGAGGGCCAGAATGGGGCTAGCCAGGACGTTCCAGCATAGCGAGCTCTTCATGCACATGACTGTCGTGGAGAACATAATGACCGGGCTGGAGCCTTGGCGCCGCTACAGCCTGCTCGACGCCGCCCTCTGGACGGAAAAGGCGAGGCGCTGGGAAGAGTGGGCCAGGTGGAAGGCGGAGCAGGTGATTGACCTCCTGGAGCTGCACCGTTACCGCGACCGGGTGGTCGAGGGGCTGCCGCCTGGGATACAGAAGCGGGTCGACCTGGCGAGGGCGCTTGCGCAGGACCCGAAAGTGGTCCTCATGGATGAGCCTATGGCTGGCCTGAGCAGGGAGGAGAAGGAGGACCTAGCGAGAGCTATAGTAGAGGTCAATGAGACGCAGGGGGTCTCCTTCGTCCTGGTGGAGCACGACCTCGAGGTAGTGATGGACCTCTGTGACTACGTTGTAGCGATGGAGTCTGGGAGGGTTATCGCCGAGGGGCCGCCGGAGGCGGTCGCCAGGGACCCGAAGGTTGTGGAGGCCTACCTGGGCGGATAGCCCTGCCCGTGCACGCTCTTTCTCGCAACGTGTCTAGGCGTTGGCCTCGCCGTCTCGGCCAGTAGATAGTCGGAGCATCGGAGTATAGGGGTGGGGATGTATGGAGGGTAACGGGGCTAAGCCCTACGATACGACGTTCCCCTGGCTGCTGGAGGCCCGTGCCCGGAGGAGCCCAGAGACAACCGCGTTCCGGTGGAAACGGTACGGGGTCTGGAGGCGGTTCACGTGGCGCGACTATTACCTCATGGTGCGGTGGGCTGCGCTCGGGCTCTACGAGCTCGGCCTCGGCCGTGGAGACGTGCTGGCCTTCATCATGGGTAACCGGCCGGCGTGGCCAATCTACGAGGTCGGGGCCCAGAGCGTGGGGGCTGCAACGGTCGGCATATACAAGGATAGCTTGAGCGACGAGGTTGCCTACGTGCTGCAGGCTAGCGATGCGCGTGTCGTGCTCGTGGAGGGCCAGGAGCAGCTGGATCGTGTGCTTGAGGTGCTGGACCGGACCAGGGTCGAGAAGATAATAGTTGACGAGGCTAAGGGGCTTCACATGTACCGCGAGAAGCTCGGCGACCTAATCATGACGTTCCGTGACCTCCTCGAGGCCGGGAGGAGGCTTGACAGGAGCGAGCCCGGGCTCTATGATAAGCTGACTGGCGACCTCTCCCCAGAGGATCCTGCAGGCCTCTTCACCACTAGTGGTACCACGGGGCGCCCCAAGCTCGCCATGCTTAGCCACAGGAACCTGCTTGCAATGGCTTATCAGTTGAACCAGCTGGACCCCGTTGGCGAGGACTGGGAGTACGTCTCGATGCTTCCGCCGGCGTGGGTCGGCGAGCAGATGATGAGCATCGCGCTGCACTACGTGGCCGGGTTCCGCGTCAACTTCCCGGAGAAGCCGGAGACCGTGTGGGAGGACTTCCGCGAGATAGCGCCACACTTCCTCTTCGCACCGCCCCGGGTCTGGGAGAGGATAGCCAAGGACGTTATGGCAAAGATAGAGGACAGCGACCCGTTGAAGAAGGCGGTGTATCGGGCATCGATAGCGGCCGGCTACGCGGCCGCCAAGAGGCGCCTGGTGCCCGGGAGGAGGGAGCCTCCCGCGCCGTGGAGGCTGCTCCGGTTCCTCGCCTACTGGGCGGCGCTCCGGGGCATCCTCGACAAGACGGGGCTGAAGAGGGTGCGGAGGGCCTACACCGGCGGCGCCATGCTCGGCGAGGACTACGTGCTCTACATGCACGCCCTGGGCGTGAACCTGAAGCAGATCTACGGCCAGACCGAGGTGGCGGGCATCGCTGTGGTGCACCCGGACGACGACGTGAGGCTTGACACTGTGGGGAAGCCGCTTCCCGAGACCAGGGTGCGGATAGACCCCGAGACGGGAGAGATACTTATCAAGAGCCCGGCCGTCATGAAGGGCTACTACCGTAACCCTGAGGCGACGAGGAAGACCCTGGATCCCGACGGGTGGCTCCACACCGGGGACGTGGGCGAGTTGACCGAGGACGGGCACCTCGTGGTGCACGACAGGGCGAAGGAGATACTTGTGCTCAGCGACGGCACCAGGGTGGCGCCTCAGGTGGTCCAGAACAAGCTCAAGTTCAGCCCCTACATAGCCGAGGCCGCGATAATAGGCCATGGGAGGCCGTTCCTGGTGGCCCTGCTCAACATAGACTACGCGACGGTGTCGCGTTGGGCGGAGAGGAGGAGGATACCGTTCAGCGGCTACAGCGACCTCAGCCAGAAGCCTGAGGTCCTCGAGCTGCTCCGCAGGGAGGTTGCGAGGGCCAACAGGAGGCTTCCGCCGCGGCTAAGGGTGAGGCGGTTCGCCAGCCTCTTCAAGGAGTTCCACCCGGACGACGGGGAGATGACGAGGACCCGGAAGCTGCGGCGCAGGGTGATAGAGGAGCGCTACAAGGGGCTAATAGAGGCCATGTACAGGGGCGAGGAGGAGTACATGCTAACCGTAGAGCTGAGGCTGGAGGATGGACGCCGCGTCAAGGCCACCAGGCCCGTGAAGATACTCGACGCCCCCGAGTAGCCCGCGGAGAGAGGCGCTGGGGAGGGCATGGCGGCATGGTGGTGCTTACCGCGCAGACGGCCGCGGTGAACACGTTCCAGGCCCTCGTGATGGGGCTCGTGTTCGCCGCACTCGGCCTCGGCTTCAACATAGTCTACCGAGTCAGCAAGAGCATAAACCTGGCCCACCCTACGCTGGTGCTGCTTGCCGCCTACACGGCGCTCGTGGTCTCCACGAGGCTTGGCGCAGGCATGGCCGTGGCTGTGGCCGCCGCAGCCGCTGTGGGCGCAGCTGCGGGCGCAGCACTAGAGGTTCTCATAGCCAGGCCCCTCCGAGGCAGGCCGCCGATAGCGCTCATAGCTGCGACGCTTGGAGCCTACTACGTGTTCAAGGCCCTGGCTAAGATGATAGCCGGCGATATGTGGACCACCGCGAGCCTCCCCCTGCCGACCTTCACGGCCAGGTTCGGCCCCGTGGTGGTGGACGCGAGCGACCTGCTCGCGCTGGGCCTGGCTGGCGGCCTGGTGGCCGCCGTGGCGGCGCTGCACCGCTACACCAGGCTCGGCGTCGCGATGAGGGCTGTGGCGGAGGACCCCTACGGCGCTGCGGCCTACGGGCTCCCGGTGCGTATGTTGACGATGCTGAGCTGGGCCATAGCGGGCGCGGCGGGCGGCGTCGCGGCCGTGGCGTTGGCGGCGAAGACGGGCGTTGAGCCGTCTCTCGAGGTCTACGTGATAGAGGCTCTAGCGGCTAGCCTGCTGGCTGGGCTGGACAGCATCGCGGGCATAGTGCTTGGGGGGCTGGTGCTGGGCCTGGTCTACCAGTATAGCAACTTCCTGCTCGGCACTATTTTGCCCGGCTTCGGGGAGGCAGCCGCCTTCACCCTGATGCTGTTCGTGCTGCTAGTCAAGCCGTACGGTATCTTCGGGACCGAGAGGATAGAGAGAGTCTAGGCTGGGCTGGGGTGGCTAAGCCATGCCGGCGGGTGTGTTCAAGGAACGCTACGCGGAGCTCATGGCTCATCTCCGGTACCCCATTCACTGGGCGGGTCTTGCGCTGGGCGTAGCGGTGCTGGCGCTGCTACCCCTAGCCGGCGCCTACTCTGTCTCGCTGGCTGCAGACGCGGCCGTGTTCCTGATAGCAGCTATAGGGTTGAACATTACTACGGGACTGGCTGGGCAGATATCGCTTGCCCAGGGCGCGTTGATGGGCGTAGGCGCCTATGCCGTGGCTAAGACTGTGGAGGCGTTGGCCGCCGGGGGCCACAGCGTGGCCGGGATGGCTCTGTTGCTGATACCGGCCGCTGGGCTGGCGGCCGCGGCCGTTGGGCTACTGCTGGCGCTACCCTCGTTCCGGCTGAAGGGCTACTACCTGGCCATGGCTAGCCTTGCCGCGCAGGTGCTCCTCGTATACATCTTCAAGACGATAATCGACCCGCAACAGGGAATAACCATGCCCGACGAGGCCAAGACCGTCGCCGACATATACTTCGGGGACGGGTACCCCATGTACTACCTCGTGATAGCCATAACCGCAGTTATGGCGCTCGCGGCTGCCAACATCGGGAGGAGCAGTGTTGGCCGAGCAATGAAGGCCGTACGGGACAATGACGTCTCCGCCTCTATAGTGGGCATAGACGTTGCCCGCACGAAGGCGCTGGCGTTCGCGCTAGGCGCCTTCTATGCGGGCATTGCAGGCGCGCTCTACGCGCTGACAAACAACAGCGTCGCATGGGACGCGTTCGAGCTCGCCACAAGCATAGACCTGCTGGCGATGGTGCTGGTTGGCGGGGCCGGCCGCATCATCTGGGGAAGCCTGCTGGGCGTGCTACTGCTCAGGGTAGTGTGGAGCAACCTCGACGCGCCCCTGTCGAGCCTGGGCTTCATCAACCTGGTTGGGGGCGTCGACGCGGTGAAGTACCTGGTGTTCGGGCTGCTCGTCGCATACTTCGTGGTGAAGGAGCCGGAGGGTCTGATAGGGGTGCTGCGCAGAGTGAAGGAGTATCTTAGACTGTGGCCGTTCAGCTACTAGGCCCCGCCCAGCAGCCACGGCGATTACGCTGACGACGCTGTGTGCCTCTTCCCCCCACTGTACACGCTGTTCTATCATGTTTTAACTAGTGTTTCTTTTCGGTACTAGCTGTTTTGGTGCATATTTCTTTTTACATATTCTACATGTAGGAAACTTTTTAAGTTATTCTCTAAGGCGTGTGTGGGCTGGAGGTGGGATAGGGGTGCGTGCCCGCACAGCCCTCATAGCCGCCATAGTCGTCATCGTGGTTGTCGCCGCAGCCGCCTTCATGCTCGCTGGCCGCGGTGGCGGAGGAGCCACGACTGCCACGACGTCGCCTACTCAGACGTCGCCGGCCGCCAGCCCTGGCGGGGGACAGGGCGGCAAGGAGATAACGCTGAACGTGGGCCTGCTGGTTGACACGAGCGGCCCGACAAGCGGCGTAGGCAGGCCCTACGCTATGGGCGCCGAGGCCGCATTCAAATACTTCAACGAGAAGGGCGTCTACACCAGTGACGGTGTGCGCGTGAAGCTGAACTACATAAAGAGGGACTACGGCTACAACCCAACCCGGGCCCAGCAGTACTACAAGGAGTTCCGTGACCAGTACCACGTGGTGGCCATAGTAGGCTGGGGCACGGCGGACACCGAGCAGCTGAGCAGCCAGACGGCGAAGGATAAGATACTGTACATATCTGCCAGCTACTCTGCCAAGCTAGTGAAGCAGCCCTACAACTTCTTCCCCGCCCCCGACTACAGCACCCAGGCCTGCGCTGCCGTCACCTGGATGGCGGGGAAGAAGCCCGGCGCGACGCTAGTGCTGCTCTACGACCACACAGTGGCCTACAGCAAGAGCCCGATACCCGCAATAAAGGCTATAGCGGAGAAGCTGGGGCTGAAGGTCTATGACGTGAACCTGCCCCTGAAGGCTAGCGACGCTGACGCGGAGAACGCGATACAGCAGGCAGCCCAGTACAAACCTGACTTCATATGGTGCGGCAACACGATAAGCAGCTGCAGCCGCGCCGCCAAGGCGATGGCCAAGTACGGGCTAGACGCCGTCATGGTTGCCGACGTGTGGGGCTTCGACGAGCGCTTCCCCAAGCTGACGGGCGTCCCCGAGAAGATAGCGGGCAAGGCTGCGGGTGTCTCGCCCTGGCTGTGGCCCGAGGGCCGCGAGAACCAGCCAGGCTACCGGGAGCTGTACGAGGCCGCCAAGATGCTCGACGCCAAAGTGGATCTGCACTTCATGCAGGGCTTCATGAATGTCTGGCTGCTGGTCAAGGCCATAGAGAGGACCGACTCCAAAACACTCATGGAGAAGAAGGGTGAGGCGCTCAAGAATGCCCTGGAGAGTAGCTGTAACGGCGACCCGATAAAGCTGGGTGACATAACCCCCGAGATGCGGTACTGCCCGGGCAACCACCTGCCATTCAAGAGCAGCTACATAGTGGTATGGGACGGCAAGGACTTCAAGTTTGAGGGGCCGATAACACCCGAGGGCGTCGACTGCGTCAAGGTAACGATAGAGGCTGAGAAGTAGTACTCAAGACAGTGCAGCCGCGCGTACCCCCAGCCCAGGCTTTTTTCCTTCCCGCAGCCAGCGCCTCCAGAGGCCGCCGTGTGTATGAGCCTACTCCGCGCAGGGAGACGGCGGTGAACAAGGCATGCCCCCGATGCTGTTCGTGAACAACATAGAGGTCGTCTATCATCCCTACATCCTCGTATTGAAGGGTATAAGCATCAAGGTGCCTGAGGGCAGCATAGTCGCCGTGCTGGGCCCCAACGGGGCCGGCAAGACCACCCTTCTCAAGGCGATATCTGGGCTGATAAAGCTGGACCGCGGCAGGGTCACGAAGGGCGAGATAAGGTTCCGTGGGACCCCTATACAGAACCGCGACCCCGACATTGTGTCCCGGATGGGGATAATCTACGTGGCAGAGGGCAGGAGGATATTCAAGGAGCTCACTGTCGAGGAGAACATCGAGGCTGTGAGCTACGCCTGGGGGAGCGGCGACCCCGACCTGGTCTACAAGTATTTCCCCAGGCTCCGGGCGCGGAGGAAGAGCAGGGCTGGCTACCTGAGTGGCGGAGAGCAGCAGATGCTCGCCATAGGCCTCGCGCTGCTCGCCCAGCCGAGGCTCCTCATGCTCGACGAGCCGAGCCTGGGCCTGGCCCCGAAGATAGTTAACGAGGTCTACGAGAGCGTCAAGAGGCTCCACGAGGAGGAGGGCACGACTATACTGCTGGCTGAGCAGAATGCCCGGAAGGCGCTCGAGATAGCCGACTACGGCTACATAATCGAGAACGGCAAGATAGTCATTGAGGGTGAGGCCGAGAAGCTCCGCAGCGACAAGGACGTCCAGGAGTTCTACCTGGGCCTCAAGAAGGCCGAGGGCGTGAGCTACCGGAGGGCCAAGTGGTATCGTAGGAAGAAGCGCTGGGTCTGAACCATTCTCTCGGGCCCCCGCTGCTGCGTAGCCAGAGGCTCCCCCCGATCCTGGCTTATGGGCAGGGGCTGCGCCTTGTCCCCGCGGTGGGGCTCCTCTTGCTGATCGCCGAGCTCCACGCAGCGGAGAGGCCCTCGGGGGCCGCCGGGGCGCCGCTCTCCTCCTCATAGTCGCTGGACTTGTCACAGCCTACGCCCTATGGTGTCTACAGGGGGCTCATGGAGAGGGACTACAGCTTCCTCCATAGCGACGAGTACCGGGCCGCCGTGTGGCTCGAGTCCCTGGCCCGGCAGGGAGGACCCGTCCGCATATACGCGATGTATGGGCCGAGGCTGCACGGGAATCAGTGGCTCAACGTGTTCGCGCCCCACGTGGGCCAGGCGCTGAGCGGCTTCATGGAGGGATGCCTCGACGCCCACACGTACAGGCTAGACTACCTCATCAAAGAGAGCCTGGACGTGGAAGCCGTCTACAAGCTGCTGCGGGAGACCTGCACCAACCACCTCCTAGTAGACAAGCTAGTGGACAAGGCCTGGCTCCAAGAGACTAGGCCAAACGTAGTCAACCTAATGGAGGAGAGGGGCCTCCTGGAGCCCGTTGAGGAGCTGAACAGGCTACTGTCCTACAGCGTCCTCCTACGCGTCAAGGGCCTCAGCTGCAGCCCAGGGCCAAACATCGAGCCGGCCTTCTGGACCCCGGCCCGGCTGCTCGGTCTAGCTGCCACAGCCGCCGCGGCCCTACTGCTCCGGAGAATGACCCAGGGCTAGGCCTCGACACGCCCTAGGTCCCTCCCACATTAGGCTAGGAGAACTCGCCTAGCTCGGTAGAGCGGGGTACCTCCTCTGCGGGGGCGCCGGGAGGGGCAGCCATGGCGGGTATTTGAGGCCTGGGGGCCGGTGTCACGGGGCCCGCCGGGTTAGGTAGCCGTCCTGGGGCACAAGTAGACACACCGGCGCTGAGAGCCATGGCACGAGTAGATGACTTCGCAAAGATATGGAACCCTCAGCCCAAGGGCCCCGGCCTCGTGGACAAGATAAGGCACACGATAAACCCGCCGCCGCCCCTAAGGCACAAGCTGGCGCTAGCGCTGTACAAGCTGCGTGTTCAGAACAACAGGCTCGAGTACACCATCGCTAAGATGAGGGAGCGTGACCAGGCGCTATTCGAGAAGGTCGTCCAGGCACAGATGGAGAAGGACAAGACCAGGGCCGCGATGTACGCTGCTGAGGTAGCTGAGCTTAGGAAGATGATAAAGAGCCTCATGGTCGCCAAGTACGCGCTTGAGAGGGTGACACTTCGCCTAGAGACCGTCATGACTATGGGCGACGTGCTGGTGGGCCTAGCGCCCGTAGTAGCCGTGATCAAGGACCTCCGCCACTACCTGGTCAACCTGGTGCCCGAGATAGGCCTCGAGATGGCCGAGATAGGCGACCTGCTCGAGAGCGTGGTGACAGAGGCGGGCGAGTTCACTGGCGCCTTCGCCGCCATGCCTACCGTGGCCAGCGAGGAGGCCAGGAAGATAATGGAGGAGGCTGCTGCGATAGCCGAGCAGAGGATGAAGGCCGAGTTCCCGGAGCTCCCTGGCGCCGCCTTCCCCACACCCGGCAGCCAGCAGAACAACAAGTGAGGCAAACACAGCCCGCCGACATTTTCTCCATTGGCGCCTCATCTTTTACCGCAATGGGGCGAGAAGTTCCGCCCCTCAATCAACCCCTCTGTGGTACCTGGCTAGCCTTCCTCTTTGAGCCTCCTCACCGCGTCTGTGATGCGCGCGGCTAGTTCTCTGAGGCTTGGTAGATGTGTGAGCCTTGCCGCCCTGAGCTCGGCCACTATCTCGCCCTCTTCGGGGTCATAGCCTGCGTCATACTCGTCAAGTGTGTCGGTGCCCGGCGCCTCCTCTATAGCCTCGAGTATAGCTTCCTCCGCCTCGAGGGGGTCGAGGCCACGGGGGGCGGCGAGCGCCAGCGTCGCCTCCACGCCGTCGGGGCTAGCGTCGAGGCTTATCCTAGCCGCCCACTGAGGCTCGGCCTCAATTATTATCCTCGGCCCATAGGGGTCGAGATCTATCCTCTTCACGTCGCTGGGTGAGAGGCCGGTGCCCCGGAGCAGCCTGGCCAGCGTGTCGCGTAGGCTCTCGCAGAGACCCTCACCGCCTTCTCCCTGTGTCATCGCGTCCCCCACCATGCTGCCGGGCTCTTCGGTAGGCTTCTCGGGGTGGAACAGCTACCCCCATATGATGCTTACGAGGAGCCTTAGCTGGGCCTCGAGGCCCTCATAGAGCCTTAGGAGCTTGTCTTCGAGCCCTAGCTCCGCCAGGGGGTCCCAGCTGCCCTCGAGGAGGGCCTCGAGGCCGGTGGGGCCCCGGTAGGCGAGCACGCCGGCGGCCGTGGCCGCTAGGAGTCCCGCCGCTAGGGCGGCTAGGAGGCCCCAGCGGGGCCTGCCGAGGAGTAGGTAGTCGACTAGCCTCTTGGATGCCATGTAGGCTATCCAGGCGGCCGCAGCCGCTAGGCCGAAGACGAGGGCCTTCTCTGTCGCCGTGGCCGCCTTTGCGGCCAGCATGGATGCCAGCGTCCAGGCGGTGTAGGCCGCGGCTGCGCCGTAGACGAGGCTCGAGAGCATCGACGCCTGGCCCAGTGCCTCGGCGAGCACCTGGGGCCCTGGAGTGAGCCTCTCGAGCAGCCTCCTCTGGGCCTCCTCTGCCGCCAGCTGGGGCTGGGATAGGGCCAGGAGCTGGGCTCCGAGCCTTCGGGCGGCGGCGGAGACGGCTGCAACTGCTACACCGTATACCAGCAGCCTGCCTAGGAGCGTGGAGGAGAGCGCCGCCCAGGCCCTCTTGGCTAGCTCGGGCAGGAACTGGGGCGGAGACAGAGAGACCAGGCCCCCGAGGACTGAGCCCGCCATGGAGGCGAGGGCCAGCGAGGCGGAGACGAAGACAGCCTCGATAACCAAAACCCTAGCCATGCTCGAGGGCTGGATCCTCGCCTCGGCACCCGGCCGGGTTGCCAGCTGGTAGAGGAGACTCGAGCCGATAGCCAGCACTATAGGGAGCCAGAGCGTGGCCCCCGCCACGCCGCCGACGGCTGCACCGAACGCTACCAGCGCCAGCGAGAGCGATGGCATATAGGCTAGCACAGCTATGAACGCAGCAGCCGCAATGGCGTAGGGCGCTACGTTGAGCGTTGCCGCTAGCCCCGGAGCACCCCTGGCGTAGACGTAGCGGGCCGCCCAAGCCCAGAACGGCGACCAGACAGTATAGGCCGCCATTGCAGAGTAGACCGCCGCTAGGTAGAGGTAGAGCAGCCGGAGAGCCTCCAAGCGGCCAGACTCCAAGCAGTCACCACCCCCCAGCCACTGGCGCCCCAGTATCCCAGACCACTAGCCAGCCACCACCAGCCGCCTTGGTGACCGCGGCCGCACGGACCTTGTAGACAGTCTCCAGCCCCTCGGGGGGCCTAGGGATCGCCGCCAGCCTCACTATGCGGGCCGCACGGACCACCCGGGCGAGCTCCTCGAGCTCGCCGGCGCGGCCGCGGCAGCCACCGCCGAGCGGAGACACGAGCACAGCTACCGCCGGCCGGCGGGGGCCGAGCCGCGCTGCGAGCCGCCTCGCCGGGACGGGCGGGCAGCTACAGGACGCGGCGCCGGCAACGCCGGAGGCGCCATACTGGATGCTGGAGAGTAGAGCCGCTGCAGCCCGGCTGGCTGTGGGGCCTCGTAGCCAGCCGGTAGCCGCTACGCCGCCGTCGGGGAGTAGAGCCAGGAGGGCCACCTCTTCGCCCTGCCTTGCTGCCCAGGAGACGGCGCCTGCCGCGACCCGTGCTGCCGCCTCGGCTAGGGTGTGGCCTGGCACGCCCCACAAGCCGCATGCCAGGTCGGCTATGACCAGGATGCGGCCCCTGGTCTCCTTCTCGAAGACCTTTACGAGGAGCTTGCCGGTCCTGGCGCTGGACTTCCAGTCGATGAGCCTAGAGTCGTCGTCGGGCATGTACTCGCGGAGCTCAAGGAACACTGTGCCGCTGCCCCGCAGCCCCGTTGTGGAGGCTGCCGCCGCGACCAGCCAGCCGAGAGCCCTCCCCGCGATACGCGCCGGCTTCGGGGCCACCCGGGTCTCCGAGACCCCGCGGGGCGTGGCTCGGCCAAGGTCGGCGGTGAGCAGGCCGAGCCAGTCCCGCGCGGTTATCCTAGTCTTACCCCACCGGTGCCTCCCCGGCCTACCCCGCAGCCTGTAAGCGAGCTCAGCACACCCGCCCGGGACCGCGGGGACCGCGCCCCGGGGCGGGCTGAGCCGCTCCATGCCCGGCGGTGCCTCGTCCTCGACTACTAGGTCTACGCCGCTGGGGAGGCTGCTGCAGACCCGGAGCCCCACCTCGAAGCTGGCGCCGTCGCTGGGCCTGGTGAGCAGCCTCCTCTCGAGCCTGGCCACCGCCGCCGCGGCTCTAGCCGCGAAGAAGGCGCGATAGGCAAGGAGGAACACGAGTACCGCGAATCCCCAGGCGGCGAGCGTCTGGCCACGGAACTGGGGGCCCGCGACGGCGCCAGCCGCTATTAGGCCGGCGGCGAGCGCCGCGACGCCGTGGCCGCGTGGTGTGAGCCTCGCCTCAGCCCGCCTTGGGCTCATTCCGGCTCCTCCCCGTTGCCGCCCAGGACGCGAGCGCCTCCACCAGCGCCAGCGCCGTGTCCCTTACGCGGCCCCTGCCGAGTCTCGGCGGCTTCCCTGTCTCGGCGGCGATTAGCGCTTTCCTGGCGGATGCGGGGTCGACGCCGGCGGCCGCGGCTAGGCGGCGGAGCATGCGGTCATCCACCGCGACGCTGGCTGGGCTTGCGCCGAGCGCTATTCTCGTCGCCTCCTGCAGCGCGGCCAGGGCCTCCTCGAGGGAGGCAGCCCTGGGAGCCGCTTCTGCCTCGCTGGGCTTCTCCCGGGTGGACGCTACGCCGCGGTCGCCTGGGCCCAGGCTCGCCACGTAGTAGACCGCCGCGGCCACCATGGCCGCCACTAGCACCGCGAAGGGGTTGTAGATGAGCCGCTGGTAGAGCGTCTGCTCGGCCTTGGCGTACTCCTCGGCCGCCCTGGCCAGGGCTACGCCTGGCTGGAGGATTATCCCCGAGGGCGTCTTGGGCTGGGGGAGGAACACGGTGGGCTGGAGAACCAGGACGTCCCGGAGGCTGCCGCCGGCCGCGTAGGCGAAGAGGCCCATGAAGCCCTGCGAGGGGTCTAGCCCTGCCTGCTTCTCTGCCCTTACCAGGGCGTTGCTGAACACGGGCCAGTCGGGGATGTAGACTATGCGCACACCCAGCGGTGTCTCGAGGGCTAGGACTCCGGGCAGTCTGTCGCGGGACATGCCAGTGGCTACCGCCACCGGCCTCCAGGCCGTCACGGGCTCGACACGGTCTGGCGCGTAGAGTACGAAGGGGCCCCGGACGGGGCCGCCTGGGAGGACAAGGTAGAGGCCGGGTGCTTGTTCGAGCGTGACAGGGGCCGAGCCAGCCACCGCGGCCGCGACTAGGCGGCCACAGCTGTAGTTCCCGCTGGAGGCCACGACGAGGCCAACCACCCGCCCCGACTCTGCTATCCTGTTGATTATCTCCGCTAGCGCGGCCGCGTCAGCACTACTGCAGGACATGGGCCCCGCTATGAGGTAGACTATGGGGCCGCTCCAGTCTCTCGGCGGCTCCACCCCTACCCCCAGGGAGGCGCCGGCCTGCTCCAGCATGCCGGCAAGCTCGGCCATGCCGAGGCTCCCGTTGTCCAGTAGGCTGCCCGGCCTGGGCCCACCGGGGCCCAGGAGCAGGAGCCTGGGCGCGGCCTCGAAAGCAGCCATCAACGCGACTATGAAGAGGCCTACAAGGAACCAGAAGGGTATGCGCATAGCGCCCCCGGTCACCTCCGGCCGGCTCTCCTTGCCGCCAGTAGGCGGCGTGCCTCGCGCAGCGCGCGGCGGAGAGCCTCGAGCTCAGATGCGCCGCCGTGGCCGAAACGCAGCTTCTCGTAGGCGGAAGCCGCTGCCCAGTAGAGGCGGGCTGCCGCGCCGCCGCCCAGGCTGCGGCCATACTCGCGGTGGGTCTCGCTAGGCCTACGCGGCCTATATGCCCGGCTCATAGCCTCGAGGATGGCCGCGAAGGCCTCCGCCGCCTCAACATCTAAGTGGCCACCCACAGCGCCGGCCTCTGCCTTTGCCAGCCTCCTCTCCACCATAGCTAGACGTATGCTTTCAACAGTTCTCTTCAGTAGACCGGTGCGTGCCGCGGCAGCCACCGCTAAGACGGCCACTGCCGCGGCGGCTGCCAGGCGGACCCAGCCTGGGGGCTCCAGGCTCGGCGCCGGAGGAGGGGAGGGGAGCAGCGTTGCGGGAGATGAGGCCGACGCCGCCTCGGCGCCACCCTCGGGGACCTGCATCGAGCCGCCCACAGTGCGGGCTATGAGGCCCGTTATGTTGGCGAATAGGCTGTTAGTGCCTGTATTGTTTAGGAGCCAGCTGAGGCCCTCGATGCGGAGAGGCTGGAGGCCTTGGCCCTCTTGGAGGGCTAGCTTTGTGCTCTCCGCGACCACGCCTGCGGCGGCCTCGATGAGCCTCGTGGCAGCCTCTGGGCCTCCGCCGGCGGCTCCAGCCGTCTTGCCGGCGGCGAGTTTCTCGGATAGTATGGTTGCCTCCTTGAGGTCGACTGTGACGCCGTTGCCCGTGGGTTTGAGGGAGGCGGCTTCGGCTAGGAGCTTGGCTAGCTGCTCTGGGCTCATCCCTAGGCTCTTGGCTGCCTCCTCGATGAGGCGGCGCGCGGCCTCCTTGCCGACGAGGTTTTCGAGTACCTTGCGTAGCTTCCTGGCGGCCTCTGCTGCCCGGGCATAGTCTCCGGCGCGGAGCGCGTCCGCGGCCTCATGTAGTATCTCGGCGTAGGCCTGGCCGCCCGGCAGGCTGGCCAGGGTGTCGGCGAGTTCTTCGAGCTTCTCTACACTCGGGGCAATACTGGCTTGGCCTGTCTCTGCCGTGTTGGCCGCTGCCTCGCTGCCGGCGACTGTCTCGTTGGTCCGCTGTTTTTCCTCTCCTGCCGCCCCGCCGCCGGGGGCGGAGGAGGGCGGTGTCACTGTGGTTATCCATCCGAGGGCCCAGAGGATGATGCGCTGCTGCCCGGGCACGGTGAATATGACGTAGTAGGGCTCTATGGGGCTCTGGAGGTCGTTTATTACTAGGTTTGGGAAATGTATCTTGCCCTCACGTACGAGCGCCCACGCCACTAGGCGGGCCACGGCGTAGTCTATGTAGAGGTTGTTGTTTATCGCTCGGAGTCCTGCGGCGCGGGCAATGTAGCCCAGTACCTGGGGGTCTCCTCGGTGCCGTGCGAGTAGCTTGAGCAGCGGCTCTAGAGCGACAGCGTCACGGACAATCGCCTCTATGCTTCTCTCGTTGAGCTTGCTCCGTGCCAGCACTATCGCGGCCTCCTCGGCTGTCACTGGGACCAGCAAGCTGCGGGGGAGCGTAGTGGATTGTTCCACTAGTAGCCTGCTTGGGCCTCCTGGGGGGCCTATCCCTATGGCGACAGGGTCTAACGGTGCCAGCGGGTTGACCTTCAGCATCTCGGCCACGCCGCGGCCTGTGGCGGCGTAGCAGAAGCTGGCCGACACGCCCAGCATCTCGGCTACGCCCGTCTCGGGGCCGGCTTCGTGTGATGCGAGGCTCTCGGCTAGGAGTTTCTCTGCGAGACAGTACGGGTTATCAATGGGGAGTTCTAGTCTAGGCATGCCTTGGGCGCGCTTCTGGGCGTAGTATAGGAGCGGGTCGTCGCTGGATGCAGCCACGGAGAGTGCGACGCTGTAGCCTGGGTAGGCCGCCTCGATGAGGTGGAGGAGTCCAGCTGCCTCAGCGCGGCGCCCCTGTTGCAACAGTTTCACTGCGTCCTCGAATACCCAGGCCGGGCTGGCAGGCGGCACCCTGCCATGGGAGAGGTAGTAGGCCTCAATTGTCTCGACGGCTGTCTTAGGCGAGACCGCGGTGCCGCCGGCGGGGCTGGCTACGGGCGGGGGCCCGGCATGGGCAGCCGCGAGGACTAGACAGACTGCGCCACCAGTCTCGTTGAGCACCTGGATGGCGATGTCGTCGCTGAGCCAGCGGGATGCTGCAGCCGCGAGGACTGCGGCGTAGCCGCGGGGGCCACAGACTGCGCCCCCCAGGCTAGGGGGGAGCGGGGCCGCGACCCCGTCCCCTGGGGGGAGCATAACGCCGAGCCCCGTCGGCGTATAGAAGCTCGCTAGCACAGCCACGTAGAGAGAGTGCGCCGCGACGGGGCGGGGGCAGAGGGGCTTCTGACCTGCCGCCTCCACGGCTAGGGCTGCCAGCTGGCGCAGCCTCTGGGCCAACAGCTCGGGGTCGCCTAGGGCGGCGCGCGCCGCCTCAGCTGCCTCAGCTATGGCTCCTGGGTAGCACTTGGTTAGGTTTGTGAGGGCATCCGCGACCAGGCTCTCGTTTAGCCCGTTGCTGGCCACGCTGGCTATTAGTGCCCTTATCTGGTCTGTGAGGTTGCCCTCCTGCTGGGCCGACGCATGTAGAGGCAGCTGGAGTGCCGCCACCATGGCCAGCACTGCGACAGCCACGCGGATAAGCAGCCGGAGAGAGAACACCACATCCAAGACCATGAACACCATGGGCCTCCATTGCAGCAGCCTGTGCCCCGGAGGGGCTAGCCGGCCCCGCCTCCCTGGATGTTGCGTGGTGACACCACGGTGCCGATATAGCTACCGGGTTCGGTGACTCTAACCCTATCCTCTGGGCCCCTCCCCGGCCGCCGGAGGGCTGGGGAGGAGCGTGCCCAACTGGCCCGGGTGTGGAGCCTGATGGGTACGGGTCTCGTCTGTAGCGCTTTGCCCGGCCGCGCGCGTCTGAAGACTGGCGAGGAGCGGGAGGTCTGGGCTGGTTCTGGACGCGACCGGGACCTACTCCTTGATCTCTTCCGGCGCCTCAGCCTCGACACTGTACTGCTGCGCTTCCTTAGGCCAGTAAAGTACTGGGAACCCATCGTTGACGAGATATTATCAAACGCAAAACTCATCGTGCTGGCCGGCACTATCGGGCTAGAGGCTGTCGCCAGCGCGGAAGCCTATGACACGGGCATAAGGGGCGTCGCGGAGCTTGGCATCGTGGTGCGCGACGATATCCAGGGCAGAGGGCTCGGCACGGTACTGACTGCGCTGGTGGGGCTCTGCCTCCTCGAGAACGGCTACAAGGCACTGGAGGCTTACTTCGACCCCTTCAACATCCCCATGCGGAGGATTATCGTCGAGAAGCTCGGCGGGCGGATAGTGGGCCAGGGCCGAGACATGGTGTTCACCAGGCTCGACCTAGAGCCCAACCGCGACAGGCTACTGCGGGCGCTGGAGGGCCGCTACACTCCATCCCGGGGCGCCCTTGGCGCCTAGCCGCCCCTCAGCCAGCGGTCAAGGCCGGCGCTCTCCCCCTGCCCTGCGGAACGGAGCCTCTCCACCCGCTCCGCCACCCAGCGCGGAGGCTCCGGCTGCCTCCCCTCAAGGAGGTCGATAAAGAACCGGTCCCGGACTGGCTCGTAGACGTAGCGGTAGAAGAGTTGAGGGTCCTCGAGGACACGGCGTGGGAACCGCCGGAGGTACTCGAGCGCCGCTTTCCAGGCTTTCTCCCAGGGCACGACCTTAGATACCTTCTCGACAACCTGGCGGTGGAAGTCGCGGGGAGACTGCTCCTTACCGCCGATCATGAACCAGCCGTGGGGGCCTGTCTCGACGCACTCGCCCAGGACCTCCTTCATGCCCTCCGGGCAGCGGCTCCCCGGCCGCCTTCTCCCTGCAGCCTCCTCCAGCTCCCGAAGGCTTAGGCGACGATACCGAGGCCCGTAGTGCTTGGCCCATGCGTAGAATATTGCCCGGTTCAGTCCCCAGCTCTTCGCCCTCTCCATGTCGCCCGTGAGCAGGTAGTACCTCGCGGCCTGAAGCAAAGCCATAACCTGGAAACGGCCCACGCCCGCGAACTTGAGCATGTCCTCGGGCTTTGGCAACCGTGGCCCCAGGGGGCTTCAGCTGTCCTCGTCCAGGCTATAGGCTACGCGGAGTCTGGGCTCCACCTCCTCTATTACGCGGAAGTGCTTATCCAGCGTTATGAGCTTCATGCCTCTGTTGACTGCCACTGCCGCTATGACTAGATCTGCTGCGGGCAGTGGACTGCCGCGTCGGCGCAGCAGCGCCTGGAGGAACGCAGCGTGCTCATAGTCAATACGCCTCGGGTATATCACCCGGACGGCGTAGGCGGCAGCAGGCGGGTACTCGACAACCGTGAGGGCCGTCACTGCGCCCGGCACCGGCCTCCTCCGCCGCGCCACGAGCTCTATTACCGCGCTCGTGTCGTAGAGGAGGTCTTCTCCAGCTCCCATAGCCTCCTCGCCCTGTCCTCCTCAAACCTCCGGAGCCGCTCAGCGAGCCGCTCCTCAACGCCGGGCTCCAGCGGCTTGAGGTCACGCTCCTCGAGGCCTCTCTCGATGAGCCGCCTGGCTAGCCTGGCGCCGCTCTCCTCGCCCTCTGCCTCCTCGAGCTTCTCGAGGTACTCCTCTATGCTCTTCCGGACTACCTCGCTCCAGTTTACCTCCCTGTGCCTCCTCATCCTCTCCGCGAGCTCGCGGGGGACACGGACCGTTATGGTCACGGACAAGGGGGGCGTGGCACCTCCGGGCATCTCATAGCCGTGTAGGGCTTCGTATATACGTGTCTGTACACAAACCCTTCGGGTGCTAGACGCCGATGCGGCGCGCGAGCCGCGGCACGGCGACGAGCTCGACGCCATGGCGGCGGGCAAGCCGCGCCATCCCGTGGTCGAGGGTGGCGAGGGGGAGACCGAGGCGGCTGGCCACGGAAACCACGAGAAGGTCGTGGTAGCGCCGTGTGTCGGCGAGAGCGAAGACTATGTCGGTCTCCAGTACGGGCTCGTACGTGACACCCCGTATCGCGAGCAGCCTCTCGGCAGCCTCTCTGGCCGCCACTCTGCCCAGCTTCTTCCGCATGCTCCATACGAGCTCGTGAAGCACTATTGACGGCACCACGACTGCGTCCAGAAGCTCTAACAGCGCCTCCGCCGCCTCATGGAGCGGGTCCTCTCGTCGGAGATAGGCGTGTAGGACGCTTGTGTCTACAACCGCTGCCTTGGAGGACAAGGCCTGCGTCCCCAGGCCCCAGCGAGCCCCGAGGGAGCCGGGCCTCCACCCCATACACTGCCCCAAATCCTTTCCTGCCGGTCCTGCCGGGGGTGGCCCCGGCGTGTCTTTCCCCGGGCTCCCTTAAACCTGAGAGCGGCCCTGGAGGCGTGATTACTGGAATGTAGGAGGAGGGTGGTGCTGTACGTGGCAGTCAGTATTGACGAGCTGAGGAGGCTTGCCGAGGAGTTCTGTCGGGATGAGCTCTTCGACTCAATGGTCTACCGTGCGTTGGCTGAGAGGGAGGCCGATCCCGCAAGGAGGAGGCTTCTTGAGGCGCTTGCTGAGCAGGAGTACCGGCACTACCTGTTCTGGCGGGAGATTGCCGGTAGGGACTGTAGGATTGAAAAGCCGAGGATAAGCTTGCTCGCCGTGAGCTACCGGCTGCTCGGCCCTGTCTTCACGCTTAGGCTGCTGGAGCGGGGCGAGGAGGAGACTATCAGGAGGTACCGGGAGGTCCTGCCGAGGCTGGAGGGGGAGCAGCGGCGCCGCCTTGAGGAGATTATACGCGAGGAGGAGGAGCACGAGCAGCGCCTCCTGGAGGAGATAAGGGATAGCCGTGTCAAGTACCTGGGCTACATCGCCCTGGGCCTTGCGGACGCGATAGTCGAGGTCACCGGGGTCCACGCGGGGTTCCTTGGCGCAACCTCGAACACGGTCGTGGCTGGCGTGGCTGGCCTCATAGTCGGGTTCTCCGCTGCGCTCTCAATGGCTGGCGCCGCCTACCTGCAGGCAAAGCATAGCCGCGAAGAGAGCCCCCTCGTCAGCGCAGCGGTGACCGGGCTAAGCTACATCTTCTCCGTCGTAGTCCTTGCGCTGCCCTACTTCCTCACACACGCCATGCTCCTGGCCTTCGCCGCTAGCACCGCCGCCGGCCTAGCACTCACGGCCGCCTTCACATACTACAGCGCCGTCGTGCAGGGCAAGGGCTTCGCAAGGGAATACGCCGAGAGCGCCACACTGCTACTCGCAACCGCTCTCGGCAGCTACCTCTTCGGCGAAGCGCTGGGCCGCCTCACGGGCATAAGGATAGACTAGGGCCGGCTCTTTTTATTGCAGCCAGGCGCCTGGGCTCCCGAGCGCCAGCGGGACACGGGCAAAAGGGGGATGACGGCCATGACAGACGATGCATTGGCCCAGCTCCGCGAGGTGCAGGCCAGTCAGGCCCTCGAGGCGTTAGCGGAGCTCGCGGCCAAGCTCAAGGAGACGGGCCTCCTCGACCTCCTCGTAGTCCTCGCCGAGAACTACGACGAGCCCCTGGGCATGGTCTCGAACGGCCCCCTCTCCTCCCTCGCAACCCTCGGCCTAGCCGCCGCCCAGGGAGCCCATGAGGGCGGCGCAGCCGAGGCCGCCGAGACCGTTGAGAGGCTCGCACGGTGCACAACCGAGGCATTTAAGCCCGAGAATCTGTCGCGGGCCCGGCCGGTCAAGGGTGTTGTCAGCTTGTTGCGGGAGCTCAGTGACCCCTACGTGGCCCGCGGTCTGGGGCTGCTCCTGCATCTAGCTAGGAGCCTCGGGCGCTGCCTAGAAGGCTGAAGAGGGCTGCGCATATACTCTTCGCCGGCAGAGCTCGGCAGCGCAGAGTAGTCCGTATTATGAGCCGGCGCCGTGGGCCTGCAGTAACACCGGTGAGACCAGCTATTGAGTATGGGAGAGAGCGGGGGGGCATCCGGTCCCGGTCCACCCGGTGTTGAGGTCTACCATGGTGGGCTTTACAGTCTGTGGGGAAGGCGCTACCGGGTAGTAACGTGCAGGGTGCCGCTTGGCGCCGGCCGCGACGCCCTTGTCGTGAGGCTAGAGGAGGTTGCAGGGAGCGATAGACTACACGTTGCCGTCGCCGGCACGGGCGAAGAGATGGAGAGACTGGAGCGGCTCGTGGCCGTGGACCCGGAGCAGGCTCTAGAGCAGGCTGCCAGGAGCCGCGGCCTCGTGGCGGCTGAGGGCTCTGTGTGGAGCCTGGCTAGCCTGGGCTTCCTCGAGGCCAACTGCGGGAGACGCCTCGTGGTACAGTACAAGCCGGGGAGGGCCATCCTCGTGGCGGATATCGATGCCTACCGTGAGCTGCTGAACGCGCTGCGCCCCATCTGTGGGGGCTATCATATGCACCGTGTGGCAGAGCGGGTGCTTGAGGAGGCAGCCGACCTGGCCAGCTGCGGCGACGACGCCAGGGGTATAGTCTACCTCATAGACCACAGGCTAGGCGAGTAGCTTCTCAGCCTCCTCGACGACTAGGGGAAGGAAGCGGCCAGCTCTCTCCCGGACAACGAGCTCAGCCCTCCAGTCGAGAGGCGTGGGCTCAAGGTTGACTGTGATGAGCCTGGCTCCGTGCCTAGCCGCCTCCTCGGGGACAAGGGCGGCAGGGTAGACCTGCAGGCTCGATCCGACGACAAGCACCGCCCTGGCTCTGCGTGCCAAGCGGAGCGCCTCCTCGAGCACCCCGCGTGGCAGCGGCTCGCCGAAGAACACCGCGTCGGGTTTGAGCAGACCACCACAGCGGGGGCATCGGGGCGGCCACCCCATCTCCTGGCCAAGGCGTATCGCCTCCTCTATGCCGAGCCTTGCCCCGCAGGCTAGGCAGACTGCCTCCCTGCCGCTGCCGTGGAGCTCAAGTACGCGGCGGCCCCCCGCCGCCTGATGCAGCCCGTCAATATTCTGCGTTATCACGGCCTCTACCAGACCCATCTCCTCGAGGCGCGCTATCGCGCGGTGAGCAGGGTTAGGCCTAGCCTCCGCCAGGACGCGATGCAGCTCGGCGTAGAGGCGCCACACTTCCCCCGGGTTCGAGAGGAAGTATTCAATGCTGAAGACTTCCGGCGGTATCCTCCTCCAGAGGCCGCTGGGGCCACGGAAGTCGGGGATACCGGACTCCGTGCTTACACCGGCGCCAGTGAACACCAGCGCCCGGCCCCTAGCCTCGACAAGGATCTTAGCCGCACGCCTGGCTAGTCGTCCCAGCTCAACATTCTCCACGGCCGGTGACACCCCCTACGCCCAATGGCGGAGCCGCAGCGCGGCGCCGTAGAAGCAGAGAGGGGCGCCCCGGAGTGGGGCGCCGCCCGGTGGACCCCGCCCTCACCCAACGAGCCAGGCTCCCCGGGCGCCTCTCCTCCCGGGTGTCTGGGCGGGTGGGCTGCCCGCCAGAGATTCTCGCTGCGTGGGCCCCTCGGGGTTTTAGCGTAGCCCTCGGGGCTGCTAGTCTAAGGCCTCTCTCTAGGTGATACGCCGGGTTGCCTCCTGCAGCTCCTTCAGCGCTGCACACCGTCATATCGAAGCTCGCCCACGGCCTCTATGGCGCGTTCGTGTTTGGCGCCGTGACTGGCGCGGGCATTGTCTTTGCCATGCTAGTGCGTAGGATGGTTCGCCGGACGCTTGGTCTCAGCCAGCTCCCCCATAGCCTCGTCGACCTGGCAGCTAAGAGCGTCTACTACTTCCTCGTATCGGTTGCAGCCATAGTTGGGCTAGCTTTGGCCGGCGTCGATGTGACCGGCTTCGCGTTTGCCGGTAGCTTGCTTGGTGTCGCGCTCGGTTTCGCCGCACAGACCGTCGCATCTAACTTCTTCAGCGGCTTCTTCCTCTACATAGACAAGCCGCTGCAGCCCGGCGAATTCGTGGAACTCGAGGGTAGCGGGATAGTAGGCCGTGTATTAGACATAACTATATTCTCTACCCGGATTGAAACCCTGGACGGCCGCATAGTAAGGATTCCAAACGAGGACGTATTCAAGGCAACTATTGTGAATCTGCATCGATCCGTCGCTAGGCGCGTAGAGTACCTTGTAGGCATAAGCTACGATGCATCCATAGACGCCGCGCGCGAGGTGATAATGGGCGTCCTCGACAGCCACCCCCTGGTGCTGGCCGAGCCACCACCGCAGATATACGTCGAGGACCTGGGCGATAGCGCAGTAGTGCTCCGCGTGATGTTCTGGGTGCCGAGCTGGCACTGGCTAGACCTCCGCCGCCAGCTGCTCGGCGAGATAAAGAAGGCGTTGGACGAGGCAGGGATAGAGATACCGTTCCCCCAGCGCGTCGTGTGGCTACGCTTGGAGCACGGCGGGGAGGAGGAGGGTGGACCCCTGGAGGAGGCTATCCGCGGCGCTCTTGGAGGCCCTCAGCGGGCCGCTGAGGCGCTGGGCTAGCAGCAGGCTAGCCGAGGCCTTCATAGCTGCCACGAGGGTCTATGTCGAGCTCGAGGAGGGCTACTGCGGGGTGGCCCTAACCCCGCGGTGGCTCCCCCTGCGTCCCCTGGAGCCTGCCGATCTTGCTCCCTGGAAGTCCACCCCGAGGAGCCTGGCCCGGCTCCCCCAGAGGCGCCGCACCGGCCTAGCGGCGGCGGCCGCGGTTGCGGCGGTTAACGCGGCGACCGCTGCTTGGATGCTGGAGACCGCCGGCGAGCCCCACGCGAGCGGAATAGAGATCCTCGTCGGCGCCGCCAGCCTCGCCGAGAGGCTGGGCATAGGCCCAGGGGATAGGGTGATGATGCTGGGCTACATGCCGGGCCTGGCGGCCGATATCTCGCGGAGAGCCGCCGAGTTAGTGGCCGCCGACTATGAGGGGGAGCTGCTGGCCGAGGCCAGGAGGCGAGGCCACAAGGCTCTCGACGCACGGAGTCGAGAGGAGGTGGTGAAGGCTATAGGGCGTGCCACGGCTGTCGTGTTCTCGGGGAGTGCGGTGCTCGACCCACCAACCTTCCTTGCCGAGGTAGAGGCCGCTAGGCGGAGTGGGGCGCGCCTGGTGGCCCTGGTGGGTGCGACCAGCAGCTTCCATCCCCTCGTGGCTCTACGGCTGGGGGTGGACGCGGTTGCCGGCACATTGGTGGAGCCCAGTCTCTGCCCCCGTGTCCGGAGCACTGTCGCGGCCGGGGGTGGGGTGCACAGGGTTCGGGGAAGGCTCCTGCACTGGCTCTGGAGGCGCAGCTAGCCACGGGCCCGTGCTTCCTGCAGCCTCCTGCATGCGGCTAGGAGTTCCTTGCGGGCCTCCTCGAGTCCCAGCTTGACTAGCCTGACGCGACCTATGTCTTCGAGGAGTGGGAGGAGGAGCTTGTCGCCGCGGCGCTTCTTGTCAAGCCTTATCTCCGCTATGGTCTCCTCGCAGCCCGGGCTCCTGGGGGGCGCCGAGGGGAGCCCGAGCGACGAGACAAGGGACACAACCTCGGCCGTCACAGCGGGATCTGTGCCGATTATCCGCTCGGCGGCAGCAGACTCGACCACCACGCCTACGGCGACGGCGTAGCCGTGGGGTATGGTGTAGCCGCTCGCCTTCTCCAACGCGTGGGCATAGGTGTGGCCGAGGTTCAGAACCGCACGTACCCCCTTCTCCTCCCTGGGGTCCTGCACGACCACGCCCATCTTGACGTCCACGCTCTCCGCGACAGCCCTGGTGAGGGCCGCCATGTCCCGGCGCAGCAAGAGGGGCGAGGAATCCCTCAGCCATCGGTAGAAGCTGCCTCCACGTATCAGGCTATGCTTAGCCACCTCCGCGAGGCCGCTACGGTACTCCCTCTCCGGCAGCGTCTCTACAAACTCGACATCAGCCACTATGAGCCGGGGCTGGTGAAAGGCGCCCACCATGTTCTTTCCCGCCATGTTTACCGCTGTCTTACCCCCCACCGCCGCGTCAGCCATGCCGAGAAGGGTTGTAGGCACCGTCACCCACCTAACCCCCCTCATGTAGGTGGCTGCAGCGAAGCCTGCCGAATCAGTGACTGCGCCTCCGCCCACAGCTACCACGACACTTGCCCTGGTTAGTTCTTCGCCGAGCATCCACCTCCACAGCTCGATTACGGCCTCGAGGCTCTTCGCCTTCTCACCGCCGGGCGACACGTAGACAGAGACGGGGATGCCCTGCTCCCTGATGCCAGCAAGCATCGGCTCAACGAGGCTACGCGGCACACCGGAATCGAGAACGACAGCCACCTTATCGACGCTGGGCTCGATGCCCGCTAGGGCCTCCCCTAGGCGGAGCCTAGCCCCTGCACCAACAAGGGCCTCCACTCTGTCGCTGTAGCTTATGCACCACGTCCTTCTCTCGAAGCCTGCCGCCAAGACCCATCCACTCCCCCGCATTGAAGGCCCCCGGAGAGGGGCTAGAGGAGGCCACGTCTACGCAGCTGTCTCATAGTCTCGGCGAATAGGTCGAAGCTTAGCTGCTGCTTGGCGTCGCTCAGCGCCTTGTCGGGCCGCGGATGCACCTCTATCATCACCCCGTCTGCGCCTGCCGCCAATGCCGCGGCTGCGAGCGGCGGGACCAGGCTGCGGCGGCCTGCTGGGTGGCTGACGTCGACCAGTATGGGGAGCCGTGATATCTCCTGGACGGCTGGGATAACCGTTATGTCTAGGCTGAATCTGGCGTACTCGTTGAAGCCCCTGGTGCCCCTCTCGACTAGGGCCACCTGTTCGTTGCCGCCGGCGAGGAGGTACTCGGCGGCGCAGAGCCACTCGTTTATTGTTGTGCCGAAGTGGCGTTTGAGGAGGACCGGCTTGCCGATCTTGGCTAGTTCGCGGAGGAGCGGCGTGTTCTGCATGTTCCTCGCGCCCACCCAGAGCACGTCCACATACTCGGCCGCTATGGCTACATCTCGGGGGTCCATGACCTCTGTCGCTATCGGGAGACCGGCGGCGTCGCCGGCCTCGCGCAGCCACTCAAGCGCCTTCACGCCGTGGCCCTGGAAGCTGTAGGGGCTTGTACGCGGCTTCCAGGCACCACCCCTTATAATCACGTTCCTTAGGCCTAGCTCGTCAACGAGCAGCCGCCTTATGAAGACCGCCGTCTCTCTTATCATGTCGGGGTCTTCGACGCTGCAGGGGCCGGCTATGACCGTAGGCTCGCCTGCTCCTATCCTGACGCCCCTGGCGGTTTCTATGACTAGCTGTTCGCCTGCCTCGCGGAGAACAAGGCGACAGTCCATGCCCACTTCTGGCCCACCCTTGCCTGGGTCGGCGCCTGGGCTGGCTTTAAGCGGCCCGGAAGGGCAAGCGTTTTAAGCAGCGGGAGGTGGCGGGGCCCGGTTCTTCGTGGGAGCACTGTGGGAACCAAGCCTGGTTGGAGGGGGTCGCCTATTGTATCGCTCAGTCGGGAGGTGAAGCAGCCTATTGTGGAGCCCCAGGCTTCTCCGGCCAAGCTGCGCGAGATAAGCCTCCGAGCCAGAGACCGTGTCATAAAGATGGGGCTGACCGATAAGAGCGTCCACGTCGGCGCATCGCTCAGCGTCCTTGACATACTTGTATCAATATACTTCGGCAGGGGCCTCCGTAAGAGCGGCGACCGGCCAACGGAGCGAGACTGGCTTATCCTCAGCAAGGGTCACGCCGTGCCCGCGCTCTACGCGGTCCTGGCTGAGGGCGGCATCCTAGAGGAGGAGCAGCTCTACAAGATACGCGCAATTGACGGACTCGAGGGACACCCGGACTACCGCCAGGAGGGCGTGGATGTCTCCACGGGGAGCCTCGGCCAGGGCCTCAGCATCGCGGCCGGCATAGCATATGCTATGAGGCTTGACGGGACCGAGGACCGACACCGGATCTACGTCATACTGGGCGATGGCGAGCTTGACGAGGGACAGGTCTGGGAGGCCGCCGCCACGGTCTCCCACCTTGGGCTCCACAGCGTGGTCGCCATTGTTGACGTTAACGGGTTCCAGCTGGACGGCCCCACGGAGAAGATCAAGACAAAGGGAGATATACCGGCCAGGTGGGAGAGCCTCGGCTGGAACGTGATAGAGGTTGATGGTCACGACTACGAGATGCTCCTAGAGGCCTTACGACAGGCTGACTCCTCGAGGCGCCCCACCGCGATAATAGCCTACACCCGCCGCGGCCGCGGCATAGGCTTCCTGGAGGCTACTGGGGGGCAGCACCTTGACCCTCGTAGAGCGAGAAGCATTGAGTAGGATGAGTATAAGGGATGCGGTTGGCCGGGCACTGTTGGCGCTCGGCGAGGCCGACCCCGACGTGGTGGTGATAACCGCCGACGTCGCCCGCTCGACCAGGACAGCGTGGTTCGGCCAGAGGTTCCCCAGGAGGTTCGTGAACATAGGCATCTCGGAGCAGGACATGGTCGACTTCGCAGCCGGCCTAGCGTTAGCCGGCAAGAAGCCCTACGCCGCGGCCTTCGCAATGTTCCTCATGAGGGCCTGGGAGCAGATAAGGAACACCGTGGACCGGATGAACCTTGACGTGAAGCTGATAGGCACGCACAGCGGCTTCAGCGACCACGGCGACGGCGCGAGCCACCAGAGCCTCGAAGACATAGCCCTCATGAGGGTCCTCCACAACATGACAGTGGTGGTCCCGGCGGACCCGCCACAGGCCTACAAGGCCGTGCTCGCCGTCCATGACCACGTCCGGGGGCCGGCGTACATACGGGTAGGGCGCGACTATAGCCCCCCGGTGACAGACCCGGATGCGGAGTACGTGCTGGGCCGGCTGGAGACCCTCCGCGAGGGCAGCGACGCGGCAGTAATCACCGCGGGCCCAGTGGCGGCCAACGCGCTCGCCGCCGCCGAGCTCCTAGAGCGCCGTCTCGGCGTCGCTGTCGCAGTCTACAACCTGCACACTGTGAAGCCCCTGGACGCGTGGGGGCTGGCGAGGGTCGCGCAGCGCCACGGCGTGGTCTTTGTCGTGGAGGAGCACTTCCCCCGCGGGGGCATCTTCGGCGCCGTCGTGGAGACGTTGGCGCAGCTCCACCCAGTGCCCGTATACCCTGTCGCTGCGACAGGCTATGGCCACAGCGCTAGGAGCGTTATGGACCTCTACCGGGCCCAGGGGCTCGACGCGGAAGGCATCGCCAGGAGGATAGCGGAGAAGCTTAGTGAGCATAGGGCATAGCGGCTGCAGCAAGGGAAGAGGAGGTGACTGTCCTTGACGCACGTGGGTCACGGTGAGAGGGGACAGGCTGCAGCGGAGAGCCTCCGCGCCAGCCTGCTCCGGATAGATAAGAGCATACTAAGCCTCATAGCTGCGAGGATGAACATCGCCGACGTGCTGGGGGAGGTTAAGAAGGAGAGCGGGATGAGCGTCTATGACCCGTCCCGTGAGATAACTGTTGCTAACCTGCTCGCCGAGGAGGCCGTGAAGCTCGGGATACCGCCGAACCTCGCGAAGGAAATATACTTCATGGTTGCGCGGGAGACGAGGTGTCGACAGCTCTACTGCCCCGAGACTGTAAGGATAGCCGTCTACGGCTACGGCGGAATGGGGCGCATGCTCGCGTCCATGTTATCGAGGGCCGGCTGCTGGGTTGCAGTCACCGGCCGTAGCCCGGAGAAGGCACGCGAGGCGGCTAAGGCCGTCGGCGCAAAGTACATGGAGCAAGAGTATGCCATAGACTGGGCGGACATGGTGATCTACACTGTCCCCACGCCCGCGCTTGGGGAGCTGTTGCCGCGCCACTGGAGCCTCTACCGGGAGAGCATGCTGATAGCCGACATAGCGTCAGTCAAGACTCCCGTGGTCAAGCTGGTTGAGAGGCTCTACCGCGAGCACGGTACGGGCCCCGAGTACGCGAGCCTCCACCCCCTCTTCGGGCCCCTGAGCTGCCCCGCGGGCGAGAACGTCGCCGTCGTGCCGGTTAGGCTGGAGAGGTGGAGGGAGAGGCTTGACGCCCTCCTCCAGGGCCTCGGCCTGGTGCCGGTGTACATCGACGCAAGCCAGCACGACAAGGCTATGGCGGTCAACCAGGTGCTACACCACCTAGTCTACGAGCTCTATGGTAGAGCCTCCGCAATGCTTGCGAGGGAGCTGGGCGTGGAGCCGGCTGCCCTCAAGCAGCTGGTGACGTGGAGCCTGCGGCAGACGCTGAGCACGCTCGCCAGGCTCGAGTCGCTGAAGCCCGTCATAGAGGAGATAAGGGCGGAGAACCCCTACACGAGGCAAGCGCTAGAGGCTCTGAGAGAGGCGCTAGAGGAGCTAGAGCGGGAGACAGCCAGGAGCTAGCTGTGTAGCCCGGCGAGGCTCCGGACCTGCTCAACTATCTCAGCTATCTGTCTCCTCCGCTCCTCTCTAGCCTTACGTCTCTCCATGAATTCTTTCTCTCGCTTCGGGCTTAGAGTTGGCCTCCTGGGAAGCGGCCTTGGCCTCCCGTCGGGTCCTACACTGACGAATACCGTGTAGAGCCGGGCTATCGCGGTCCTCCTTCCCCGCACCGGGTTCTCGGCGAATATCTTTACTCCTATCTCTAGGCTGCTCCTACCCGCCCCGGTTATGCCGGCCTCTAGCATTATGATGTCCCCGGTGTAGGCGGGGGCCGCGAAGACCGCGGCGTCAAAGCTTGCCGTGACCATCGGCGCCGCCGTGTAACGTATCGCGGAGACAGCAGCTGTCTCGTCTATGTAGCGGAAGAGACGCGAGGCGTCCAGCACGCCTGGCAGCGTGAACTCGTCCACGGGAGAGACGAACTTGTGGCTGACGCTCTTGAAGACAGCGTCGAGTGGGGAGAGGTCGCTGGCTATCCGTGTCCTCTCCTCTATGAGCGGCCTCCTCTTCTCAAGCCACATCCTGTGGAGCACCGCGAGGGCCTCGGACTCGACACTGCAGGGGGACACTACGACACCGTGAAGCCTGGGCCTCACCGACTCGTCTACCGCGACGAACGTCTGGAGGCTGAGCGCGACCGGGCGAGGGCCTCCCTCCCTGCCCGGGGCGGGCGCCGCCTCCGCGTAGACCAGGGCATCCACTGTGTGCCTCGTCGAGCCTATGAGCCAGGCGTGGACTGTGAGGTTCTCCCCAACCCGGGCAGGGCTGAGGATGAAGAGGTAGTCTATCGCGCCGAGGACTACGTAGCCGCCCGTGGCCCGCATAGCCGCCATGCCGCCGGCCTCTAGGACCCAGCCCGCCAGCTCGCCTCCGTGGAGCGTGCCGTACCGGTTAGCGTGGCGCGGATACACGGGGTGAACCACGGGCGTATATGTTGACTCTATGCAGAGCCTCCTCGCGGCCTCACCCACAGCCAGCCCCAGGGTGGGAAGGGGAAGCGGCGGGAGGTTTAGAGGAGAGCGTAGACCCTCGCTGGCGCGCCGCTGCCACCGCGGAGCGGCAACGGGGCCACGACTAGGAGGAAGCCGCGGCAGAGCAGCAGCCCGGGCACCCTGAGCCTCTCCAGTATCGGGGCACCGGCGCCGAGCAGGACGCGGTGGACAGGGTAGGGGTCACGGTCGGGGCTCCAAGAGTCGACGCCTAGCCCCACGACGCCATGGGCCCGGAGCCATCTTGCAGCCTCCTCGCCGAGCCATCGGTCGCCTAGACGGAGGATGAGCCAGGAGCCGCGGAGCACGCCTGGACCGAGACCACACTCCCTAAGGGCCTCCTCTAGCTCCTCTGGGCCTACCTCGCCGCTCCCGCGAGAGACGTCGAGAGCGACGCCCGGAGCAACGAGGCTAGCCAGGGGGAGCCGCTCAACCGTCAACCCGCCCTCTACGAAGTGGGCCGGCGCGTCGATGTGAGTGCCCACGTGCTCGCCGAAACAGACCCTGCGCGCGTAGAAACCGTCCACCCTGTAGGTCGCGTAAGTCTCCGCCTCCACGGGAGGATCTCCAGGGTATACCTCGGTCTCCTCGCTGAGGGGACAACAGGTGAGGTCAACCACCAGGCCACGCTCGGTGAGAACCACGCCCTCCACAGGCTACGCACCCGCATAGACAGCTGCCACCGGTGCGCCGACCAGGTAAATGGGTGGCAGCAGGCCGGCACAGGCCTGCCCCGAAGGGGGCCCTAAACCCGAATAAGGCCGTGGAGCCACAATCTCGCCACATGGGGATGAGCGGGATCACCGACGCTGAAGCCCCTCCTCGGCGGCCCCTCCCTTGTCGCCGGCCGCCGCCCCGGGGGCGTGCTGAGGCCCAGCGATGGCGACCCCTTCCCGTCTCCCCCGTGGGTGGCCGTGGTTCAGCCAGCGCCGCTCTTCTCCATGTAGCGCAGCAGCTCTATGGTCTTTAGAACCGTGTAGGCGTAGCCCAGCAGCGTTATCGCTGCCAGACCCGCTAGTGGCTGACCCGCAACGCCTGCGAGGAAGAGCGTGAAGAGCCTGACGTCGCGGCCAGCTATGTTGGGCAGGCGGCCCACCAGCGCGGGGTGCTTGCCGGCCAGCTTCTCGCCCACCGCGTGGAGGTAGGTGACTAGGAGGTCCGCCGACACTGCCGCCGCAGCTATCGCCGCCGCCCCCGTTGGGCCGAGGCTAGTGGCAGCGGCGAGCGAGGCACCGAATATCGCGGCTATGTCGGCCAGTCTATCCAGCACCGTGTCGAGGAGTGCGCCCACCCTGCTGGCTCGGCCAGTGAGTCTCGCTATCTCGCCATCCACGCCATCGAGTATTGAGCCTAGCTGGACGGCCACTCCAGCCAGCGCCGTGTGGCCGGAGGCGAATAGGGGCCCGGCTGCCGCGACGAGCCAGGCAGCGACCACGCTGACCGCGTCTGGGCTGGGCGGACGCCTTCTTCTGGCCAGCCACTTGGATATCCTGGTCGATATCCGTCTGTTCAGCAGCCGGGAGACCAGGCCGTCGGTCGGCTTCGTGAGGCTACCCCTGGAGCCACTCGAGGACATGGTCAACCACCCACCTGTTCCTACCGCTCTCGGCCTCCTCCAGGTCCCCTGGTGTGTCCACCTCGAGCCAGGGAAGGCCGTCGACCCGGGAGGTGGACGCCATGCCGAGGCGGGCCAGGGTGTCGAGTAGAGAGTTGAGGCCGAGGACGCCCTCATTGAGCCTGCATGTGAGCCGCGCCGCCTCCAGGAGCAGGGGCCCAGACCGCGCCAGGTGGACGCCGGTGTCTATGCAGGTCCACCTGGGGAGGCCCTTCCCGTGCGCCACCTCCACGGGGCCGGCTGCGAGCACCTTTGTGGCCTCGTCTGTGTCGACGCAGCAGGGCGAGGCGTCGCAGCCGGTCACGTATAGCGCCCAGGGATAGGCGGTGGCGGCGACCCGGGCAGCCAGCCTGGGGCTATAGACGTGGTCACTCATTGACACTAGGACTGCCTCTCCGTCGGCCTCGCGTAGGCCGAGCAGGAGGCTGTACCCGTTCTCCCTCCAGGGCTCCCTATTGACTACGACTACAGCGCTGCCTGCGCCGGCGACCATCTCCACGAGGCCCCGGAGCTCCGATGCGAGCTCTCCCCGTGTGACTATCACGAACTCGGTGACGCCGAGCAGGTGTAGCACGCTCACCGGGTACCACGCGAGGGGGCGGCCGCGGAGCCGGGCCAGCGGCTTACGGCCTCCGAGCCGGCGGCCCTCGCCGGCGGCCAGCAGCACCGCCAACCGCGGCGCAGCCATGGCACCCGCTGCACCCCCGTACCGCCGACGCGCCCATACGTGGGGGCTACGCTGTGCTGCCCCGGTGGCCTTAGAAGCCACCGTGGCTGTACTATAGCGGCCTGGAGGTAAGCCACTGTGGACGCTAGTGTGCCACGGGAGGAAGCGAGAAGGATAATCGAGGAGGCGATTAGAGGGGGCAGGCCCAGACTCCTGGAGCACGAGGCGCTGGCGCTGGTCGCAGCCTATGGGGTCCCGGTGCCCCAGTGGAGGCTAGCCAGGAGCCCGGAGGAGGCCGCAGAGGCCGCCAGGGAGCTCGGCGGCACCCTTGTGCTGAAGATCGTGTCGCCCCAGGTGGTCCACAAGAGCGACGTGGGGGGCGTCGTCGTGGGCGTCAAGGGGCCCGAGGAGGCGGCCGAGGCCTACCGGAGGATAGTGGAGGCCGTTAAGAGCCGCGTCCCGGGCGCCGAGATAGTGGGCGTCCTGGTGCAGGAGATGGCGCCGCCAGGCGCGGTGGAGGTCGTCGTGGGCAGCATCCGAGACCCCGTCTTCGGGCCCACGGTCATGTTCGGCCTCGGCGGCGTATTCGTCGAGATATTCCAGGACGTGAGCTTCCGTGTCGCACCGTTCACCCGCGAGGACGCGCTGGAGATGATGGGGGAGGTGCGGGCCTACAGGCTCCTCCAGGGCTATAGGGGCATGCCTCCGCGGGACCTCGACGCCCTAGCAGACATAGTCATGAAGACGCAGGAGATTATGATTGATAACCCGGAGATAGCCGAGATGGACCTCAACCCCGTCATGAGCTACCCCAAGGGCGCCCTCGCCGTAGACGCGAGGGCGATACTCTCACCCCCCAAGGCCAAGCAGGCATAGGAGTAGGCCCTGCAACAGCCCAACAAGCCCACCCAGCACTAGGCCCGAGTAGACGACGAAACGAAGCTCCCGGCCAGCCATCTCCCAGAACAGTCTCTCAACCTCACCCGGGTCGAGACGAGCTAGCTCCTCCTCAACCAGCCCTGCAATGTCAACTCTCCTCACAACCCCAGCCGCCGCCCGCGCCACCGCCCCCGAAACACGCTCAACCACGCCCTGCAGCAGCGGCTCAAGCCCCGCAAGGAACGGGGAAGACCTAACCGCCACCCTCAGCTCCTCCCCCACAACGCGGGACGCCTCCTCCTCAAGGCGCCGCCAAACCCGGCCCGACACCAGGTACCTATCCACCAGGCCAGCCATACGCCTCGCAAGCTCCCTACGCCTAGCCGCAACCACGCCCTGCAGACACAGCCCCACCAAGGGGAGACACCGGGGGCGAACCGGGTGGAAGAGCAGCCAAACCGCCACCTTGTTCGTCAAGTAGCCAACCAGTCCACCCACCAGTACACCCAGAGCCACCACAGCCAAGCAACCAGCCAACCCCCGCGCACCCAACGGCAGAGAGCCGCCAGGAGTCCGCCGGAACTATATGAGCCCGGGAGAGGGGCCATCCTAGCCCACCAGCATCCCCCGGAGGGAGGGTGGCTGCGCAGTGGCTAGCGCGGCTGTCCGGCTGGCGGCGGAGTTACAGAGGCTCCTCCAGAGGCAGGGCTACGAGGTCTCAAGGCACGCCAGCAGCATGATCATACTCGCCCGTGGCAGGCTGGCTGCGACTCTCCACGTCTACCCCGACATCTGCCGGCTCAACCTCTACCGGCCCTGGGCCAGCCTCTTAGCCGAGGACCAGGAGGCCATACGGCGTCTCCTCGAGAAGCACTGCCCGCGGCTCGAGCTGGGAGAGGCCCCGTACGGGTAGCACCTAGGCGCCATACATACCGGGGCCGGCAAAGGGGAAACCTATATCAGAACTCCCTACTCGGGGTATACATCTGGAGAACAGGTTAGAGGGAGAGGTGACAGAGGCATGAAGGCCCTGCGCGCAGTGTCCCCGGTCGTGGCAACCGCACTGCTGGTACTAATCGCCGTGGCGACCGCCGTACTGCTCTACCTCTGGGTAAGCGGCACAGTCAGCAACCAGCCGACCCAGCAGCAGGCACTCCAGGAACAGCTCAAGATAGACGTCATCAGCGTCTACTACAATACAACTGCCAATAAGTACAACGTGACAGCGTACATAAGGAATGTCGGGCCAGTACCTGTCAACATAACGGCAGTATACGTGATATACAATAACACCATAGTAGCTAGCAAGAACCTTGCTGTAGATATAGCGCCCGGAGACACGAAGCTAGTAAACGTCACGTTCACCAGCAAACAGAATCTGGTCAACAGAGCCGTAATTGTCAAGTTCGTGACTAGCGATGGTGTCGAGGTCCAGGCCGTAGCTGTCGTTGGCAAGCAGTCTTAGATTTCATATAGACCCCTCCGATAGTCATCTCTATCGTAGCTGTTGTTTTTTAACCCTCTTTCGGTATATTCAGCTCACTCCCTGCCACCCCCAGTCCCTGCGCTGACAACCTCTCTGCAACGCTTTTGTGGCCTTAGACTATGGTAGCCGCGACGGGGACTATAGCGGGGAAAGTATAGATTGTTTTCGTGGAGAAGCTGTTGCCACGCGGGGTTGGGGGAAGGGTTAGGCTGCTATGCCTGCCGAGGAGATGAGCACAAGCGGACGAGACGGAAAGGGTAGCAGCGCACCCGTTGCCGCCGTCAATCGGGAGAGAGGTGAAGACGGTAGACAACAGCTTCATGTCCTCTCTGAGTATAGTGTTCTTGATGTGCCTCGTGTTGTTGCGAGGGTTGTTGAGGATGAGTTTGGGCGGCGTTATTATCAGGTTGTTGAGCCTGATCTCGGCAGGGTTGGTGAGGAGATTCGTGGTATCGTGATGAGGCGTGTGTTTCGTGACTTGGAGTTGTTGAGGCGTTTTGCAGAGATTGATGCGTTGGAGGATGGTATGAGGGAGGCTTTGGAGCTTACCCGTGTGCTTGCCCGGCTGTTTCGTAGGCGTATTCGGCGTGAGGGCCGTGACCCGGAGGAGGTTGCCCTAGCGGCCGCCTATTATGTTGCGCGTGATCTTGTCGGGTATGGGCGTCTTGATCCGCTTATCCGTGACCCGCATATCGAGGACATCTCCTGTAATGGGCTCTATACGCCTGTCTTCGTGTACCATAATGTGTTTGAGTGGCTTACGAGTGAGTTGACGTTTACTGACCCGGTGGAGCTTGAGCAGGTTGTGATGAAGCTTGCGCTGCGGTCGAGTGTGGAGCCGAGCCTGGCCCGGCCCGTGGTTGAGGGGGTGCTGCGGCCGGAGGGTTACCGTGTCCACATTATCCTGGACGTGGTGTCTAGGAGGGGCCATAACTTCACTATCCGTAAGTTCCGTGCTGAGCCGTTCACGGTTGTGGAGCTGCTCCGCTCTAGGACCCTGGAGCCTGGAGTTGCGGCGATGCTGTGGGCGGCTATTCAGCACAAGCAGGGCGTGATTATCTATGGGCCGACGGGGAGCGGTAAGACTACGCTGCTTAACGCTATCGCGATGCTGTTGCCGCCGGAGTATAAGATTGTGACTGTGGAGGATACTCCGGAGATCTACCTCCCGTTCCATGATAACTGGGCTGCGTTGCATACACGTCTCAGCGACATGCCTGGTGTGCAGAATGTGACTCTACAGGCACAGGTTGAGAGCGCGCTCCGTATGAGGCCTGACGTGATAATCGTGGGTGAGATTAGGAGCCGCGAGGCTTTCGTCTTCTTCCAGGCTATAGCGACCGGGCATGGCGGCCTGACTACTATCCATGCGGAGAGCGCGGAGGTGCTTGTTAGGAGGCTCTCGTCGCCGCCCATGAATGTCCCGAAGAGCTTGATAGCCGCGGCAAAGCTGTACGTGAATATCCTGCGCATCGAGCGTGGCGGGGAGGTCGTGAGGAGGGTGACGAGGGTGGACGAGACCGCGCTCTACGACCCTGCTAGAGATGAGGTGGTGCTGCGGCCCCTCTTCAGGTGGAGCCGTGAGGGCGACGAGTGGCACTACGTCGGCAGCGTTGAGAGTAGCTTCGTGAAGGCTGTGGCTGAGCTCCTGGCTGTCGGCGTGGAGCAGGTGTGGCGGGACCTCGAGATGAGGGCCACGGTGTTGAGGTGGGCTGCCGAGAAGGGCATGGATATGATAGAGCTGCATGAGACCGTGAGGCGCTACATGCGTGACCCTGAGGCGGTGTATCGGGAGGCGCTCGCGGCCGGCGTGGAGCCTTACAGGTTCCCCCGTGGGGGCGGGGAGTCGGAGACTGTCAGGGTGTAGCCTGCTATGCAGGCCCTCGGGGGGGCTCTGCGGCGGCTGGCCATGGCCGCCGAGGAGGCTGTTGCCTACCTGCAGGCTGTTGCCTACAGCCTCGTGGAGTGGTTCACGCGTGTTCTGGCAGCGTTCAACCCCCTCCTTGGGGACCAGGTGCTTGGCTCCGGCCTCTCCAGTAGCCCTCGGCGCTACGCGGCCACGGGGCTGGCCCTGATGGTCCTGGTTGACGCCGTAGTGGCCGTCGGGGGGTTTCTGCTGCTGACGCACGTCCTTGGCCTGAGCGTGGCTGCAGCCCTGGCGGCTGTAGGCCTGTCCCTCGTCTCAGCCACGTCTCTAGTGATGACTGTCCTAGTGTCGCTACCCAGGATAGCCTACGCGAGCCGGGGGTCAAGGCTGGAGCCCAGGTTTCCCCTGCTGGCTTCTAGCCTCGCTACGCGGCTCCTCGCCGGCTCGACGCTTCACGGTGCCGTACTGGAGCTGGCCGAGAGGGAGCTTGAGGAACTCCGCGAGTTTAGGGTTGAGCTGGAGTACCTACGGGGGGCTGTCCGGCTCGGTGCACCGCTCGACCGGGCGTTCGAGGCCGCAGCCAGGATAACGCCGAGCACTAGCCTGAAGAGCCTCTTCTCGGCCCTGGCTGCGGCTGCGAGGACAGGGGCAGGGATAGAGGACATAATAGACACTATTCTCCGCGAGTACCTCTTCAACGTTGAGATGGAGATTGATAGAGTTACCGCGGGGCTAGGCGCATACATGGAGATATTCGTTGCCGCGAGCGTCATGCTGCCTATAGCCATAGGTGTTGTCGGGCTGCTGCTGGTGTTCAACCCCATACCGGGCCTTGACTTCAACACGCTGCTCTTCACCACAACGTTCATACTGACACCCATGACCGCCGCCGGGATAATCGTGCTCGCAGACAATCTGGTCTCCAGGATAAGGCTCTAGGGGCGTGGTGGCGGCGCGTGGTGGACGCATGGGCCGTGGCGGCGGTTACCGTCTCGCTGCTAGTGTTCGCGTTAATGCTGCTCTACGGCTACAACGCCTTGGCGGAAAAGCTCTACCCGCAGCTAGCGGCCAGGTTTGAGGTCAAGCACCTCCGCTTCATCCCGGTCATAGCTGACGAGGGCACAGTCACGGATATCGGTGTCTCGTTGTCGGCCGCCATGCTGCCTCTCTGGCTGTACGCGCGGCGCCGCGTCTCAGCCCTCGAGGCCCTCGAGGACCAGATGAGCGAGTTCCTGGCGATATACGCGAGTATCGCGGCAAGTAGCAGGACCACCGAGGAGGCTCTCCGTCGCGCAGCCGAGCTGATGGGCGAGCCGCTCCGTGGCTACGTGGAGAGGATGGCTCGCGCCTACCGCGTCACCGGCGACCTGGAGGCCGCGTATCGTGTCGCCTTCGCCCGGGCGCCCAGGAGGGTGAGGCTGCTGGCACGCAGCATCGTCTCGACCGCGAGGAGCGGCGGCAACCCGGCCAGGGTGCTGGCGGTGACGGCGGCCTACAGCAGGGAGCTCCGGAGGCTGACGAAGCTCACAAAGAGCAGGCTCGGCGAGTACAGCTTCGTGGTCTCCCTGGCCAGCCTAACCTACGCGGTCTCGGCGGGGGTAGTGCTCTACCTGGTTAAGACGATGGCTGGCGCACGGCTGCCAGGCCTCGGCACCGCCAACATAGACACCGGCGTCCTCATGGGCATGTACTACTACGCTCTCCTGATGATAGTCGTTGCCTCGGCCGTAGTCATAGCGAGGGTCATACATGGACACGCCATACTAGCACCCAAGTATATAGCGCTACTGCTCCTCGCCAGCACTGCCGCATTCCTCGCTGCACCCCTGCTCCTTCATGCCCCGCACATGCCAGGCTCCGGGGGGACCACGGCACCCGCGCTCCTTGCCACAATAGCGTCCCGGTAGCGCCCCCCAAGAAGGGGGCCCCGCCGGCCCTTCCCCTGGGGACGCCGCACTGGCGCGGAGGGACGCCTATTCTAGCCGCCGGGTTGGCCCACCCTATAGGTAGGGGCTAGGTCGCCATGTCTGAGGGTGTTGCCTCGCCACGGAGAAGCCGGGGTAGTGAGCTGAGCCTCGAGCTAGTCCCTACCGGCATCAGTGGCTTAGACAAGCTGCTGTTAGGCGGGTTTCCGCGGGGCGCGCTTGTCCTGCTTGCGGGCAACCCGGGCACAGGCAAGTCGACTATTGCCGCCAAGTTCCTCTATGAGGGTGCGGTGAGGGGCAGCGAACCCGGCATCTACGTGAACTTCGTCGAGACTAAGAAAGACTTCATGGTCCACATGAACATGCTTGGAATGGATCTTCAGAGGCTTGAGGAGAAGGGCCTCTTCCACTACAAAGAGGCACTGACAATAGTAGACGAGGATGCGTTGGTTGCCCAGCTGGAGAAGATATTGCAGCTCGTTGCTGAGACCGGGGCGAAGAGGCTAGTAGTTGACAGCGTCACCGCAATGCTCCAGATAATACGGGACCGGGCCCGGATAAGGGAGCTGGTCCAGAACTTCTTCGTCAACGGCGTCAAGCAGATGGACGTAACCACCGTATTGATAGCCGAGCATCCCTACGGCGCCAAAACAGTCGGGTACGGCATAGAGGAGTTCATAGTTGACGCTGTCATCATACTCCGGTTCGAAACCCACCAGGGCAAGGTGAAGCGCATACTGGAGCTCAGGAAGGCCCGATGGGCGCCCATAAGGCAGGCCGAGATACCCTTCTACATCCGGCCAGGCATCGTGGTGGAGCTGAGCCTGCCCGAGGCTCCGGAGGAGGTGCCCCCACTCGACCTCACGAGGAGGTTCAACGTGGCCTCCGCAATAGCCGAGTTCTCACGCCGCACACCCGTCTGCACAGTACGAAGCAAGGTAACGGAACTCAAGGAGCTCGCCTCGGCCGTGTTTACGATCCCCCGGGGCGCCCAGGTTATCCTAGGCCACTACCCTACCCTCGACAGCAAGCACGTCATATCGCTGGTAGTCGCAGCACTGATAACAAGGTACAAGCCGAAGATAACCGTTATGAGCGCCAAGTCTAGTCCAACATCTTTCCACAACCTAGTCCGTTGTCTCCTCAACCTCGCCCACCACGACCGGGAGACCGCTGAGCGACTCGCCGCACGCCACCTCAGTATCTATTCGTTCAACCCGACCGCCTACACGCTCACAGAGATTTACGACATGATACGCACCACTGTAGACCGCGACAACCCTGACATCTTTATACTAGAGGGAGTCGACATACTCGAAGTGTTCGCTGATCAACGCGAGTACCAGGAGCTCGTCTACAACCTTATGCTGCGAAACAAGAAACGACGCGTAACGTCAATATACACGTTTAGTAGCTATAGCCGGGAAGAGTTCTACCGCCGTCTCGCTGCCACGATGGCAGACGTGGCTATCTACATAGGTGAGCCGCACTTCCTCCTAGAGAGCGACCATGTGGGCCAGAGCTATACTGTCGAGTTTGCCGGCCTCTTCGGCAGAGTAGAAACATTAATCATCCTCAATACGGAGCTCCTCTTCCGCTCCGGCTGCATAGGCTAGACCCCGCAGGTAGGCGAGAAGCACGCCAGCGGCATAACGGAGAAGAAAGACGCTACATGCATGGAGGATGGGCCTGCAGCGGTGGATAGGTGTCCGGGCCGTGGGGGACCCCGCCAGGGCTATCGCGGCGCGCCTACGCTACATGGGTGCTGGCCTGCTGGCCCTGCTAAACAGCTACGCGTTCCGCATAGCGCGCCGTGACTTCCCCCACCTCCTGGTCGAGGATCCCCGCAAGGCCTACGAGGCGGTGCTAGCCTATACTCGGGGAGACCGCGGGAAGGCCCGTTACATTCTTCTCAACATCCTCGTGGGGCTCGTGGGGTCCCCTGCCGAGGCCGAGGCGGCGCTGGAGGCCCTAGAGAGGGGGGACCCGGAGCCGCTCAAGGAGCTCCTCTCTAGGCTGGGCGGCATGAAGAAGCGATCCAGGCTCCTCTAGCCGCGGCGCCGGCGAGGCGGACGGGTGGGTGCACTGGGTGGTGCACCGGTGCACTAGAGGCCTAGTCTGTACCCGTAACGCGGCGCCTGGGCTCGCGGAGCCTGGGCCGCCGGAGCACGTGCTGGACCAGGTAGTGGGGAAGCTCCTCGATGATGTACTTCTCGACTATCTTCTGCTCAGCCTTCCGCAGTAGCTCTGCGAGGGCGCTGCTCGAGACACGGAGCTTCGCCGCAAGCTCCTTGACGGAGACACGGCGGGGGTAGCTATAGTAGCCCTCCATGAATGCCTGCACGAGGGCGTACTCCTGCTTCTCCGTGAGGCTGTAGTCCACGCCATCGACGGGCACGCTGCTGACCACCAGGCAGCCCCGATGCTCCAGCTCCCGCAGCGCCTGCGGCTTAGCCACGAGCAGCTCGAGCAGCATAAACTCGGGGGTGAATACTATACTGCGCACCATGGAGCCTAGGGGGGATGATACGAGGGGGCACCACTTGCAGGAGAGGCAGCGCGGCTCACGGGGAAAGAGGACGCGGACAATCATGCTGTAGCGGCTGGACTGGACGATCTGGAAGGAGACGCCACTCTCCCTCTTCAACACTGTCGTGAACGCTTCCAGCACGCCATAGTCGCCGCTGACGCGGAGCCAGACCTCGACCAGGTCCGGGCGGTCGCGGTTAACGTAAAGCAGGCGGGCGGCGATGCTGGGCCGCAGAAGCTCCTGGCCCTCCCCCACCCGGCAGGCGGTCACTCCGGGGGAGCCGCAGTAGTCAACCGTCTTGCGGAGCAGCTCTTGCACCCTACACTGCTGGCTGCCGCGGTATATGCAGAAGACGAGGGCTGGCGTCTGGCCTATCAAAGCTACCGTGCACCGAGACTAGGGCTATACCGTGGTCCGCGGTCTACAAGTGTTCCCTTGCCGCCCCTGCCACGTCCCCGTGGCCGGCACTGTAGGGATTAATCTATTTAAACAACGGTGGTGGGATTAATCGTGATAGACTATATGGTTGGCCTTCTGCCCCGGGCGGGCCGTCTACCGGTCCCGCCCTGGGGGAGAAGGGTGCTGCCCCGCTGCCGGTCGGGGCCGCTGCCGGCCCCCCGGGAGTGGTGGCTGTGTTAGTGGGGGTAGAGTGTCTCTAGAGGCCCTGTATGCACCGGCCGTGGCTCTCGGCGATTGGCGGCGCTGTGGGACCGGAGATGGTGGGCATGGAGAGGCTTCGTGACTGTGTTAGGCGTGGCGTCACTGTGGTTGCGGAGGAGTCTGCCGTTGGGCATAGCCTTGAGAGCCTGGTGGCCGTAGCGGTTACCCATAAGTGGGCTCCCATGGATGCGGTGGGCGCGCTCGAGAACCGCGTAGAGGAGGCCTATGAGACTCTGGCGCCCTACGCCGAGGAGCTGGTCGTTCTCGCTACCTGTAACCGTTTCGAGGTCTACGCCCTCGCCCCTGACCCGCGGTTCCTGGTCAAGGTAGAGGAGTTCCTTGGGCCCTACGCCTCCTACGCCCGGGTGCTCCGGGGCGAGGAGGCTGCCCGTCACCTCTTCCGCGTCGCCTCGGGCCTCGAGTCGGCTATTCTCGGCGAGAACGAGATACTGGGGCAGGTCTCCAGGGCCTACGAGTACGCGAGGGAGCACGGCTACGCCTACAAGTACATGAGCCTCCTATTCCACTATGCCATTAAGACCGGGAAGCTAGTCCGCGGCAAGACTATGATAAGCTATGGCAACGTGGGCGCACCTGGGGCGGCTGTGCATGCGGCGGAGAAGATAATCGGCAGCTACAATGGGCGCACCGTGCTGGTCGTGGGCGCCGGCGAGGCGGGCAGCATAGTCGCAAGGCTCGTCCGCCAGAGGGCGCCCCGCGCAAGGATACTCATCGCCAACCGAACCGTTGAGAAGGCCGTGAAGCTCGCCGAGGAAGTGAGGGGCGAGGCGTTTGGCCTCGACGCGCTGCCCGAGCTCCTCCCCCGCAGCGACGTAGTCTTCGCCGCGGTGACGGTCGAGGAGCCCCTGCTTCGGCGCGAGATGCTGGAGCGGATGAGGCCCGGCAGCCTCGTCGTCGACATCTCGAACCCGCCGGCGGTAGAGACCCCCGTGCCCAGCCACCTGGGCTATATCGGCCTCCAGGGCCTAGAGCGTGTCATCCAGGAGACGCTTGAGCGGAGACGCCGCGAGGTCCCCAAGGCAGAGCGCATAGTTGAGGAGCAGCTCGGCCTATTCGCTAAGGCGTGGAGGAGGAGGGCCGCCGACGAAGCCATAGCCACGATGATGGAGTATGCGAGGATAGTGTCACGGGAGGAGTTGGAGGAGCTGGCCTCGCGGCTCCGCGGCGCAGGCGTCGACGGCGCCTCCACTATAGTCGAGAAGCTGGCCCAGGACTTCGCCGAGAGCCTCATAAAGAAGCTCTACAGGCCTCTCATAGTCTACGCGCACCGGGCCGCCGTGGAGGGCGAACCGGGGCAGCTCGACAACCTGGTCGAGAGCTTCCGCCGCGAGCTCGAGAAGAGGGTCACAAGACACCCCAAGAGGGACCGGCCCAGCGGTAGGCCGGAGAAGTGCCCTCCCGACTAGCAGTTCTTAGGGTGCACACGGGCCTTCTACTGTGGCTTCAAGCTTCGGGCAGTATGGTGCTCTTAGCGTGTGTGCGTGCTTCTACTCGCGCTTTATGTGCTCCTCTCTGTGCTGCCCTTAGTGGCGCTCCTAGGGTTGTCCTTATCGTCTTTCTTAGCTTTCTTAGCGAGGTTCTCGTATTCACATTCTTATTGTTCTTACTAATTATTCTCTAATTTTTTCTATGATTTGACGTCATATTTTTTAAGCTTACTTGTACAGCCCATCTACCATTATTAATTGGTGAAAAGTGGCATGGTGCGACGGCTGCTGATCGCCATGGCTGTCGCTGCCGTGGCGGCAGCCATGTTCCATAGCGCCATTACGGCAGCGCAGAATGACCCACTCATTCAGATATCAGGGCAGAGCCTCTCAGAGATGCAGTTCGTGTCTACACTGCACGCAACAACCAAGGGTATGAGGTACTGGTACGAGCGGGGTCTAGGCAACAAGACTGGCGTGCCATACGAGAACCTCTTCTGTGTCAAGTGCCACGTCAAGAAGCTTCCCGATGGCACAGTGCTTAAAGGCTGTGAAACATGCCACGCAGAAGTCAAGGATGGCAAGGTTGTTGATTTTAGCGTCGATGTTGCATCAAGGACCGAGACGTGTCTAGGCTGCCACGGCAGAGAGGCCAAGGCAATCGCGCTAGGCAAGAAGGGCGTCATACCAAGTGATGTGCACCTAGCCGGGATAGGCTATACCTGCAGCAGCTGCCATGACAGCAAGGAAGTACACGCCATGGGAGACTATAAGACGATGAGGGAGGCGCTGAAGAGGGACTGCAAGGACTGCCACATGGATGGTTATGCGCCTTACCCGTTTAGCTTCATACCAGAGCACCGGAAGCACCTCACCGACCTCCACTGTACCGCCTGCCACGTGCCTACCGTTGTGACCTGCTACAACTGCCACTTCGACATAGCGTACAAGAGCTATACGACGCTCCACAAGGTGATAAAGAAGGCCTACCCGATAGTTGGCTGGGTGCTGCTGGTCAATGACACAAAGTTCAACCAGATACACAGTGCCAACATGATGGTTGTTGTCTGGAAGGAGAAGAACACCTACCAGATAGACATAGCCCCACAGTTCCCCCACATAGTCGTTGAGGAGGGCAAACATTGTAACGACTGCCACGGCACGCCGGTGACGAAGGAGATGGCCGAGAAGCGCGAGGTAACACTAACATGGTGGAACAGCAAGGAGGGCAAGCTGGAGTGGGCCAAGGGCGTCATACCAATAGTCGAGGGCGTCAAGTACAAGTTCCAGCTAGTGGTGTTCGACGAGAAGACAGGTAAATGGCAGCCATGGAAGACTGTGACGATAGACCCCGAAAAGGCACTGATAAACGGCGGCAAACCGATATCTGCCAAGTACCTAAAGGACCTAGCCAAGGAGCAGAAGCCCGAGAGCTAAAAGTCCTCTTTATCCACACATAGGCGTCGCCGACTCTTTTTCCCCTCCTCACCGCCTCCCCCGTGGCCCTGGTTCACTGTTCCCCGGGCATCCTAGGGCCCTACGCCGCAGCCATCACTTAGCCTCTTAGCTTCTTTCCAGCCAGTCTGAGGCCTTGGAGATCGTCGAGGGCGTGTAGGAGGAGCAGGGTGCGGGCCCCCGGCTCACGGTTAACCAGCACCCGGCCCCCACGGAGTACAGCTGCCCTAAGCATAGGGGGCGCATACTCGAGTAGCACCACGTCCACCGCCTTCTCGAGGTCCAGGGCGCTGCGGAGGACCCTCTCGATGTACTCGCCGAGCTCATCCATGTATAGGTACATCTCCTCCTCGGGCACACGGTAGCCCGTATAGACGGCCACATCTATGTCACGCACAGGCTTCCCCGGAACCAGGAACCCACCGAACACCAGGGCGAGCCTAACCTCCCCCCGGCGGAGAAGCGCCTCACGGAGAACGCGGAGAACCCTCTCCCTCACCACCCGCGGGATCCTCGTGCTCCGCCTCCTCGCCTCCAGCAGCGCGCTGATACCCGACAAGCCTCCTCAGCCACTCTACGGCTCTCTCAGCCACCTCTAGAGACGCCCGGGTCTCCCGGAAAAGCCTCTCGTCATCAACACTCCAGTAGCGGTGCACGAGCATGTTCCGCAGAGAAGCTAGGGCAGCCAAAACCCGGGCAACATCCGCTGGTAGAATCCCACACTCGGCCGCCAGCATGAAGACCTGCCGGTAGGTCTCCGGGGCCCGGTCACAGCTATACTCAAGCCAGGGAGCCAGAGCCGCCGCCAGCGACTCCACCAGCTGCACCAGGGCGTAGCGGAGCGCGAAGCGGAGACGAATATCGCGTAGGAACACGTCGAGGCTCTCTCCGGTAACCGCACGGGCCGCCCGGATCGCCTCCTTTGCGTCCTCAAGGAACCGCAGCACACGCTCAACACTATACTCGTCCAGCACCCGTCCACGGCCGGCGCCGCCACGCACCACAGCCTCAGCGCCCCGCAGAGCCCCTCCACTTCGCCACGCGCAGCCCAGAGAAGCACCATTCAAGGCTCCATGGGCGGGTTAAATCTACTGGCCGGGAAGTTAAGTGGCAGTTAACTTCACCTTCACAGCCCCAACCTCGCCCCACCTTCACCACGGCCACCCAGCGCCGCAAAACAAGCACACCCGCCACACCACGCCCACACGGCCACTGGCACAGTCCTGCAGCCGGACACAGCAATAACCTGCTCCGCGGCCAAGAAGCCGCCAGCCCTGCCTCACCGGGCACCGGTCTCACGCGGGTAGCGTGAGGGTGTCTCTGTGGCGCTGCCGCGCCCCAGGGGGACCCCCTCTGGTGGGGTGTGTGGCTGCGCTCTGGTAGGGGGACAGGCTACCCTGTCGCCTACTTGCATCGAAACCTGTTAGACTACTATGTTACATGTTCGGCTTTGCCGTGGTTTATACTTGGTGGAGCGGTGCTTCTTGGAGCCCGGCCGTGTGGGCTACCTTCTGTGAGCCGTCTGGAGGCCAGCATGCTGGGCTGATGTTTTACTTCTTCGACTAATATTTATGCTAGTATGTGAAAATGTTTTATGCTGTTTTATTTTTGTGTATATTTGTACTGTTTGTTGCTGTGTTTGTTGCTTCGCGGCTGTCTTGTGTATTACTTGTCTTTGTGTGTCGTGGTGTATCTGCTGTGTGCGGGCTAGCCTACTGGGTGAGCGGGGCACGCTACGTTCTGTAAGCGTTTAGCCAGACCTGTTAGTCTATTATGCAACTATTTTGGTCTTTTTCGTATCTTTTGTGGCGCTGCATGGGTGTCACGCTTACTGTCCCCGTGCCTTGGGCTGCCGGTGTCTGCTCTAGCTCCCGCAGAGCCTCGCCACAGGGATAATTATGTAGAACATTTCAATTATTTCTATGATTTGTGCGTATACTGGGGTGTTGTGGCTGTGTCAACGAGTCCGTGCACTGGTTGATACACTAGGGCCTGGGCAGGCTAGGTGCATGGCCCACGCTCCACGGAGACGATGTAGTCCTCAAGCGCCTCGACATCCTCTATCCTGCTCGGTGGCCGCGGCGCGTGGGCTATCACCGCGAGCCCGGCTGGGGGCTCCTGGCTGCACCTCAACTCGCGGAGGCGGCGGAGCGCCTCCTCCTCAACCTTCTCGAGGCCCAGGCTGCCGGCGCGCTCCATGAGGACGCGGTTGGCGACTATGGCTTCCAGCATGGTGCCCAGCTCCCGCAGCTTCTCGGCGATGACGCGTACCTCGTAGACTGGGAGAGGCTCCGGCGTCGCGACAGCCATGAAGCTGGTTCTCTCGGGCCTTGTGAGCTCCTCGTGGAGGCGCCTGTTGCGCTCCTCTATCTCTTCGAGCTTGGAGAGGACTGGGTCGTGGAGCTCGCCGCGGCGCCCCAGGGCGTTCGCTATAGCGTACTTTATTGATACTATCCTCTCCCTTATCTCGCGTAGCCTCTGCGACCAGAAGAGGTGGAGCCGGGGCAGCGCGACCACGCGGAGAGCGACACCGGTGGGCGGCATGTCGACAACTACGAGGTCGACATCGCTCCTCTGGTAGAGCCCCTCGAGGACGCGGAGGAAGACCTCCTCTTCGAAGCCCGGCGCCTCCCTTATCGCCCGCAGCACGTCGCCGCCCCCGAGGGCGTCGAGGCCCGGGGCTAGGCGGCGGAGGAGGACCGCGTACTCCTCGGCGACCTTCTTGGCGAGGGGCTCTATGCTGTACTGGACCGCGCGTAGCCCAGGGTAGACTTCCTGCTCGCGGAGCGGCCCTGGGAGGCCGAGGTACTCGAGCAGGTGACCGGCAGGGTCGAGGCTGGCGACGAGGACCCGCATGCCCTGCTTCGCCGCCTCCAGGCCGAGCCTGAGGCTGACCGTGGTCTTCCCGACGCCACCCTTCCCCATGGCTACGACGACGTGGGGACGGCGCCAGTGCTCGACACGAAACGCGTCCATGACGCGGGGCAAGGCCCTGCCGCCCTCCGGGGCCGGAGATGAGGCGCCCTACCATTCGCCCCCCATACGGCTGAAGAGGTCCGATATGACGTCGCCGCCGCGCCACGTCCTCTCGTAGAGTATCTTTACCTCGTCCTCTAGGTGGGGGGCCAGCTCCGCCGCTATGCCGAGCGGGGCGAGGGGGAGCCCGACTAGGCTCCCCAGCACTAGGGTTAGGAAGACGTGCTCTAGCTCTAGGAGCTCGAGCTCGAGGGTCTCGACGCTCTGCTCGATGAGGGCTACGTGGAGCCCTGTGAGGAAGTTTCTGGCTTCGCGGAGCAGCCGGGACAGTATGCCCGTCAGCCTCCTCGCGGCCATGAGCGTCACCTCCTACTGTCTGACGGGGGAGAGGCCTCTGCGGATAGGGGAGAGGAGGTGCTCTTTTGCCGCTGGGCTGCGTGAGAATATGCGTGGGGTGTACCTGTGGGGGTTGTAAAAAAGCTGGGCATGGGTGGGGGGTTGTATGTTAGCGTGTTGTTGCCGCTACCTGTGCCTGCTTGGCTCTCGCCAGGCCGGTGGCGTAGAGGTATATCAGCAGGAAGTCTATGAACAGCGATATTATGACTATGCCGCCGGCGCCTATCTTCTGTATTAGCGGGTAGGTTGGTAGGACGAATACTGTCCACCATATGAGGCCGGCGGTGACGGTAACCCACAGGAACCACGCTGGTAGCTGTATCAGCGCGTTGGTCTTCATGTCTCTGGCTTTTAGCACGGCGTATACCCATAGGGCGCTGGTTAGGAGGGCGAGTGCTGCTAGTAGCTGGTTGGTGCCAGCGAAGGCGGGCCAGATTATGTTGTAGGCTGGCAGAGACTTCTGCCCTATAGTCACGTTGGGGTAGGCCAGCACTAGGCCTAGGAGGACCGCTACGCCGCTGGCCACGAACCTGTTGGCGAGGAGCTGGTAGGCTCCGGGGCTGCTGTCAGCTAGCCAGTCGAGCATCTCCTGCCAGGCGAACCTGGCCAGCCGGGTGGCTGAGTCCAGCGTGGTGAGTATGAAGGTTGCCAGCGCTATGCCAGCGAACTTCATCATGAAGGCTCCTACGGCTGTGCTGTTGAAGGCCTGGCCTAGCATGAACCCGTAGCTGGCGGTGAACCTCTGCACCTTGTCGATGGCCAGTATGCCGCCCTTCTCGTAGTCATCCAGCAGGCTGGGCGCCGCGTGCTGGAGGAACTCCGGGAACTGGGGATGGCTCCAAGCATACGCTATGGGTATTATGACTGCCAGGCTGCTGACGGCACCCTCTGTGAGCATGCCGCCGTAGCCTATCATTAGGGCGTCTAGCTCGTTAGCTAGCTGCTTGCTGGTCGTGCCGCTGGCGACGACGCTGTGGAAGCCGCTGAGGCTGCCACAGGCTATGATGAGCGGTATCGCGGGCCAGAAGGGCGTCGCCACGCCGTTGAATATTGGCGGCGCGAAGCTGGTGTAGACTGGGCCTGTGAGGCCGTCGGCTGCTATGCCCAGGGCGCCTATTATGGCGAAGGCGACGAAGCCCCAGAGGAGGTAGGCGTTGAGGTAGTCTCTGGGCTGGAGCAGGTACCACACCGGGAGTATGCTGGCGAGGAAGCTGTAGAGGGCTAGCAGGAGCATCCAGGTGTGATAGGCGTCGCCGGGGATCAGCAGCGGGTACTTGACGGCGAAGGCTATGCCGCCCGCCAGCGCCGCCAGGGCTATCACTGTGCTAGCGGCTGGGCTGAGCCTGGTGCGGTATAGCAGGAAGCCGAGGAACACCGCTAGGGGCATGTATATCATTGCCTTGCTGGCCGCGCTGGGCTGCACGGCGAACAGCTTAGCGTTGACGCTCATGAATGCCGCTAGGACCAGTATGAGGGCGGCGTAGACGTAGAAGAGGAATATGTACTTCGCACGGCGCCCCATGACGTTCTCCGAGACAGTCATTATTGAGACGCCGCCGTGCCTCACGCTTGCCATCAGGGCGAGGTAGTCGTGGACCGCACCTATGAAGACATTGCCGAAGATGACCCAGAGGAGAGGCAGGCCCCACCCGTACGCCATAGCTATCGCAGGGCCCACTATGGGGCCCGCGCCGGCTATGCTGGCGAAGTGGTGGCCATAGAGGATGTACTTGTTGGCTGGCACATAGTCGACACCATCGAACTTCGTGTAGGCGGGCGTCTTCCTCTCAGCGCTGGCCCGCACCACCTTCTGCTCGAGGATACGCCTCCCATAGAACACGTAAGCAAGGGCATAGACCGCGAGGACCGTTAGAGCGACTAGGCCCGCCGGGACCGCCACGCTGCACCACCCCAGCGCTACACCCTACTTGGGCTTCACGGCTGCAGGTGTCTCACCGAACGCTATGGCGGGGCCTATGAGGAGCAGGAACCAGCCCAGGATTATCGCCTCTGCGCCGGGCGTCCATGCCTCCTTGCTGCCTATGTGGCCCTGCGCCACGGCTTCCGCGATGGCGTAGAGGAAGAGGAGTACACCCAGCGCGGTTAGCGCCAGCCCGGCTGTTCTCGATGCCCCGCCCGGCAACGCGGCCACGCACCTCCTGGTGTAGCTTCGGCCCCGCCCCTCTGCGGGACTAGGGGCTGACACGTGGGCCCCGAAGCCCACGCCTTTATTAAACTGTTTTAGCATAAACTGTTTAGACTAACCCGGCTTATTAGGGGCTGACCGGCGCCAGGGGCTGCCGCGAGTGGCGCGCCGTGGGCCCCGAAGCTCGGTGGCTACTGTTCTACGCCGTTATAGTCGCCTCTATGGCCTCGGTCGTGTGGTTCTTCCAGATAAGACGGCAGATGATAGCACGTATGAGGGCGGTCGTGGGCATATTAGAGGATGTGCTGAGGCCTAGGGACAAGACCTATACCCTCCTCGGCTACCTCGTCGGCTTCCGTGCCGTCTACGAGCTCCCCTACCGCTGGAGCAGGCGTGCCTGGATACTCTACACCATGCCGCCTGGCCATGTCTTCTTCTACCTGCCAGTCATCCTGCTGCGCCGCGAGAAGGACAGGCTCGAGCTGACATTCCGGGTCAACACGCCACTCCCCGGCGAGGCCCACATCTACCACCCCCATGACCGCCACGTGGCCCGCCTCGTGAGAAGGGATACCGCCGGCAGGGAGGGGAGGCTAACGCGTGGAGAAGTCGTGGAGGCGGGGAAGCGGTTCACCGCCCTCTACAGCGGCAGCGAGGCCCTAGAGAAGGCGCGGCAGCTGCTCCGGGGGCTTCTGGAGGCCGGGGCCGACGTGAGGCGGGTCACGCTGAGCGACAGGGACTGGGCCCTACACGTCTCCATCGTGCCCAGCGTGGCAACGCTGAGGAGGACCCTGGAGGTGCTGAAGAGGTATGGGGAGAAGCTAGCGGGCGGCTAGTATCGCGGCGTAGCCGACTACTATGTCCTCGTCACCGGTCACGTCGGCGCTGTTGTAGTACTTGAGGAGCCTCATCTCGCCGCCCAGAGCCTTCACGTACTCCATCAGCACCGCTATCGCGGCATAGCCGCAGACTGTTGCACCTGTCTCCGCTATCTTCGCTATGAAGCCCTCGGTGTCGAGCTCAAGTATCTTCTCTATTATTGACAAGTCGAGCCTGGCCACGTTCTCCCGGATGTTCTCGGTGAAGACCACGTAGCCGTACATGTAGCCATGGTGGGTGAAGTCGCTGCTGGCTATCACCAGCATCCTCCTCCCCAGAGCCTCTGCTGCACCGAGCAGTGCAGAGGCTATCTCCCTGGCTATCCTGGGCGTCGCGTCCTTAGCCACGATGGGTACGAGGCTCCAGCTGTGGCCCTGGTAGATGTACTGGAGGAAGGGGAGCTCAACCTCGACGCTGTGCTCCTCCGCGTGAGCCGAAGGGTCGTCGACTAGCCCCGGGTAGCGGCGGACAAGCTCTTCAATAAACTCCTTGTCTACAGGCACGTCTCCGAGCGGGGTGCGCCAGAGGTCCCAGTAACTGGCCGTGGTGAATATGCCTCCACGGCCCGTGTGGTTGGTCCCAATTATTACGATAGTGTCGGGGCGGTACACTGACTCGGCGAGCTCAAGGTAGAGGTGGGCAGCGGCTGGCCCGGAGTAGCTGTAGCCCGCGTGGGGCGCCACCCCACCCAGCGGCAGGGGTGTCTCCCGCGTTGGGGGCCCGGGGAGCCTGCCGGGGCCGAGCCTCTCGTCCAGGAACGACCGCTTGATAGCCTCCTCTAGCTCCTGAGGGTCGGCCGGGTAGAACCCTATCAGCGCCGCATAGGGCTGCCTGACACGTGGCTCGCCAGCCATGCCGGGTACACCTCTACCGCCTAAGGAGTGGCGCCGGGACACAGCTCCTACATTGTACTCTAGTCTCCACAAGGTGCCGGGTTTCATGCTTTCCCTTCGGGCCTGGCGCTTGACGGGATAGGGTCTTTAGTGGGCCGGTATGGGGCTTCTCCTTCGCTGCATGGAACGCTATGGCAGCCCCTGGGGGCTGTCGAGGGTTCTGTCGCTATAGGCGGGGTGCTGCCCAGCATGCCTCTGAATATAGCCGTGCTTGTCAAGGCGTCGCTGGACCCCAACATGATAAGAACGGGGAGCGATGGGGGCGTGGATGCCGCGGCGACGCCACTCGCCATAAGCGAGTACGATAAGAACGCTGTCGAGGCGGCTGTCCAGCTCAAGGAGAAGCATGGTGGCCGCGTTGTCGCCGTCTCGGCTTTGACATGGGGGCCTTCTGCGAGGAAGAGGAAGGAGCTTGAGCAGGTTATCCGCGAGGCGCTAGCTATGGGAGTCGACGAGGCCCACATCATTATCGATGATGCGCTCATCCCCGGCGATCCCTTGTTGACTGCGCGTGCCGTCACCGCGCTCCTCCAGAAGCTGGGCGGCTTCGACCTCATAATTACCGGCGAGGCATCCATGGACATGATTTCGGGCCAGATCGGTGGCCGCGTCGCAGCATTGATGGGCCTACCGTTCATCAGCTACGCTAGGAGCCTCGAGGTGGACGCTGGGGCAGGCGTGGTGAGGGCTGTCCGCGATCTCGAGGAGAGCCTACAGACCGTCAAGGCCAAGATGCCGGCCGTGGTGAGTGTGACAGGCGAGGCGAACAAGCCCAGGATACCCACGCTGCTCCAGATACGCCGCGCTATGAGGAAGCCAGTGAAGACCTACAGCCTATCGGATCTTGAGGTGGACAGCGTGGCTAAACCACGCCTGGTAGAGATGAAGCTTATACAAGTTAAGAGGAAGAACGTAATTATCGAGGCTGAGACGCTGGAGCAGGCCGCTGAGAAGCTGATCGAATACCTGGAGCAGGAGGGTGTCCTGCCCAAGTAGGGTATCTGCTTCGCATCTAAGGCAGCGCGGGGTGTGTACGGGGTGGTCCGCGTACTCGTGTACACAGCCGGGCCGGCTCAGCTGCGTGGCCTGGCCGGTCTCGTGGCGGCCCTCGGCGCGTCGGAGGCCTTCGCGCTGACACCGGGCCGGGAGGACGAGGTCGCGCAGCACGCCTACGGTGTCTTCAACAGGGTCTACAGGGTTGACGCGGAGAGGCTGACGCCGGGCCAGCTGGCGGAGCTCCTGGAGGGGCTCTACGCCGAGCATCAGCCAGACCTAGTTGTAGGCCCCGCTGTTAAGGACGGCGTGGACGCCGGCTCCCGGCTGGCCGCGAGGCAGAGCCTACCGATGTTTACTGAGGCTGTCTCGGTTGAGCTCTTCGACGGAGGGCTTAGGGTTCGGAGACAAGTGCTAGGCGGCAGAGCGATGGCTGTTCTCGAGTCCGGGCTGCCGGCGCTCGTAACAGTAAAGCCGCAGCTCTGGGAGGAGAAGGCGCCGTCTGAGACTGGCGCAGAGATATCCACGGTGAAGCCGCCCGCGGCCCTAGTCGAGGAGGAGAGCTGGGAGCCCAAGAAGAGGGAGGCCGTGGACCTGGAGAGCGCCGAGGTGGTCGTAGGCGTTGGCCGCGGCTTCCGCAGGAAGGAGGACCTAGCCATGGCCGAGGAGCTTGCAAGGCTCCTGGGCGGTGTCGTCGGCGCCTCCAGGCCGATAGTTGCTGACTATGGCTGGCTGAGCGAGGACCGCTGGATAGGCATAAGCGGCAAGAAGATACGGCCGAAGCTCTACATAGCGATAGGCATAAGCGGTACACCGCAACACATGGCGGCCACGATGGACTCCAAGGTGATAGTCGCCATAAACAAGGATAAGAACGCGCCGATATTCCAGTACGCCGACTATGGAGTAGTCGCGGACCTCTACAAGTTCCTCCCGGTGCTGATAGAGAAGCTGAAAGAGAAACTCGGCAAGTAGCCTGGCACCACGCAGCAAGGGAGCCTATCGGCAGGGCCTTTTTCCTCTTCAGCTCCTCCGCGGCTAGGGTGCTCCTGGCCTTTGTCGGAGGATGACCAAGCGGGCCTATGAGGCTGCAACGAGGCGTGCCGCTACCTTATAGCCCCTCCTGTTTGAAGCAGGCGTCGTGGGTAGATGCGTGGAGGGCAAGTAACCGGAGGGGTCCTCGTCGTGGTTAATGATAAGGTGGTTGGCTGGGGCCTCGTCGCTCTATCGATTGCCGGTATATTGTT
>JAMOSW010000008.1 GCA_027062725.1 Pyrodictiaceae archaeon | reverse complement strand
CTTCCTCCTTATGAGGCTCTTCATATAGTCGCGTGCAAGCTCATGCCCCTTGAACCTAGTATAAGCCTTAAGGTTCTCCTCGTCTACGTTCACTATCTGGAAGAAGAGGTGCACATGGACGAGCGAAAAGTCACCGGTGATGTCGTAGAGCGTCGTCTCCATGACTCGACCTATGAGCTTACGCGGATCGTCAGCCGGCGTTGTACCGAGAGTTACATTACCGAAGACCTGCGGCGCAATAACCTCATACCACTTCTTTAGCCTCCACTTGTCTCTTGTACCGCCGACTCTGCGGCTCATCTCTACTTCCTCCCCGAGGCGTGGCTAGCCCCGGGACCACTCTCCTTTAAAGCCTTAGCAGTCTCCTCTATACTCTTGAGCAGAACGTAAAGCACTGAAAGCACCTCATCCACAGTGTTTCTCATGCTGCCCAGACGCGTCTTGCTGACCTCATCAACAACTATCTCTATTACTAGGTCGCCGTTCTCGACACGCTCACTAATCTTCAACCAGCCTGGCACTTGTCGGTTATCGGGGGCAACCGACGCGAGCGCAGCGCGGGCAAGACGCTCGCCAAGCCCATGTATCCTTATCATCGTAACTATTTCAGCACTCAACATCCCTAACCTCCATGAATATGCTGCCTTCTATGTACTCAAGACACTTCTTCTCCAGGAATTCCATGAGGGCCACATAGCCGTGTCTCTCCAACACGCTCTCAGCTAGAACACGTCCTCCACTGTAGGCTATAGCATCCTGAATAACGCCGTGTAAGCCGAGTATGCGTTCAACAAGCGGCAGTGAAGGCACCTCGCCTGGTAGCTCGGCTAGCAGGAGGCGGCCCTTACGCCTCTGCTCAAGCCTAGCAGCCACCAACGGCTCCACATAGTCAACCACATCGGTGAAATGCTTACGGTAAACATAGTGAGCGTCTGCGGCAACCCCCTGCTCGTCAACAGCAAGACCAACGAGACGGTAAGGGTCACCGACAGCAGAATAATGGGCTAAGACGAGGGCGGCCTCTTTGAGGTCAGGCAGTGGATTGCTTCGACTATAGTACACGTTACCTATGACCTCCGTGGGCCGCCGCGGTCTTCTGCTCGTCGCCTTCAACAGCTCATAGAGCCTCTCGCCGAGGACTGCAACCGCCTGCTCTGGCGCCTCTGTCAGGGTCTTCCCTATGAGGGGCTCAAGCCGAGGATCGCTTCGGAGGTAGTTCAGCGCGTCCTCGCGTTTCCCGCTTACACCAGGAAAGAAGGGCTCGAGAGTTAGACGTAAAGCATCCTCTGTGCCTACCTCGGGCCATCTGAACAGCCTCAAGCTGAAGAAGTTCTCAACCTTGTTCTCTAGGCGAAGCATCTCTATAATAGTGTTCTCGACGCCTATGAACTCAGCCCTCTTGCCGCGGTCCATGCCTCGCCAGTAGCCTGCGATAATAGCGTAAACAGCGAAACCGCCAACGATAGCCATCTCAGAGAACACACCGACCGTGAGGGCTGCAACACTTGAATCATTAGATGCTGTAACCGCTATCGGGAGTATACCCTGCGGCCGCTCCCCGTAGCCTATAAGCGCCGAGGGCCTACGGGCAACAACCTCGGAGGCAATAGATGCAGGGTAGCCTAGAAGCAGGGTGGGCTCCTCCAGCGTCCTGGGCACGACCGGTTCCAGCCGGAGACTGAACCCGACATCATTCGCGCGGAGAACACGAATAGCGACTGCAGCCGCCAGGAGGGGATCAAGAGCGGGGAAAGCAACTATCTCAATATAGCCGTACTCCCTTGCCGCCGCGTCTATCTGGCTAGCGCTTGGCCTAAAGAGGCTAGCCTCCTTCTCGCTCACCACGCGCGCAAACGCCTCGTCAAGGCTCAACCCGGCACTCCCCAGCCAGAATCTCAAAGCCTCAAGGCGCTCTAAGGGGCGTGAAGGCGGCGCGACGGCAAAAGCGGGTAACCTACTGTTGTACCCCCGGCGCTAACTAGCACGTAACCGCCTAGAATCTGCCGGAGGCTAGGGGGCCTAGCACTTCTCCTCCCTATAGAGGCCGCCAGCGACTATCAGCTTGGCCTGCTGCGGGTTGTACTTCCAGTCCTCTGGCAGCACGCCCTCCTCCTTGTAGTAGTTGACGAGCCTCCGTATCTTCGACTCAAGGTCCAGCAGGCCCTTCTTTGCATGCGTGTCCTTGGGGTGCTCCTCTAGGTGGCGGCGCAGGTTCACAGCCTTCTCCATCAGCCGGAAGAGGTCCTCGGGGACAACCATCTTCATGCAATGCTCTTCGAGTACCTGGGTTATGGTCTTACCTATTATCGGTTTAACTAGCGGTATGCCGAACTGGTCCCTTAGCACTATGCCTATCATGCTTGGGCCGTAGCCCTTACGCGCAAGGTCTACGATTATCTCCTCGATCTCCTCGGGGTCATACTGGACCCATTTAGGCACAGTAGGGCTCGCCGGCCTCGTGGAATGTGAACGGCCCTTCTTCCTCCTCTTACCCGCCATCACGCACCACCTCTACCCGGCGAGCAGGAGCCCAGGGAGCCTCCGCCTAGGGCTCCCAGCCCCCGCACCCGGGGCTTGACTCTCTTCCGCAGCAGGAGGGCCGCCTCCCGGCGAGGATTATAACGGCTTACGTCCGCCGCGGAGCCAGTCGCAGAACTTTCTTGCAGCTCTGGCTCGGTGAGAGATACGGTTCTTCTCCTCGGTACTCATCTCCGCGAATGTCCTCTCGACACCCTCCGGGATGAACACGGGGTCAAAG
>JAMOSW010000007.1 GCA_027062725.1 Pyrodictiaceae archaeon | reverse complement strand
AGGCCTCGAGCCCATGCCGCCCACGGTGCCCCCGGACCCGGACAGCCCGGTCGCAGTCCCAGACCCCCACGTGCTGGGATCGCTTCTCGCACCCAGCGCCGAGGGCGTCACAGTAGGCGGCCTGGCGGTGATGGACAGCCTCTACCTGGCGGGCGGGGAGGCGGTGCCCGTAAGGCTACCCTGGAGCGCGATGGTGAAGCACGTCCTGGTGACGGGCACCACAGGTAGCGGCAAGACAAGCCTAGTCAAGAACATGATGCTCAGTGCCGCAAGGAGCAGCGACGTGCAGATAGTTGTGCTGGACGCGGGGAGCGACTACGCCGCCGGCCTCCTACCCGGCCACATACCGCCCGACAAGGTGACCCGGGAGGCAGCTGCCGTACTCCGCCTCTACGGTATAGAGGCTGCGCCAGGCAAGCCCGTAACCCATCCAGGCATACCGGGCATTGCCGTGGTGCCCTGCTACCAGTGCCGGCCAGGAATGGGGCGCCGAGACTACCACCAGGCAGCCGAGGACTACCGCCGCTACCTAGAGCGGAGCCTCGCACGGAGCTACCATAGGCTCGGCTGCAGCCTCAGCCTGGGAGAAGTCGAGGAGACAGAGCCCTACCTCTACAGACTAAGGGCACGGCTTGACTGCAGAGACAGCGCCTCAGCCGAGCAAATCCTCTACATAGCGCCGAGGAAGATACTCGTAGGAAGCGCCAGCGAGCTGGCCAGGCTCGACCCCTACCTAACCCCCAGGGCGCGGGAAGCCCTCCACCTCCTCGCCACCCGCTGCCACATCCACACAATAGAGGACCTCCTGGCAGTCCTCAGCCAACGTCAGCGCAGCGACTGTAGCCACATACTGAGAACAATACACCAGGAAACCCTACGCAACCTCGAACAGCGGCTCCAGGCAATGCAGAGCCTGGCAGTGACAGGCCACCGGGAGAGCGAGCCAGAAGACACCGACCTCGACTATGCCCGCCTCGCGGCGCTCATGGCGCGGCATGGGCTGCAGACGCTCGTCCTCGACCTGGGCTACGCCGCCCACCGTGCCCCCAGAGAAGCCGAGCCCGAGAAGGCCAAAGTCCTACTAGGCTACAGGCTCCTCGAGACCCTCGCAGCCCACATGGAGACCGCCGAGGAGCCAAGATACGCCATGCTCGTCATAGACGAGGCCCACCTCTTCTTCCCGCCCGACAGCCGCAGCCACAGCCAGACACTACGCTCAGCGATCGAGAGGCTCGCCAGGCTAGGAAGAAGCCGCGGAATCTCAATAGTCTTCTCAACACACCGCGAAACAGACGTCTCCAGGATCATAGCTACACTAGCGAACACAAAGATCTACCTCCGCACAGACCGCGCAACCGCAGAAGAACTACCACTACCACCCGAATACCGCCGCCGACTCCCCTACTACCGCGACCACGCAGCCATAGCAGCAAGCTACGCCCTACGCGGAGGCTACCTACCCGTCAAAAACGCCCCACCACCAATAGGCCATCGCACAGCCTAGACCACATTACCTCCACGAACCCAAAAGACACAGACTCCCACGGCCCGAGATACACGCCGCATCCACATTTCCCTCTCAAGCCCTAACACATGCCCACAGAGATGATCTAAACAACTTGCAGCGTCGGGAAGACTACATTATACCCTTACAAGACAAGCCAACAGTCCCCATAACTCAATTTATTAAATTTATTAACGCAATACATAATCTACTACATTTACACTGTATTAGAAGACCTATTAGTATACCCCTCAACACAATAACAGACTAGGTCGAAGAAACTGACCCCGACATTACCAATTTTGACTCTTTGAGTACCCTATCACCTACTCAATAGCCTACAATCTACAATAGTCTACCACACCCATGAGCTCCCTCTAGAGCTAATACATCTCACTTGCAGGTTCTTCTCGAAGAAAACCGACAATAGTGAAGCTGAGCGACTAGTTGCAATTCTCTTATGAGTTCTTCCATTGTCGGCTTCCTGCCAGTAGGCAGCGGCCCGTACAAGGGCATTGCAATTCTCTTGTGAGTTCTTCGCGGTGCGCGCCCTGCTGGGCGCCGGGAGGATAGATTGCATTTCTCTTGTGAGTTCTTCCTGGATCTCCTGCACGCTCGCGGCGAGGAGCTGACTGCCCTCATATTGCATTTCTCTTGTGAGTTCTTCTATGTGTATACGCGTTGAATTGAACCAAATAAACGAAAAAATACATTGCATTTCTCTTGTGAGTTCTTCCCTCACGTGACGTTATGCCGTGCGAAAGCTGTATCTCGTATTGCATTTCTCTTGTGAGTTCTTCCGGCAGCATCGTCGGTCTTGTCGCGTGCGCCGAGCGCGTAGAGTGATTGCATTTCTCTTGTGAGTTCTTCGAGTTGGACCAACGTTAGCTTGATGCTAGGTTGAAGTCAGATTGCATTTCTCTTGTGAGTTCTTCTAGTCGCCCAGCCAGTGCATGGCGTAGACGCAGCGGTAGATTGCATTTCTCTTGTGAGTTCTTCCGTCCAGCAGCTCGAGTATCATGCCGCTGACGCGCGACATTGCATTTCTCTTGTGAGTTCTTCATGAAAAACTCTTCTCAATGAAATGCCAATGGAGACTGCCAAGATTGCATTTCTCTTGTGAGTTCTTCTTGGTGGCAGAGGATGGGCGGTTGAAGCTGCTGCTGTGGGATGATATATTGCATTTCTCTTGTGAGTTCTTCTCGAGGTCTATCTTCCTCCGCCGGCCTCCTCTGCGGGCCACGGCTCCCATTGCATTTCTCTTGTGAGTTCTTCAGTGAGGGAGCTGATGGC
>JAMOSW010000006.1 GCA_027062725.1 Pyrodictiaceae archaeon | reverse complement strand
TGAGACGCTAACCTTTAGTATGAACTGGTCCTTGAACGATGCCGGCACATACAGTGGGTACAGCTTTAGAAACATCATCTCTATCAGCGGTGCAGCCAGATATATGCCGAAGAAAACGCCAAACAGAAAGGCAAGTATGAACAACGCTATGTACTTCCTAGCAAAAGCCTTCTCGTGGGGATACAATGCCGGCTCAATGTACTCCCATATCTCCTTAGCTATTATCGGTGATGCGCCTATAAAGCCGAGCAGGAACAGCGTCTGTGCGAGTATCTCAATAGACTCTGTGGTCTGCGTCGGGATAACTGTCACGTTATACACCTTACCATCAAGGCTCACCACGGTCTTCGGCACGACATGCTGGAATATCAGCTCGGGGAACCGTGCTATCAATGGAACGTAGAGGAGCCTGCCTTTCCCTGCAGGCAGTATCGATAACACTGTGGCGGCCACAAAGAACGCTATCACGATACGCCTAAGGCGTATCGCCAGCTCCTCCATGTGTTCCCAGATTGTTGCCTCCCGGTCACCAGGCGGCGCCTCGGACAAGACCCATTGCCCCCAGCGCTACAAGGCTAGGCTGCGGAGCCTAACCCGCTGCTCTCCTCGGCGCGTTACACCGAGCCTGCCCTATTGTCTCGGATATTGTTTCCCACGCAGCTCCCCGGGAGCTGTGCCGGGGGAGCTAGTGCTGGACCAAGATGCTGTGAATAAAATACAATGACTAGTGGTTATGTCTCTATCGACTCCATGAGGTTACTTAGCCTTGGCCTCAACTTTTATCTCGTCAAGAAGTCCCTTCTTCTTTGCCTCCGATATTATCTCCGTTATCAGTTGGTCGCGGTCCTTCTTCTCCGCGTCCTTGACGCCGAGCTTCTCCGCGAGCTTCTTCAAGGTTTCCTCGTCTACACTGCTCAGTCTCTGCCTCTGCTGGCGTTCTCGCTCCTCCTCGGTGAGACCCTGGCTAGCCTTCTTGAACTCGTAGATAGCCTGGCCGAGACCCTTCGCCAGCTGGGGCACTTTGCTAGGGCCGAATATCAGCAGAACTATGAGGAATATGAGAACCCACTCCATGCCCTGGAAAGAGCCAAACATACTCTATCATCTCCCGGCCTCAGTTCTTTACATGTAGCGTGGGTTATGCGCTTCTTTCTCCGTGCAGAATCCCGAGCGACAGTGTCCCGCATTTAAGTTTACGCGGTCAAGGCGAGCTATGCAGCCAGCCCTCGCGAGATAAGCACTTATGATGCCTGAGCCCTCCTCCCAGCTCGCCAGGCAGGCCGGCCCCGGGGCTACGCCGCGGCGTACCCGCGAAGGGATGACCCGGGGAGCCTTGCGGCCGAACCCACCATTCCCATGCCTCTCGCGTGCCCCGGGGTTAGAGGTGCGCCACAGTACTCAATGCCCCAGCCGGGACGCCGAACTCTTGCGGGGTTTCTCGTCGTTACGCTGCTAGGGGTGGCACATGTGGCGGCTGCGCTTGGGGGTAGGGTCCTGGCGCGGTGCCAGGGTAGGCGCTTCGAGCTAGTCAAGGTCGAGGTCGTGGTGGACGGCAAGAGAATCGTGAGAGATGTTCTAGTCCATCCTGGGGCGGTGGCGGTGCTTGCCGTGGAGGATGACCGTGTGCTGCTGGAGCGCCAGTACCGGGTGCCGGCTGGCGGCTGGCTCTACGAGATACCGGCGGGAACGCGGGAACCCGGCGAGGAGACCTGGGAGACAGCGAGGAGGGAGCTCATAGAGGAGACCGGTTATGAGCCTGGCGAGCTTGTCGAGCTTTTCCGCTTCTATCCGAGCCCGGGCGTGTCGACTGAGGAGATAGTGGTCTTCTTGGCTCGGCGGTTGCGCTATGTCGGCGCGCGGCCGGAGCCAGACGAGGCCATAGAGACTCTATGGGTTGATCTGGACGAGGCTGTGGGGATGATAAGGGATGGGAGAATACGAGACGGCAAGACCATAGCGGCGCTCCTTTACTACCAGGTCTTCATGCGCAGTGCCGGCGGAGACGCAGGGCAGCCTAGATCTTGAGGGAGAGGACCCAGCCCCTGCTGGGCCCCCCGTAGTAGACCATCCCCTCACCACGGAGTATGCGGAACAATATACGGTACTTGCCCAGCTTGGCCTCGGCCTCATACTCGTCCCCCGTCTTGAGGCCGCGGAGCTTCTCGAGGAACTCGTTGAAAGCCTCCTTGGTCGCCACGAGGTGGTCCCCCGCTAGGGGGGCTACGACGAGGCCGCTCTTCCTGGCAATGTCCGGGTCGAACTCTGCCTGCAGCTCCGGGGGCAGCTCGTGGGTGAACAGGTAGCCCCTCTGGCTGAGCCTCTCCCGGAGGATGCGGAGCCACCGGGGCTCCCCGGGCTGTGCCTGCTGGCTCCCGGGCTGGCGGCAGTACCTCTGCAGCACCGCGGCCACAGCCTCCGCCACGGCCCGGGGGAGGTCCTCTAGGAGCCTCCTCTCCCTAGCTGAGAGCCCCCCGCCCCTACCCGCGGCCTCCACAGCCGCACGGAGCTCCTCGATGCTCCGTCGAAGCTCCTCCAGCTCCCCCCTTAGCTCTCGGATGTTATCCTCTAGCGCGTCCAGCCTCGCGGCTTCGAGCCCCCCACTGTCCCCTACCGCGCCGGGCCCCAGCCGCTTCAGCGTCTCCTCGACCGCGGCCTCTACTGCGCGGCGCAGCAGCGCCTCCACATCCACCTGGCGGCTCCTAGCCGCCGCTCCCAGCTGGCGGAAGTAGTCGTCTAGCCTCCTCGTCGGCATGGCTCCCTTTACGCCCCAGGCAACTAGGGTACATGGCGGCGCTGGGCTCCTCATAACCCTTAGCCGGGGCACCGGGGCCCTGCTGAGGCTGTGTCGGCGATGACGCGGGGAAGGCTTGTGGCTGCGCTGCTCGCGCTCGCCTCGGTACTCGCCCGAGTCCTCCACACGCTCGCATCAAAGAAGCTTATGCATGGCATGGAGTCCCTGGAGGCCCTCGCATAGAGCACGGTTGCAAGCTTGCCATTCAGCCTCGCCGCCGCGGCACCCTTCCTATCCTCAGCCCAGCTCAAGGTGCTCCTCGAGCCAGGCAACCTGGCCCTCCTCTCCTATGTAGCGGCAGTGATAGGTTTCACTAGCCTACCTCGCCTGGCTTGAAGCCGCAAAGCCCTCGGAGCAGGCCCCACTAGCCTCTTCGCCAGCATGTTGCCCGTCTCCACGGTGTTGCTGGCAGTATTCCTGCCGGGCGAAACACTCGTAGCCATGCAGGCCCTCGGAGTCGCCCTAGCCATCCTCTCGCTGGCGGCGGCCACGTACAAGCAAGCCTGCATCGCCTACAGAGCGGGACGTGCCTAGCAGTGCGGCGAGAACAAGATGGATGCAGCCCTTTTGAGGCCCCCGGGTATCCCCCGGGCGCCTGCCCGTCACGTAAAACGCTCCGCCCCAGCTGTGAGCTCGGAGAGGCTGTAGGCTGGGTGTCTCACTGTATGGCTAGTCGTCCATGGGCCTCTAGCCTTTGAGGCTATCTAGTAGCTTCTCGAAGAACTGCTGCGTCCTGAACCCCTCTGTCACTATGACGTAGTTACCACCTTCTCTCCATGCAGCGAAGCTGGGCGTGCCCGTTAGGCCAAGCTTCTGTGCTATCCGCGTCGACTCAGTTATCAGCTTAGGCGCCTCTGTGCAGTTCTCGTCTATGCCTAGCTTCTCGCGGAGCTTCTCGTAGAGCATGTCATAGTCCTTTAGAAGCGCTGTCTCGTTTATCTCCTCCTTCTGGAGCTTCTCGAGGTCAACTAGGAGGAGGCGGTATATCTCCTTGACTGCATCGACGTAGCCCTCTGCGTCATGCGTCTCGATGAAGTAGCAGAGGAGCAGTCTGTGCAGTTTGGGCACAACGCCCTGCTGGTGCACAATGAGGTCCATGAAGTGTAGTGTGAGGACGCCACGGGCTGCCTGCTGCTCTAGCCAAGGCAGCGTCTCGTTATAGAACTTGGCGCAGAACGGGCACATGAAGTCCTCGAACACCGCGACGTGGACTGGGCCGCTGCCTATTGCTGGGTGCCTCTCGGCCGCCTCCACCAGGTCCAGCTCGTCCGCGCTCTTCTCGTACTCTATGGCCTCGACAAGGCCGCGCTGCATGAAGACCCTTGCGAAGTCTATCTCCCGGGCCTCGTAGAGGTTGTCCCCTATCCTCGCCACGGCGGGGTCGCCGTCTGTGAGGTCAACGCTGCTCCGGAGCACGAGGCCTGGCCTCGTGTCCCTGCTGAAGCCCTCCACAGTGTCGGCAGCCGTCACCCGAGTTATCTTGGCCGCGAAGACAGCCTCCACGAGCTCCAGTAGCTGCCTCTGTGCCTGCAGCTGCTCGGGCTCTAGCCTGGCAACCGCGGCCTGCGGCTCCACGATTACGGCCTCGGCCTCGGCGTTGTAGACTGGCTTGGGGAGGCCGAACCGTGCCGCGACCTGGACCGCGAACACGGCGTCCACATCGTACCTTATGGGGCGGTAGCCGTCTACGATGGTCTCGTTGAGGAGCAGTTGCTCGAGTTTCGCACTTGTGTTGGATGCCTTGACGAGTATAAGTGGGAGCACTCTAGCGTCCGCCAGGCCACTGCTCCCAGCTGGCGCGGTGCAGAACACCGTGCCTTGTGGCACGTGGCCGGCCAGCTGCTGCTGGAGCAGGCTGGCTATCTTCTCGGCAAGCTTTTCCTGCCCCTCCGCGTAGACCACTACGACCACGTTATCGCCCTCACAGTCATCGAGACTGTCGGCGTTAACGATGCTAGCGCTGCTGTTCGTGGAGGCCGTTGTCTGCCCCGCCTCTGTGGCGGGCGCTGTCGCTGTGGCTGCGGGGGCGCCACGGTGGGCAAGGAACAGGTACGCGGCAGCCGCAGCCACTATGACGATGGCCGCGATTACTGCGAGCTTGGTTTTGTCCGCCAACCCTGCGTTCACCGCTAGTGGGGGCTGCGCCCCTAGGGGGCGGGGTATATACTGGGTTTCTGGCGCTCCTTGCCAAGAAAAGCTCTCTTTTTAACCCTGGCGATGTCCACCGCCGGCCGAGCCTGGATTGATGTGCGGGGCGGCAGACTGTGGCCGAGCAGGAAAACAGCTGGAACAAGCTATGGAGCCTGATTCGTAGCCCGACACTCCGCGAGATGGTGAAGAGGCTGCGCGTCCTCTGGGCCCTGGGCCACGCCTCGGCCCTCATGGGCTGGGACCTTGAAACCTACATGCCCAAAAAGGGTATCCGCGACCGCAGTGTCGCCTCTGAGGAGATAAGTGCCCTCATGCATAGCATCGCGACAGCGCCTTGGCTGCGGGAGCTTCTCTCTAAGGCAGAGAAGGAGCTTAATGCCTATAACGAGTACGAGAAGGGCCTCTATCGGGTCGTCTCCAGGATGGTGAGGATAGAGACCTCGCTGCCTGAGGAGCTGGTCCGCCGCGAGGCTCGTATCACCAGCAAAGCCACCAAGGTCTGGGAGGAGGCCAAGAAGCAGGAAGACTTTGCCAGGTTCAAGCCTTACCTTGAGGAGATTGTGGAGATACAGAGGGAGAAGGCGGAGAGACTAGGCTACGAGGAGCATCCTTACGACGCGCTCCTCGATCTATACGAGGAGGGCCTCCGCAGCCGCGACGTCGACCAGGTCTTTGACAAGCTTGTCCCAGAGACCAAGAGGGTCCTCGCGGCGATAGAGAGGCGAGGCTACTACCCCCGCTGGCACCCCCTCGAGGGGGTGGGCTACGAGGAGGCCAAGGCCAGGGAGACGGTGAGGAGGATCCTGGACTATCTGGACTACCCCTGGGACCGGGCCCGGGTCGATGTCTCCGCACACCCCTTTACCATAGACATGGGCGTGAACGATGTCAGGATAACTGTCCGCTACGAGGGCGTTGACTTCAAGCGATTCGTCTACAGCACAATGCACGAGTACGGCCACGCCCTCTACGAGCTCCAGCAGGACCCGCGGCTAAGCTACACCCCCCTCATAGGGGGCGTGAGCCTCGGCGTCCACGAGAGTCAGTCCAGGTTCTGGGAGAACATAGTCGGCCGCAGCCCATGGTACATGCTAGTGCTTAAGAAGATTGTTGACGACACGCTGGGCGTTACGCGTGGCCTGAGCGCAGAGGAGCTCTACCGTTATGTCAATACCGTCCGCCCCAGCCCGATAAGGGTCGACGCGGACGAGGTAACCTACAACCTCCACATCTACCTCCGCTACAAGCTTGAGAAGCAGCTCATAGAGGGCAGTCTGCGGGTCGACGAGCTCCCCGAGGCCTGGGACAGCCTCATGGAGCAGCTGCTCGGGATAAGGCCCCGCAGCCCCAGCGAGGGCGTACTGCAGGACATACACTGGGCCCACGGCAGCATAGGCTACTTCCCCACCTACACTCTGGGCAACACGGTTGCCGCGATGATATGGAGGAGCCTCGGCGGCCCAGACTCCCAGCAGCTCAGGGGCCCCGACGTCGAAGCCCTAAAGAAATGGCTAGGAGAGAGGATACACCGCTGGGGCCGCGTCCACCCACCCAAGGAGCTGCTCTGCCGCAGCCTCGGCGGCGAGTACAGCGCCGACGCCCTAGTCGAGTACCTAGAGTGGAAGTATCTGCGTCTACCCAGTCAGCTCCCCGACGTCTTCAAGGCCTAGAAGCCTCGTCAACGACTCCACCTTTTTCCGCTCCCATAGTCTCCTCAGCATGGCCTCATGCACTCTCAGCGGCTTACGGAGCCAAGAGGGCAGCTCCTCGAGCAGCGGGCCACAGCGGTAGCCCAGCGGCGCGAGCTCCTCTACGCAGTACTCCGCGAAGCCTTCCCAGGACCAGTCCCTGCTCAGGGCTGCGTAGTGGGCCAGCTCGTGGAGCGTAGGTCTAAGCAGCGGCATGGCGCCGCGCAGCTGGCCCCCGGAGAGCCGCGTGTAGAGGCAGCAGTCCCCCCAGCCCGGGCCCCACGGTGGCCACGCGTTTTCCCCCAGCCAGCCATCCTTGCATGAGGCGTAGGCTGCGCCATAGCGGGCGGCTAGGCCCCGCAGTGCCTGGTGGAGGCGCCTCCTCCACCACCCGGGCGGGTGGAGGAGCCCCTCCCTGCCCGGCAGCTTACCCAGCTCGTAGGGCTCCCAGGTCTCCAGCCGCGGCCATGGCTTAACACCAAGCAGGCGGTAGAGCCTTTGGAGCCCAGGCCGTGTCTCCCGGAGAGGCTCAGCGATAAGCCCCCCAGCGCCACGCTCCAGGGCCTCCACAGCCACAGCATAGAGCTCATCGTCAAGCCCAGGTATCCACGGCTGAAGCCTCACCGCCGCCGGCACACCGTGTTCAGCGAGAACCTCCACTGCCTCAAGCCTCTTCCAGACCGGCGAAGCCCCCGGCTCCAACACCTCCGCGGCCCCAGGAGGGCTGAGGCTCACCTGGACAACAACGAGGCCCCTCTCGGCGAGCCCCTGCAGCACGCCAAGCAGAGAGGGACGGGCAACTAGCCCGCTCCGAGTGTTCAGCACAACGCCGACACCATAGTGCTGGGCGAGCCGCAGCGCCCATGCCGTGAGCCCAGCCGGCTCCCTGGCCCCAGGCATGGGCTGTACCGGGTCACTCAGCGTCGAGAACCTGAACCACGGCCGCGGCCACACTCGGCCAGCCTCCCTGGCCAGCCTCCTCCAGAGCCCCCGCCACCAAGGCTTAGCCTCGGGCGCGCCATGAGGCCCCCGGTACCACCGCGCGTAGCAGTAGACGCAGCCGAGGCCGCACCGGGTCCACGGCTCGCCCCGGAGTATCGAGTAGCACAGCCCGCTCACATAGCTGCTAGGCTTTATCGCGTAGTCAGGCCACCAGCGGCTCAGCCCCGCCAAGACCCCCGGAGACACCCCACCGGGGTGCCTAGTGGCTCGCCCAGGGGGGCCAATAGGTGGGGTAGTGCTGCGCGGGAAGAGGAGTTCCCTCTGGCTCCACGCAAGTGGCGGAGCCCTAGGAGGATCATAACGGAGGATTATAGAGACGGAGGATACAGTGGCGCCTGTGCGTGTGGCGAGAAAACGTCTGGTGAAGATGGCCGGCCCCGGGGGCCGGGGGAGGTAAAGGACCTAGGCTAGGGCTATGAGGCCGCGCTCGGCGAGCCTGTGGAGGGCGCGGACAACCTCCTCTTTGGTTACACCGTAGCGGGCGGTGAAGTCCCGTATGTCGAGTGTGCCGTTGTGGCGACGTATGTAGTCGAGCACTAGCTCGTCTAGCTCGCGGTCTCGGGGTCTCCTGGCGGCGAGGCTTGCTGCAGCCAGCACTGCTGCCTGGCTGGAGAGGGGTGTCGGCCTTGCATTCACGACTGGCTCGACTGGGGGCTCTGGGAACTCCTCCCTTATCTTCTCCTCCGCCTTCCTGGCTGCCTCTTCGAGCACCTCCTGAGCACCTATTGACACCACGGCGGGGTCTATGTCTGCCATGGCCTCAACGCTGGTCTCCATGACTAGGTTCCTGGCGGTCTTGCTTATCTCGTCTATCACCATACTCATGTTGGGGTAGAGCGCGGTCACCTCGTCCTTGACTGTGCTCAGTGCGGCGCTGAACACCATCAAAGTACGGGTCAGCTCCTTCATGTCCCTCACGGTCTTCAGCCTCTCCTTGGTCATTATCACCAGGTTCTCCATCGTGAGCATGAGCTTGAGCAGGCTGCGTATCTGGCTAACCTCCCCAGCGTATATTGTCGCCCTGCTCTTCTCCCCCCGCCGCAGATACTCTATCACCTTCCGGAACAGCTCCCTCTCCCGCTTCTCGAGTCCATACCTTATCTGAGCCACGCGATCCTCGATCGTCTCCAGGCGCACAATCACGTGATCTATCTTTGCGAGCACATCCTCTCGGGCCTGCTGCACCCCCAGCCCCAGGGCCTGCAGCAGCCTGGAAAACACATCAACAACCACCGTGAGCGCCACCTCCTAGCCATAGATGCCCCGCAGCGGCACCCAGAGACAGAATCACGCACAACACGGGGCCTAGTCCCCCGGGCCCCGATACCACCCCGGTAGCACCCGCCAGGCTACCGCCCCCGGCCCAGCCGGTACTACCCCCAGAACCCGGCCCACTAGAGACTCGAGGAGACACAGAGACCCACGCCCCAGATCCCGCACTACAAATGATACACCCCCTGGGGGCGCCACGCATAAACCCCCTAAGGGGGTCCAGGCCACGCACCGGGAGCACGAAGACAACCAGTACACTCAGCCCCAGGGCCAGGGCAGGGGAGAGCCATGACGTAATGTAGCAAAGCAGAGCCGCCAGACCCCGGGGCGGCGATGGCGACGATGGGGCTGCTGGCCGAGCCCCCAAAGCCCCAGCAGGGCCCGGGGGGCTCCTACCCCCTGCACCTGGTCCGCGCCTCTGCCTCACCCCGCCGATACCCGGTATCCCTCCTCCGAAGCTCAGAATAGATACGCCTCATAGGCTCCGCGAGCGGCAGCAGAGCCCCGCCACTATCCTCGAACACGGCCCAGCCGATGGCACCGAGGGGCTCCAGCCGGCCCAGCAGCCTCGCAAGGCCCCGGGCCTGCGCCTCCTCAGGCACACGGATCTCCCCCTCCTCGCTGCCCAGGCTGAGCCACCGCTGAGGCACCACGAGTTCCACAAGCCTCCTCAACAGGCTGGGCCTAGGGGCCTCCACCGGCGGCGGCCTAAGCCCCGCCACCTCCTCGAGGCCGCGCAGCTGCTCCTCTACACTGGCCAGCACTGGCAGCCTACACGCCTCCCCGGGGGGCTCCTCCCGGAGAGCATCAACGGGCTGCACCAGGAGGACCACACGATACCTAGCCTCTAGGAAGCCCCACATGTAGGCATCAACGCCATAGGCTCTGCCCCCGCGACCCCTGTAGAGGTGGAAAGGCACTGCATACAGCCGCCTGGCCACCGCCTCGTCACCCACGTGCCCCGCTGCTCGGGGTCGAGGCCCGCAGGGGGCCTAGAGGCCCCCTTCTGGCCTCAAGCAGTCTTGGATAGTGACTGTTTCCCGCTATGCGCTGCAACGGGGTGCCGAAACGTTCGGGTCCCAAGGATAATTCAGCGCCCTACGCGCTAACGCACAATCAATGTGGCAGAACCAATAGGTGCGTAGCCGGTAGAGGGACAGAGCCATGAAGCGCATGGCCCTACTAGGGCTAGCCTTTCTAGCCCTCCTCGCCCTAAGCGCCGTCGCCGTCCCAGCCTACGCGGAGGAGAAGATGTTTGGCGATGCGGCAGTCAAGCAGCTCCAGGAGCTACTGAATAGCGACAACGTGAGCCCCCAGACCAAGGGCTGTATACAGTGCCACGTCAAGTACACACCCACTATAGTCTACGAGTGGGCTGTGAGCGAGCACGCTAAGAACCCAGCCAGCAAGGCCGGCGAGATATATGACAAGATAGGCGCCCCCGAATGGAAGGACAAGATAGCCGACTGGGCCAAGAACTACAACTACGTGGTCGGCTGCTACGAGTGCCACGGCAAGTTCGCCGACCAGGACCGCGCCGACATAATACAGAACCACTTCGGCTACAAGATAGTGACCGTAGTGACTAAGAAGGACTGCGCACAGTGCCACCCCAAGGAGAGCGCCGAGATAAGCTGGACCTGGCACGCCACGGGCAGCCTGCACGCCCCCGTACTACCCTGGTACAAGGCCATACTAGCTGCTGCTAAGAAGGAGGGTGCCAACCCGTTCGGCGACGAGAAGGCTAAGCAAATTTACGAGAAGTACTTCCCGCCCTACCTGACTCACGAGCGTGGCAAGGACGACATATACTGGAGCTTCTATAAGGATTTCGCTAAGGCTGTGATGGAGTATGCTGAGACCGGCAAAGAGAACGACATAATAAAGTTCGTCAAGGAGGCCACCGGCGGCTACATAACGCCCTATGACCTTGACTGGAAGAAGTGGGTAAGCCCGCTATGGCCCGCTAGCGGCGTCCTAAACACCACAGTGATACCCAGGCTCGGCATAAAGATAACTATAAACGCTATGGGTCAGTTCTCGGCAACGGTCGGCAATGTCATGAGCCACCCGGCCTATAGGAACGGCTACGTCTACCACGCCTGTCTCGAGTGCCACGGTAGCCTAGTGCTGCCCTACGGCAAGGAGCAGGCAACCATAAAGACCTTCAACGGCGAGACCATGACCGTTGAGCGTGTCAAGCTATGGGGCTGGCCCAACAACGGCGCCGCCCGCGTCGACCCCGACGGCAGCATAGGCAGCTGTACCGCCTGCCACGACAGGCACCTCTTCAGCCTCAAGCAGGTCAGGCATGCCTGGACTTGTGGCCGCTGCCACCTAGGATACGACCACCCGCACATAGAGATCTACGAGGAGAGCGCGCATGGTAATCTAGAGAGCGTCTATGGCCATGAGTGGAACTGGGAGGCCCTGCCGTGGAAGGCTGGTGTCGACTTCAACGCGCCGACCTGCGCCACCTGTCACATGAGCACTATAGCCCTGCAGACGCCCGACGGCAAGACCAAGATAGTGGTGAAGGGCACCCACGACCTGGTAGCGAGGCTGGTATGGAACCAGATGCACTTCTTCGGCACACCGAAGCCGATAATACCCGACAAGGTCCAGGAGGGAATGTTCCTGCACTATAACGTGCTGAAGGGCAAGATGGAGGACGTCTACGCGGCCCACCAGAAGCTGAAGGAGGAGGGTGCGCCGATACAGTACCCGGTATTCATGGGCTTCAAGCTGGTTGACGAGAACAAGCCCGGCGAGTTCGGCTTCCCGAGGTTGATAAAGGTCGAGTACAGCGGCGAGCTTGCCAAGCACCGCGAGGAGATGAAGAAGGTCTGTAACGCGTGCCACAGCCACCAGTGGGTAGAGAACTACTTCCGCACCGCCGACCAGAACATAATAGACTACGACATAGTCGCCAGGTACGCGTTCAGCCTGCTGCAGTTCGCCTGGAAGAACGGTCTTGCTGACAACCACAACATACTCGACGAGTTCCCGGAGATAATGTGGTACTACATATGGCACCACCAGGGCCGCCGCTGGAGGAACGGCGCCTTCATGATGGGCCCCGACTATGCCCACTGGTTCGGTATAGTTGACACAGTGATGGAGGCCCTAGGCAAGATGACCAACTGGATAGCGCTGAGCCTGCAGGTGAAGCAGCTAGAGCAGCAGGTCGAGACTCTGAAGGCTGCCGCGCAGGGCGGCCAGATGACCCCGGCGCTGGCCGCTAAGATAGCGGAGCTCGAGAAGCAGATAGCCGAGCTGAAGATGCAGCTGGCAGCGCTAGAGTCCAGCGTGCCGGCCCTGCAGCAGCAGCTGCAGAGTGTCGAGGGCGGCTTCAGCCAAGTAGAGATGCAGCTGACCAGCGTGCAGGAGAACGTGCAGCAGCTGGCGCAGCAGCTACAGCAGCTAGCCAAGCAGCTGGAGCAGGTAGCGCAGCAGATGGGCGCCAAGCCTGAGGAGGTCAAGCAGCTGCAGCAGGCGATAGCCAACCTGGAGAACGCTCTGAAGCAGCTAGAGGAGACCAGCAAGATGGCCGCCGAGAAGGCCACTGTGGCCGAGGAGAAGGCCAGCGTAGCCGAGAAGAAGGCTGAGGGCGTCACTGGCATGCTGAACGAGATAAAGACGAAGCTGGAGGAGCTGAGCACCAAGGTGGACACTGTCGCTAGGAACACCTACCTGCTGGGCGGCATAGCGCTGGCGCTGGCGGTGATAGCGCTAGGCCTAGCGGTCGTCGCCCGCCGCGAGTAACGCCAAAAGTAAAGCCAAAAAGGCGAGGAGGGCCACGAGGAAGAAACCAGTTTCTTTTTCCCTTCTCTAGGGGTCCCGTCCCCGCAGCTCTCTCCTCTCCTCCCCCTATGCAGCGTTTACCAACCCTCTCTATACGCGCAGGTTTTCGTGCCGGGTGATTCTCCTTGGCCCGGGCTCCTCTTGTCGCAGCAATCATTCTCCTCATGACGCTGGCTTCGTTGGCCTCGCCGGCCATGGCGGCTAGGGATGGGGCTGAGCAGGGGCTCCTCCTTGTTAAGTTTGTTGAGCCACGGGGACAGCATGGGTGGCTCGTGGAGGCCAATGTTGGTGGCCTCAAGTGCCGGGGGGTTGTGGAGGTTAACCCAGGGTATCTGCAGGCTCGTGCCGTCAGCCCCGGGCTGGTCGTGTTGCCCCTCTACTATGTATTGTCAAGCGTATGCGATTCCAGTGTTAGTCTTGTGACCGCCCTTGATGGGCTCGCTAGGTTGGGTGCTGTTAGGGTTGTCCTGGAGGCTCCTGGGGGCTACGTGGTCCGTAGCGGGATGGACTGGAGGGGGTTTGGGTCTGCGGGTGGACCCTACGTTGTGCCTGGGCCTCTGCTGCGCCGCTACTACCTTTATGACGGGGTGGTGTTGGCTGACTCCTCTCGCTACATGGTTGTTGATTACCCGTCTTGGGGTCTGAGCCTGGTCGTGTACCGGGGGTTCCGCGGCGCGGGCCTCGGGGTGCTCCTGGGGGCTGTCGAGGCTGCTGAGCGGGCGGCGGAGGATGTGTTTGGCGTGTCTCCCCGGTCGCCGGTTGTTGCAGTGCTCTCTGCTCCCCGCGAGTTCCTCTTGCTGGCCCCCGCTACTGCCTATAGTCTCGGTGGGGTGTTCCTCGTTGTTGATAGCCTTGCTGGCCGGGGCCCGGGCTGGTACGTCCACGTGTTCGCGCACGAGGCGGTCCATGGTTGGGTAAATGATGGCCTCGTCTATGGCGACTTTAGTTTCGGGGAGGCCGTGGTGGAGTTCGTGGCGTTGCGTGGCCTTTACCTCTACAACCGTAGCCTTTACCACATGGCTGCCCAATATGCGGGCGAGGGTGTGGACTCGGGGGAGCCCTACGCGGTCTGGA
>JAMOSW010000005.1 GCA_027062725.1 Pyrodictiaceae archaeon | reverse complement strand
GGACGCGGCGGAAGGTCTCGAACCAGTACTCGCGGACACCCAGCTCCGCCTCGACAACATCCGGCTGCCGCGATGCTGGAGGAGCGGCAGTCCTCACGCGGAAGCCACCTCCCCAGGAGAGCTCCCTTCTCTTCTGCTTCGCGGCGTCGAGGGAGAAGACAGGAAACGCTGTTTTCTTGAAAAAGGAGTCTATGGCCCGGTAGTCGCAGGGGCCTCAAAAAGGCTGAGGGTGTCAGCGCTTGCATGCGATATATGAGCAGTTTACCTTATGCCCCGCTTCTCCGCTATCCAGGGGGTTATTAGCTCAAGCCTTCGGCCGCAGAAGGGACAGCGGTAGTGGAGCCTGCGTGCATCGGCCGCACAGAAGTAGGCCTCGTACTTATCCCTACAGTGCGGACATACATAGACTATGTCGAGTGTAGTGTCAAGCTTTGTTGCACATATCCTACACTTTACGGTAACCCAGCCGCGGTGGCCAACCGCATTAATCCCCTTAAGGCCCGCCGTTGACACAGCATACACCCCATGGCGGTCAGCGATGCTGACGCGGGGCCAATTTATTCCCTGCCCTCTCGGCCAGGCATCGTCCAGAGCGCGCCGGGAAACAGGCTAGAGGCCTACAGTTAGAGCCGCTCTCTGCTGCAGAACTGTAGTGGGCGGCGGGCCGCTGAGTGGAGCGCTCTTCGCCGAGGAGCCCTCCCTTTGGGGGAAGGGCTCCGGTGGCGACTATGGCTGGGATTGTCGAGGCCCGCCGCAACCGCCGTTACTGCTTCAAGGTCCTCACACGCACGACTACATGGTCTCCGAGAGCGTCTATGTCTGCTACTGCGTAACGCCCTTCGCTGAGCGGGCCTGGGTTGACCACAGGACTCCCCTCGACGCATGCTATGCCCCAAGCCTCGTGTATGTGGCCAGTAGCAACAAGCACTGGGCGGTGCCTGCGTATTGTTTCTACAACCACTCTGCTTCCAACATAGTCGCCGCTCGAGACACGGTCTAGGCCGCTACCGTAGGGCGGCGTATGGACAACAAGCACAAGCGGCATATGGGGGATACCGCTGAGCGCCTTCTCTAGCAGTCTCGCTAGCTCCTCTTCTCCATACTCGAAGGGCGTGTTGAAGGGCGTGTATAGGGAGCCCCCTACTCCGGCAAAAACTAGGCCCTTTACGACCCTATGGGTGGCATGTATGTTTACTGCCTTCTGGAGGCTTGCTGTCTCTGGTGCGTCGCAGTTGCCGGGAACCCAGACTACCGGTGTACCCTGAGCCTCAAGGGTCTCCAGTATCTCGAGCGCTTCTTGGAGGGAGCCGCATCTGGCGAGGTCGCCCGCTACAACTGTCACGTCCCGCCTTATGGCCTCGAGCCTCTTCACTCTGCTAATTGAGCCATGTATGTCAGATACTATAAGCAGGCGTGTCAAGACTGCTCTACACCTCCTCTAACCTCCTTTCCCGCTGGGGAGAGTCTCCCGGGCTAGGTGCTAGCGCATATCTACCTCTATGCCTTGTCTAGGCGGTGGCCCCTAGACGAGGGGCAGGGGGCGTAGTACGCCGGACTAGCGGGACAGTACCCTCTAAGGCTCCAATGGGGTGTGAAAAGTTATGGCCTGGAGAAACGTGATAGGATCTATTGTCATGGAGGCCATTAAGACCGTCACTGAGTGTGCTAGGAGCGGAGAGCCGTCGGCCTGTGCCAAATCACTGATAGCTGCCACCGACGCCATCTACGCTCCCCTCAAGCCCGTCGACTCGGGGCTGGGCGAGGCGAGGAGGATAGCGAGCCTGCTCGCGGGCATAGTCGCCAACAGCTTTCTCCTCGCAGCAGCCCAGAAAGAGGACAGTGAAGCCTTCCTAAAGGAGGTCGCTAAGAGCCTCGAGGAGATAAAGGAAGCTAAGGAGCCCATTGATGAAGCGAAGGCCCTGCTTGAGCGCGCCGGTGCAGGCCTCTTTGCTCCTGCAGCCTCCCGGGAGGCTAGGGAAACCCTCTACAGCGACATAAAGAACTATGTTGAGCCGCCTCAGCCCCCGATACCTAGACGGAGAAGGGCTCCAAGAAGACCCGACCCCTCACAGACGCTAAGGCGCCTACTGAGAGAGCTCGGGAGAAGAGACCCGATACTGGCAAAACAAGTCTCCCAGATGCTGAGAGAGCTAGGCCTTCTCTAACCCCCAAACGAGGGCCAGGAGCCTCTCCCGGCATAGGTTTCACTCTTTCTCCTTTCCCTTACCTGCCTCCTCACCATGTTCCTCTTCGCGCTCCTCCTCGGCCAAGCGGTCATGAAGCACCGTCGCGACGGCTATGAGGGCCGCGGCTGCGGCATACTCGGTTGAGAGCGTGACCCCTGGCGCTATGTCTACGACCAGGTCAGCGAACCTATAGATGCCCTCAGGGATGCCCTCGCGTGAACCAAATAACATGTTTACTCTCTTCCCACTCTTTATAAGCTCGTACAGACGCTCAGCAACCTTAGAGATCGGCTCGCCTTCGGGTTCAAAGACTATGATTACTTCGTCCTTCCTGCTACGGACAAGCTGGTATAGATCTTGCAGGTGAACAGGCACACGGTGAGCTCTCCGTCCGTAGCTTTTCCGTTGTACCTCATAGCGGGACTCAATACCCTCTATGACACCTTCAATAAAGACGGCGAGTTGGCGTGCATCCACTAAACCTATAGGCGCTATAACCAGCTCACCTACCTCGAAGTTCTGAACCTCCCGCCCGACACGAACCCCCATCGTACGACAAGCATCGAGAGGTCCGAGGTATGGCATCTGGACTACACTTATCCTCCTAAATAACCTATACATTG
>JAMOSW010000004.1 GCA_027062725.1 Pyrodictiaceae archaeon | reverse complement strand
AAGGGAGACCCTCGCCACGCTCCAGGAAGCAGTGTTCAAGGTAAGCCACGGCATGCTCGTCCCTGCGCCAGTTCTCCACGAACTCACAGCCTCCGTAATCGAAACACTATGGGGCAACGGCAACAGTCTAGGCAAGCCACTGCTCGTCGTAGAGAACGTAAACCCCGTCACATGGGCGGCTGCGGGCAGGAGCATCCGCGGCCGGCTCCTCGCGCTCCTAGTCCCCCGCGACCAGCTAGAGATTGCACGCAGCCTTGAAGACAGCCTGGACACGCCCATACTCCCGCTAGAGGACTACCTATCCGAACGCGTTGGCGACATAGCGCTCCTTGACCCGGCAGCGATAGTGGAGGCCTATACGCGGCGCCGCCTGATGGAGGAGCGCAGGAGGCTCGAGGAGGAGAAGCGCAGACGCACTCTCACGAAGGAGAGGCTGAGAAGTCTCTTCGCAGAATACCGCGCCAAGAGGGCCAAGCTTCTAGCCGGCATGGAGGATAAGGGAGCCGGGCAGGACGGGCGTGGCTTCACAGTCTAGTACTTGCTGCCCCTAGCGCAATGGGGCCCGCTAAAAAGGAGGGCTGACATTTCGGTGCCGAGTCTAGTAGACTGTTATCTCGCCGCGTATCAACTTCTCCGTTATCGTACGGTAGCTGTCAAGCTCCTCCTCAACTATGGCCTCTATCTCCCTCACGGCGTCGCTGGGCAGCGGCTCGCCGGGCTTCTCAGCCAGCACCTTCACGTTCGCGACTAGGGGGTCGTTTATTGGGCGCCCGATCTGGCTTAGAAGCTCGACGTAGACCTCCTTTATGCCCTTAACGTTCTCGTAGACGCGGCGGGCTATGTTCATAGCCATGATGTTGTATATCTTGCCGACATGGTTTACCGGGTTCTTGCCTGCAGCTGCCTCGAGACTCATCGGCCTCAGCGGGGTTATGAGGCCGTAGCTCCTGTTGCCGCGGCCAGTCATACCGTCGTCGCCGTGCTCGGCGCTTGTGCCCGTGACTGTGAGGTAAACTATACCCTTCTCAGGCCGGTCGGCCGTGTTGACGTAGACCTCTACATCGTAGTCCGGTGCTATCTTGGCGGCAAGATTGAGCACGGCCTCCCGCACTGCATCCTTGACAGCCAGGTAGTGGTCAACATCCTTAACCAGGCTCGATATGGTGGCTGCGGCTATGGTTATCTCTATCTTCCTCCCCCTACGGAGCCCCATGACCTTGATGTCCTCGCCGACCTCTGGCGTGTGCTCCTTGAACTCGCGGCTATTGAGGAGCCTCTCAGTCTCGTAGACTAGCCTCTCCAGCGTAGAGAAGGGTGCGAACCCTACACCCACGCTTGTGTCGTTAGCGAGCGGAGCCTTCTCCTCCTTGCCCAGCTCGAATATGCCGACAAGGTCGGCGCTTCCATGACCTATCCTATAGTCAACGATAACGTGCCGGTCCGGGTCCAGGAAGCGGAAATTCCTCTTTATCCAGCCTTTGACGGCCTCAAGGATTATGGGGCCTATCGGGACTCTCTCTATGCCGCCATCCTCTAGCCTGACCTCCGTCGTCGCGCGGCCAGCCACGGTTATGTAGATGGGCTGTAGCACGTCGCCTCCGCCGAACCTAGGCGCAGCCTGGCCGCCTACCAGCAACACCTTGTCGAGGTTGTGATGCAGCACGGTGCCGTAGCGGTCAAGGTAGTACTGGGAGAGCCTCCTACTGGCCTCCTCAGCCACCGCGTCCGTGATGGTGTCTGGGTGGCCGAGCCCCTTTCTCTCAACAAGCTCGACGCTGTGAGCCTCGATTGGCTGCCATCGTATACTCTCGACCACTATGTTCCTGTGGCTCACGGCGAGGTCGCCTCCCCTGGCGCGGAGCCTGCATGGTCCTCTGGTCGCAAGCCCTGCTCCACGGCCGGGGCACTTAAACTAGTCCCTAGTACCACGTAGCCGCCAACAACTACTACCTTCCACGTAGGGAGGCCTAGAGAAGGAACAGGACCCACATTGTGGGAGGCCAGAACTACAGTGGGGGGTTAAGAGAGGGCATTACCGAGGGGCCTGCATTCTCGCCGGCTGGGCAGGATTAGAGGGGCAGCTCGCCGCCGGCCACGATCTCGTAGTCGACGCTCACATAGACTATGTGGCTGCCTCTTATGAGCGCCTTACCGTACTTGACTTTCGGCTCTGTCGTGCCCGGCTTGAGCTCTATACAGTTATCGAGCACTAGGTTCATTGTGGAATCCGTGGCCTCTAGTTTGCCTATGTACTCGCTGCCATCCTTCAGCTTAACGAATATCACTCTCCCGGTGGCCTCCTTGAGCACCTTGAGCGGGTTGATTGGCCGCACACGCTGCTTCTGCGCCAAGCCCCTTAGACACCTCCACCACGCGAAAAACCTTCAATTACCATGAGTGCGGTTCCGGTGGCCACCTACCAGCCCAACGAGATATAAGAGCCTTACCTCCCCCTGGCGGGGAGGCTGCTCTCCTTAAGCCACCACACGGCAAACCTATTCATGGCGAGCTCTACTATGTCGATACTATAGTCAACTATTCGGCGCAGGCCGTGCACGATGCCGTGGAGGGGCTCCTGCTGGCCACTGCTGCACACTGTGGCGAGTCTCTCGCCGACGCCCTGCCTTGCCGCTAGGCAGCGCCGCATAGCCTCCTCGGCTGCTGCCCTGGACGGCTTATTGAACACTTGTACGGCGTCCTTGTAGACACTCTTGACCTCGTCGAGCACTCTCGCCAGCCCCCGCCAGCAGCCCCGCTCTGCGCTAAGAGAAAGTGTTGCAACATTGGACACGTGATCACCTATACGCTCGACATGCTTTGCCGCCGTCATTGTTAGTACTGCGTCGGCCAGACTATGCGCCCCCAGCTCTCTTACAAGCCTACGGCCATTAAGCACTAGAAAGACTTGCCGCCAGACGAATATGAAGAGCTTATCGACGACATCGTCACGGCCCGGTATGGAGCCTAGCAGCTCGCTATCGCCGGCTTCAAGTCCCCTAGCGGCATCCTCAAGCATGTAGCCTACGGTCCTCGTCAGCCGCGAAAACGACTTATCAAGAGGCATACTCGCTGGGTCGACGACAACTTGAAACACGACTCTATCTGAGGATTCCTCGACAACCTCGACACCCATAAGCCTCGAGGACACGAAAGGAACTATCTCCCTCACAAGCTGGCCACGCTTACCCACATCAACCTCGATAACGTCAACACCCGCGATGTAATAGGAGACAACCCACCGCAACAACTCCTCAGCACTAGCTTCGCCAGCTTCAATCCTCACATGGGAGGAAGCAGTACCACCGCTACGCGCCGAGAGCGGCCTAACCCAGAGAGAGCCATCAGGCAGCTGCTCCACAAAGACCTCGCCACCAGCCTCAAGGCCATACCGCTTCACCCACTCCTTAGGCAAAGTGACCACGTAGGAGCCTCCGCCAGTAGCCTGCACCCTACGCACACTCCCAGCCAAGCCCAAACACCCCACAAAACCCAGGAACAACAAGGCGACCATGTCAAGCACCAAGAACCGTAGTGAGAGAAAGAGTCAGGCACATCTGCAACATCACAGCCCCACAGAGAGGCGGGGGCTCAACGCTCAGCCCCACATCACTAGGACAAGTTGCCCCTCAGCGGGGTTCGTGTGCACCCCCCAGCCCTCCTGAGACAGCACAGAGGGGCCTTAATAGGGAGGCCCTGGCTCGCCGGGGGAGCGCTCCGCGCCTCTACCCCTATACCGGCGCAGCATCCTCTCGGGGCAGTATGGCTCGGGGGCCCCACTATTGGCGGCTGGCAGGCATGGCCGCGGCCCGGTGTTGAAGATAGTACTGCTGGAGTCCCCGCTTGAGACAGTGCCTGCCAAGCTCTGGCGGCACCCCCAGGTGCAGCGCTCCACAAGGCGCTACGGAATAGAGCCGAGCGAGATGCTGCTAGACAAGACACTCCACTACCACGCCATGGAGGCTCTCCCGCAGAAATGGAAACGTGGACGCCCGGACATAGTACACACTACACTACTTCTACTACAGGATAGCCTGCTCAACCATGCTGGCCGGCTAAGACTCTACATCCACGTCTACGACGGACGCGTTTTCGCTATTAACCCGGAGACAAGGCTACCCAAGCACTATGAGCGATTCCGTGGCCTAATGGCCCAACTGTTGCGACACGGTAGAGTACCCCCGGAGGGCGAGAAGCCACTAATCGCCCTCGAGGCTCCAAGCCTGACAGAGTTCGTCAAGAAACATGGCAAGCTCATACTACTCGACGAAAAGGGCAAGCCCTCCACCTCAGCACAGGTTGTGAGACTAGCCCTCCAAACAGGCAAACCAATAGGCATCGGCATGTTCCCTCGTGGCGAGTTCAAGAAATCAACGCAGAGAAAGGCCTGGATAATGTTAAGCCTCGCAAAAGGGCGCCCGCTCAAAGCATGGACTATAGCCTACCGCGTCACGGCTGCAGCAGAGGACGCGCTCAACCTAGCCTGGTAGCACATGCTGCAGTGAGGAATAAGGCCTAACCCTCCTCCAGAGCAAGGCTCAACGAACCGGGCCGCGGGCCACGCCCCCGCTCCCCCGCGACCACAAGGCCCCGAAGGCCACCACGGGGCCAGGCAAGGGAGATGGGCGGGGGGTTCCCCCGCGGCTCACAGCTACTACCGTTATGCTGCTGTTGCCACGCTGTTTCGGATTGTATGGCTCTGGGCGGTTGGGCCCTTGGGCTCTAAAGTGTACCTCGCTGAGCGGCGCAAAGCCGGCAGCCCATAAGGCACGAAAGGACAAAGACACAACTACGCTATACCACACTATGTGCCGGAGGTGCAGGCTGTAGTGGGGCCACGCCGCCTCGTTCTACCACAGTAAACATGCCCCTGCTCCCGTTAAAATTGGCCGGGCCTGCTGCATAGCTGTGCAGCCAACGCGTCCGGGCAGAAGGTGGGTTGGTGGGCCCGCGGGGATTTGAACCCCGGACCTCCGCCGTGTCAGGGCGGCGTCCTAACCAGGCTAGACGACGGGCCCGCCCAGGCCCACGAGGAGGGCCCAGGCGCTCCTCCATGGAGATAGGGCTTGGGTAGCGGCCCTGCGGGGGTATATTCTTTGCGCCCGGCGCTCCGGGCCCAGGTCATAGGGATAAGAGGCACAGCATGCCCCGGGCCCTGCGTGTGGCGGGGCTGGTGATGAGGCCCTTTCGTTGGAAAAGCCGTGTAGGCGGTGCTTGTAGCCCCGACTCCTGAGGCCCCGCCTCTAGCGGTGCCCTACCTGGGCTAAGATAGCTTGTTGGCCTAGCTGCTGTCCGAGAACAGCGTGGTTGAGGGTGGCGGCTGGGTGTGCCCCCTACTCAATCCTGAAGCCGAGGCGGCGGAGGTAGCGCTTAACCGTCTTAGGTATCTTCGGGGCGCTTGTTTCCTCCGCGGCGATGTAGACTGGTTTCGAGAGGCGGGGGCCCTCGACGAGGGCGCCTATCACGCGGCCCTCCTGATCTAGGAGGAGAGTTACACGGTACCTGCCGACCTGCTCCACTCTTCGCTCGCGTATCTGAAGCAGAGCCATAGGTGTTCACCTCTCGTGTGCGCCGCCTTATCCCCTGGGCGTAGGGGTGTGGCGGACGTGTTGCGCCGGAGAGAGCCGGGGCTCTCTCCGGGGTGCTGTAGACGGGTTGCTGAATAGATTAGGCCCACTGTAGTGGGTGCAGCACGGTCTCCCCCTAAATATATGGCGGTCCGGGCCAGCTCTAGCAGCCCCTTAGTAGTGGTGGGGAGTACTGGGCGGTGTTGATGACTGTGTCGTGGTGAGTGAGGGGCGCGGGGTCTGGGTGGCTGGTCCTGCCAGGTTGTGTGTGGATGAGGGCGAGCTGCTTGCTGCGGGCTTCACTCTCGGCCCGGGCGAAGAGGTCCTCGTGAGGGCTACGCGTGGCTTCACATTCTATGCCCATCGTGGCCAGGCGCGTGTATGTGTTGTTCAGGGTAGTGGTGCTGGGCTTCGAGTAGTCGAAGAGGGGTTTAGGGAGACTCTGGAGTGGCTTCGCCTGGGAGAGGACCTGCGTGATAGGGGTGTTCGCCGTGTCGTCATAGTTGGCCCTGTGGAGGCAGGGAAGTCGACCCTAACCGTCTTCCTTGCAAACATGCTTGGCCTCGGCATAGTTGAGACCGATGTGGGGCAGAACGAGACGGGGCTGCCCGCCTTTGTGACCTACGCGTCTCCTCCCCCTAGGCCTGTGCTGAGCCTTGAGGAGCTAGGGCTCAGCGGCGCACTATTCGTGGGTCATGTGAGCGCCGAGCGTGTCATGTGGGGCGTGGTTGTTGCGGCCGCTATCGCTGCGCGTAGGCTGGAGAGCTTCGTTGCAGACACGGACGGGTTCGTAGACGGCGTCGGCGTCATGTACAAGGCCTGGCTCGCCGAGTCGATGGAGCCCGATGTTGTTGTCTCGCTCGCGGCCCCCAGGGGGCTTGTGGCAGCGCTCAGAGGCCGCGGCCTCGAGGTGGTCGAGGCCCCTCGCGCCCCTCTCCCGAGGTGGAGGAGCCGTGGTGACCGCCGCAGCTTCCGTGCAAGACTCTGGGCTAAGCTATTCCATAGCCCGGTACGCCTTGTCCTCGAGGATGTGCCCCTGGAGCCCCTATGTAACTATACACGCAGCGATGGGGCCGAGGAGGTTGTCTACCTCTGTGGCCGCGAACTCATAGTTGAGTCCGCTAGGAGACCCAGCGATCTTCAGGCGCGTTGGGCTAGGCCTGGCTGGGCCCGTGGGCTTCTAGCCGGCATGCGCCTTGCAGACGGCAGTGATGTGCCGGCAGTGGTAGAGAACCTCGACGCGGCCCGTGGACGCGTGATTGTTAGGGCGGCCTGGCGGCCCGGGAGCGAGGTGAGGGGCCTCCGGCTGGGCTGGATACGGCTGGGCGAAAACTTCGAAGAGGAACATCTGCCTGTTGAACCGTTCCCTGCCGCGGTGGTTCACGGGCGTGGGAGTAGGCGAAGGGCTGGTAGGGGCTAGCGTCGCCGCGGCCCAGGCTCTGGGCCGAGCACGGGGGCGGCGACGTGTGCGGCTGGCATCGTCTTTACTGTCGGGTGGATTATTGGGGCGGCGGTCGGGAAGAGCGGCGTTCTTCTCCTCGCCACGGGGAGACCCCGGACCGAATCTATTCTGCTGGAGCTGGTTAATCGGCCGAGGACGCCGTATCACTGACCCCACAGACGTGGCTACGGTTAATTCCCTCGCCGCATTCACCGTCGCCGCGTGAGGGTAGTGCCTTGGCGCAGCATGTGCCCCGATACCTTGAGAGGCTCACTCCCGTACCCCAGGCGATTGAGGCGGTCAGGTCCGCGGCCAAGCCTGTGCAGGAGGTTGAGGAGCTCCCCGTCTGGGAGGCTGTTGGCCGTGTCCTCGCGGAGCCCCTCAAGGCTCCACACGACTTCCCCCCGAGGCCCAGGGCCGCATACGACGGCTATGCGGTCCGGAGCGAGGACACGCCGGGCAAGCTCCGCCTGGTAGGCGAGGCAACGATAGGCAAGATAGATGTCGGTGTACGTGTTGAGCCCGGCACAGCGGTCTACGTCTCCACAGGCGCCTATCTCCCCGAGGGTGCGGACACGGTTGTGCCGGAGGAGGCTGTGAAACTCGAGAACGGCTACATAGTTATAGACAAGCACTTCCAGCCCGGGAAGAACTTCGACCCAGTCGGCAGCTATGTGCGAAAGGGCCAGGTGCTTCTCGACAAGGGCCACGTGGTCACAGAGCTGGACGTGGTAGGCCTCCTCGATGTAGCTGTAACGCGTGTCCGGGTCTATCGCCGTGTCCGGGCGGCGATAATCGCGACCGGGACCGAGCTCTTCGAGCCGAGGGACCCCGCGGAGGCTGAGGAGAGGATACTCCGCGGCGAGGTAGCGGAAACTACCGCAAAGCTAGTGGAGTCGATGATAAGGCGCTACACTCCATGGGTGAGCGTTGAGTGGCGGGTCCTGCTCCCCGACAACGTGGACACGATAGCCTGGTACATTGAGCGCCAGGCGCGCGGCCTCGACGTGGTGGTCTTGACGGGAGGTACTGGGCCCAGCGAGGTCGACCCCTTCTACCAGCTCGCTGAGCGCCTCGGGGGCAGGGTGCTGTTCCGCGGCCTCTTCGTGAAGGGTGGCCGGCCCACGAGCGCGATGCTCCTGCCTAGCGGCCTCCTCGTTGTGGCGCTCTCGGGCCACCCCGTCTCCGCTCTTCACGGGTTCGTCCGCCTCCTCTACCACGTGCTCAAGCACATCGGCGGAGCGGTGCGTGGCGGCGAGCCCCCGCTCCAGGCGACTGCGAGGCTCGCTGAGCCGGTGAAGGCGAAGAGGCCGCAGCCTGTCAAGGTGAAGCTGAGGCTAGGCAGCGACGGGGCCCTAGAGGCCGTTCCGCTACCTCTCGATAGACAGATGAGCTCGGTGACGGTTAGCAATGTTGAGGCAGACGGCATAGCTATCATAAAGGAGGCTAGGATATACGAGAAAGGCGAGTGGGTCCCCGTACACGTCTACCGTGAGCCTCAAGGCTACGACTAGAGGGTCCAGCTGCTCACCCTCCCGGGGACGGGGCTGAAGCAGCGTGGAACAGGCAACAGTGGTTGTGACTGGCGGCGCCGGCTTCATCGGGAGCCACACGGTCCGCCTTCTCGCCTCTCGTGGCCTCGGCGTGGTCGCGCTAGACGTTGCTGCTGAGCCCCGTCTCCCTTTTCCACCCGGTGTCCGCCTCGTCATTGCTGACGTGGCCGTCTGGGGCAGTCTCTGGCAGCACCTTCGCCCACTCCGCGGCAACCTGACGGGCATCATCCATCTGGCGGCCGTGGTCAGCATAGAGGAGGCCAGGCAGAACCCCCTCCGGGCACTCCGCGTGAACGTCGAGGGCACCCTCAACGTGCTCGAGGCGGCCCGCAGGCTGGACGTGGAGACTGTGGTCTATGCGAGCAGTGCGGCGGTCTACGGTGAGCCCCGCTATCTCCCCGTGGACGAGGCCCACCCCCGCAGCCCGGCGAACTTCTACGGCGACACGAAGCTAATGGGAGAAATGCTCGTAGAGCGCTACGCCGCCGACTACGGGATAAGGACGGTATCGTTAAGGTACTTCAATGTCTACGGGCCAGGGATGCGTGGAGGACCCTACGCCGGCGTGATCCATGCATTCATAGAGAGCCTGCTGCGCCGCAAACCGCCGACGATATACGGGGATGGAGAGCAGACGCGGGACTTCGTCTACGTAGAGGATGTCGCGGAGGCAAACTACCTAGCCCTCGTGGCGAGCAACACCAGAGGCACTATAAACATAGGCACCGGTGTCGAGACGAGTATAAACAAGCTCTACAAGATGATATGTAGGATAGTGGGCTACTGTCCGGAGCCCCGCCGCGCGCCCCCGAGGCCAGGGGACGTGAGGAGAAGCGTGGCAAGCATAGAGAAGGCTAGGCATGTCCTTGGCTGGAGCCCTAGGGTGAGCCTCCCCGAGGGACTGAGGCTCACAGTAGAGTGGTACCGGTCGATTCGTGTCTAGCTTCTCGCCGCGCTCCTTATCGCCTCGAGTATTGCTCTTGCGGCCTCGCCGGGCTCGGGGCTCCTAGTGATAGCCCCGCCCACGACTATTATCGAGGCCCCGGCCTCAACCATCGCTGGCGCTGTCTTCGCGTTTAGGCCGCCCGCGACAGCTACGGGGCCTGGGAACCGCTCCACTACTCTCCTGACGAGGTCACGGAGCTCGCCGGCGGTAAGGCCGAGCGCTCTCTGGGCATCTATACCTACATGCACCTCGACAATGTCTACTCCGAGGCTTGCAAGCTCCTCTGCCCTCTTCACGGGGTCGCTGACCCCTATGAGGTCCGCTACGAGGGCTATGCCTTGTCTATGCGCCTCTGACGCCGCGGCCTCTATTGTCTCGTTGGGAGCCAGGGCCAGCACGGTGGTGGCCTCAGCCCCAGCCTCGGCGGCCATACGGGCTTCGAGGGCCCCAGTATCGGCAGTCTTCATGTCAACGAGCACTGGTGAGGGAGCAGCCACGGCGGCCAGGAGCCTGGCAACGCTGACTCCCGTGGACTTCACGAGAGGCGTCCCGGCCTCTGCCACGAATATCGTGTCGCCTAGGCTTGTCTTGACCCGCATGAGGGTTCTCAGTGCGTCGACCAAGTCCGTGAAGTCAAGGGCCACCTGGAGGAGGGGTCCCTCCCTGCGGGCTAGCTCCACGAGGCGCGGGTGCGCCACGCCATCTCCACCCCCCAGCCGGCAGCAGGCATGGAGCGGCTAATATTCTCCAGGCGGTGTGGCGCCAGGCCAGGAGACACGGGGATGGCCAATGGGCAGGGTTCTGGTGTCTGCGCCGGCGCACGTCCACGCCGGCAACATAGATCTGGAGGGCGGCCTTGGCCGCCTCTACGGCACCCTCGGCTTCACGCTCTCCCAGCCCCGTCTAGTCACGGTTCTCGAGCCTTGCAGCTCTACCCGCATAGAGGGCCCTCAGGCGGGGCTCGTTGAGTGGGCGGTGGAGGGGCTTCGTTCAGAGTACGGGCTTCCCCCGCTCTGTGGTCGTGTGCTCCAGGCCTTCCCCCGCGGCGTGGGTCTAGGCGCCACCACGGCGGCTGTGCTCTCGGTGGCTGCTGGCTATAACGCGCTGCTCTCGGCGGGCATAGACCTTCGGGACGCGGCGCTGGCCCTAGGGCGCTCCACAGTCTCCGCGCTGGGCTTCTACAGCTTCACGCGTGGGGGTGCGCTGCTCGACGGCGGGTTCCCTGTGGGTACGGAGAGGGGGTATCGTATCCCGCCGCTGTTGGCGCGCTACGAGCTGCCCGGGGAGTGGCGGTTTCTCGTCGTTGTCCCCGCGGCGGCGGTACCCCACGTCCGCGAGGTCAAGGAGCGGGAGGACGAGGTCCTGGCCTCGATGCCGTCGATGCCTGTCCGAATGGCTGAGAGGCTTTCGAGGCTCCTCCTTATGAAGCTGCTTCCGGCGCTCGCCGAGGGTGACCTGGAGGCGCTCCTAGAGGCCCTCACGGAGTTCAACGGCGGCCTGGGCAGGGAGTACTGGTCTGCGAGGCAGCATGGCACCTACTGCTGCCCTCTCGTCGAGGAGCTAGCGGGGCTGCTCCGCACATTGGCTGGCGGTGTCGCGCAGAGCAGTTGGGGCCCCACCCTCTACACGATACTGCCCAGCCCCTCGGCGGCCCGTAGGGCGGCGGAGAAGGTCAGGCGGTGGCTGAATAGCCGTGGAGGGGGCGCGGTCTACGTGACCCCTGGTGATAACCGGGGCGCCGTGGTGGAGAGACTCTAGCACCGGACGGAGGGGATGAGGCACGGGGCTGCGCACGGCAGGTGTGGACTCCGGCACATACACGGTTGACATAGTGGCTATCGAGGAGAGAGTTGAGGGAGTAGCGGTTATCCATGAAGAGGCTATACCAAGGAGCAGGGTTGTGGAAAACCCAGCCCTTGTGCAGGAGGCGCTACAGAGGCTAGTCGACGAGTACGGCGTGTCATCGATAGTCATGTCGAGCGGGTACGGTGTAGGCCTCAAGCCTGCCAAGGAGGCGGAGCCCTGGGAGATAAACGTTGCAACATTCATACACCCCGGCGACGAGGCCCGCGGCCTTAGAATACTCGGCCTACGCCGCGCAATGAGGCTCGTTGCGGAGTCCGGGCTGCCCGCCTGGTTCACGCCGGGCGTTGTGCAGCTCCCCACGGTGCCCCTGCACAGGAAGCTCGACAGAATAGACCTTGGCACAAGCGACAAGCTCTACACAGCAGTAGCGGCTATCTGGGACGCCGTAGAGAACCGTGGCCTAGCGATAGACGAGGTCGACATCATAGTGGCTGAGATAGGCTACGCTTACACCGCCGCCCTCGCCGTCAAGGCCGGCGTAGTAGTCGATGGACACGGTGGCACGATGAGCCATAGGGGGTACATGGGTGCGGGCCTCTGGGACGCCGAGGTAGCCTACTTGGCGGCGTGGCTCGAGCCACGCTACAGCAAGGAGCTCCTCTTCCGCGGCGGCGCCGCGGAGCTCCTAGAGGAGGAATACCCGCCCCCACCCCCAGAAGAGGTCGCTCAGCGCGCCGAGCAGGGCGACGAACGGGCAGAGGCGGTCATAGACGCTCTTGCGGAGGCGGCGGCAAAGGACATCCTCGCGCTCACGGCAGTGGTTAAGCCGAGGCTCATCTACCTGGCGGGCAGGTGGGCCCGCATCCCCCTCCTCCGCAGCCGTGTCGCCGAGAGAATTAGCCACCTCCTGGACGCCTTCGACGCCGAGATTGTCGAGGTCTCCGCGACCGCCAGGGCGAAAGAGGCCGCGTTCGGCGCCGCGCTCCTCGCAAACGGGCTGGCCGGGGGACGCTACAGCTGGATACCCGAGAGACTCCGCCTCAAAGAAACCCGCGGCACGACACCCCTGGACTGGGTTCGCCTCGCTGGCCTCGGCGAGCGCGCGGTCCAGCAGATCCGCCGCCGGAGCCAAGCACTCTAAGAGTAGGAGGGGTAGGGTGGTGGCCCCGAGGCTGAGGCCATCAAGGTTCTACGACATACCCTACAGTGTGTTCGACATACTCCTCCAGATGCGTGGCGCGATAGACCCCGACTCGGGTCAGATAGTCTGCCACTTCTACAGCCTCGGCGTGGCGGCCCTCGAGACGGGCAACGGCGCGGTGCCCCTTGTTGTCGCTGAGGGCTGCCTAATGATGACCTTTGGCCCAGAGAACGTCGACGCGGTCCTAGAGGACGCGGAGCCGGAAGAAGTGGACGCCATAACTGTCCGTAACGGCCGGCTCGTGATAGGCGACATAGAGATAGACCACTACTGGGGCCTGGCGGCGCTGACCTACGCAAAGGAGGCCGGAACGAGGATACAGTTCTACAAGCTGCGTCTAGACATAGAGGGCGAGAACGCCCCAATAGCCGGGATACTAGTCGATGGCACTGACCTCGGCCCTCTGCTCTTCCTGGTGCCACGCAGCTGCGAGTATATAGTCGAGGAGGAACAGCCGCCGACACACATGTAGCACCAGGCCCCTGTCCTCCAAGTCCTTCCCCACCTCCCGGGGCACTCCCAGAGGAGGGGGTGACTCTCTGGTTGCCCCGTGTGAGGGTCCGCCTCTTCGCAGAGTACTACGACCTAGCGGGTAAAAGGCGGGAGCTCGTGCTGGAGCTCCCCCCGGGAACCACGGTTCTTGACCTAGCCCGGCTCCTTGAGGAAAAGCTGCCAGGGCTGCGTGGCCGCCTAGTCAGGGGAGACAAGATACCCGAGGACACAAAGGTCCTAGTGAATGGAAGGAACATAGAGTGGCTCCGGAAGGAGAAAACAGTCCTCCGGGAAGGTGACACTGTGGCATTCTTCCCGCCAGCTGCCGGCGGCTAGCACCTGCAGCCAAGGTAGACGCCGAGCAGGCCCACGGCTAGGTCCAGCGCGAGCAGCGGTATATGCTGCAGCCACAGCTCGCCCAACATGCCTTCCGGCGATACTATGCTCCTCGAGACGCGGCCAGCGCTAAACACCGCCACGAGGCCAGCGGCCAGCGCGGCTGTGCAGCTGTCCCGCAGAAGGTACATGACGGCTCCAGCCGCGTAGATTGCGGCGAGAACGATGTTCTCCGCTACTAGGAACTCAGGCAGTTCAGACACAAAGATTATACCCACGTGGCCCAATGCCAGTAGCAGCGTCAGCCCGGCCCACAAGTAGCCAAGGGGCCCAGCCATCGGCCACCTCCCCCCCGGGGAGGACTCTACTGCTGCTGGCCTCCCTGGCCGCCCTCCTGCTGTTTCTCCAGCTCCTTTTCAAGGCGCTTAAGCTCCTCCTCCAGCTCCTTCTCTATCTCCTCTATGGGCTTCGGCGGTGGTGTGGTTGCCAGCGTGTAACCTATCCACCCAAGTATGCCCAAGACAGCAGCCACAGCTATGAACACGGTGACCTTCACTAGGAGCCAGTCAAACCCCTCCATTATGAGATCCGGGGCAAAGAGGCCCACGGCATAGAACAATATACCAACAATCGATAGAGCGACGAGGCCCCAGCCAACCACCTTATCATTAACCACGACGAGGACCCCTCCGGTTACTTGCCCTCCACGCATCTACCCACGACGCCTGCTTCAAACAGGAGGGGCTATAAGGT
>JAMOSW010000003.1 GCA_027062725.1 Pyrodictiaceae archaeon | reverse complement strand
TAGAGGAGACCCCACGTCCAGACTCTTGCTCCGCAAGAGGGAACAGTAGCCAGTGTAACGTAGTGCAGTATTGGATAGCTTTTGGAGTGTTGTGGGCTGGTGTAGGTTTGAGACGTCTACCCCTCGTGTTCTACCTGCTCGTATCCGTACTCTCGTTCGTCATGCTCCTTGTGGGCGCTGTGGGCCTCGCATACGGCGGTGGCGGGGCTCTGGCCCCGGCGAGGAGCGAGCCCCGTGTGGTGCAGGCCACCCTGCTGCCTGTTGCAGTGATAGACCTTCGTCCGAGCATGCTCTACGGCAACGCGACCAGCCTGGCCACAGGTGCTGGCGGCGACATGCTCGCGGCGCCCGCCAGGCTAGTGGAGGGTGTACGGGCTACCGCGCGGCTGTCTCCCGAGGCCCCGGGCGCGGCGATAGAGTACACTATCTACGTCGACGTATGCGGCTACTCGATGAGGATAGGTGGTGGGAGAATCTCTCCCGGTGAGTGGGTCGCTCTGGACTTCGCGGAGGCTCGTAGGCTGGCGGAGGCGGCCGCAAGGGAGGCAGGCCTCACGCTCCAGCCCGAGACAAAGCTCCACGTCGACTTCACGGCTCACATGATCATCAACGGCTCGGAGGCAAGGCTAGAGGCTGGCGTGACAGCGTCTAACGCCTCCAACAAGGTCGCAGTCACAGCGACGCCGGCCACCGAGAAGCTGACAGTAACGCCGCCGCCCCCGCCCGTGGCGGCCCGCGACCGCGACGAGGGACTAGCCGGGCTTCTGCCCCGGGGACGGGCGGCTCTCGCAGCACTAGCAGCCGGCGCAGCCGGGCTGCTGCTGGCAGCCGCCCACTATGCCGCCACCGCCCAGCGCGGCCCCATACCGGGCTCTCTGGCTGTCGAGGCTGAGCTGCCCTCGGGCATCATCTCCGAGGCGGCAGTACTGGCCAGCACGGATGATCTAGTAGAGATAGCTAGGAGGAACTCGCAGCACGTACTTGTAGATACGCGGAAGGGCTACGCCTGCACGGAGACGGTTACAGGGAAAACACTCTGCGCCAAGCTGCCAAGACAGAAACCCCGAGAGGATACGAGGATAGAGGACCAAGACGCCGCCAGCACAGCCTAGGTGGGTCTAGGAGTCGAGACAGCCCCTTCTCGGAGGCCCAATCCTTGCATAAACAGTCTACCAGCGCATACCTACATCACACTTCATAACTCCATACACGCGTCCGCGTCTGTGCCGGGCGGCTGTATGAGGGTAGGGCTCTGCTACATATACCCGCCTCCGGGTTGCCTCATTGGGGCGTGTGACGGGCCTTGCCGGCCGAGACCGAGGCGAAGATAATTCTGGGTGATTGTGGCCTCCTAGAGCGCGTCGAGGTGAAGCTCCGCGGGCTGGGCGCTGTCTTCCTCGAGGAGAAGCGGGAAGAGGACACCTACTATCAGCACCCTTGCCGCGACTTCGCGGAGACGGACGAGGCGCTGCGCATACGCCGCCACGGGGAGAGACCCCCCGAGCTCACCTACAAGGGCCCCAAGAGGGTCGTCGGCGGAGCCAAGACCCGCCAAGAGGAGACGGTCACGCTCAGCGACGGGGAGGCTATGCACCGCATCCTCCTGGCCCTCGGATTCCGCCCGGTAGCCACCGTGGTCAAGACGCGACGCTACTATCGTCTCGGCGACGTCCTGGTCACCCTCGACAAGGTGGAGGGCCTCGGCTGCTTCCTCGAAGCAGAGTACCAGGGCTCCGGCAGGCCAGAAGAGGCTATCCAAGCCATAGAGGGGGCGCTCGCGAGGCTGGGCGTGGAGAAGCTCCCGCGAACCACGCTCTCCTACCTGGAGCTCCTCCTGCATAAACAGCGATAGCGAAGGTGCCCGTGTAGTCAAGGGGATATTAAAAACGGGATGAGCCTCAGCTTTTGCAATAATTATAATAATCTCGTCTATGTCTGCCTTATTAAGGCGGAGGATTCTGTACTTGACTTGATGTTAAGTGTTTTATAAGGTTTTGACTCACAGAGCTACTGATTACTGGATAGCTTGGCTCTTCGTGCAGCCTCTAGCAGCTTCTCTAGTGCTTCCAGCGCATCATGGCCGAGGACACGGAGCATTGGCTCCTTCCCTGGTGCTCCTAGATCGTAGACCATGTCTACGCCTCCATTAGCCGATATGAGAGAGGCTACCCACTCCATGGTGCTTCCTTCGATTTCAGGATTGGGTTCCCTCGAACGGTCGATAGGGAGAACCTTCATGCCAAGTTCCTTAGCCGCTCTTAGGAGCTGGGGGAGCGGTTTGGCGTTTACTGCGGCTGATACTGGGACGCCGTGTCGGCGTAGAGCGAGTATTAGTCTAGCCATGTGGCTGCTGGCCCCTGGCGCTGGGCATCCGTGCACGGGGCGGCCTAGGCCTCTGGTCACTCTACCCTCTACAGCTGCTACCTCTCCGGGTTCTCGGGCGTCTCCTGGAGCCTCTGCGATATTCATACCTGTCTCTGGTACGAGCGGCTCTAGTAGTTGCCAATTCTCCCAGACAAGTCTTAGCGCTCTGCGGATGTTCTCTAATGCTCCTAGCAGGTCTCGTGCTAGTCTTGAACTCCTAGCCGGGTCGGCAACACAGCGCTCTGAACCGGGGAGTCGATAGGCATAAGCAGCTGCCTCCCATGCGGCTCTGGAGGCCGCGTGGAATGCCTCTAGAGTGTCTTTGTTTTGTGCTAGCATTGCCGTTGCGGTAGCGGTGAAGATGCAGCCGAGCCCGTGAATGCCCCTATTACCGCATGGCTGTAGTCGGGGTTTCTCGATTCTAGATTTTCTTCCCAGCTTATCAAAGTAGACGTCTATGACGATTTCGCCCGTGTCTACATGGCCGCCCTTCACCACGGCGGCCCATGCACCCATTTCTACGAGCCTCTTTGCGGCTCGAAGCATGGACTCTTCGTCGGTTACTACTATGCCGGTTAGTTCTTCCGCTTCGAACGCGTTGACGGCTACGAGCCTGGCTCTGGGGAGGAGGAGCTGCTTCCACGCCTCTAGGTATCCCTCTGCCTCTTCTGTGAGGAGGCTACCTCCTGCGCCAGCCTGGTGTACGGGGTCTGCTACAAGCGGTACACGTGGAGCTAGTTCCCGCAAGGTTGCAGCGAGTGTCTCGAGATGTTTCCTTGTTCCCAGCAGGGCGGTCTTTACGGCTGAAGCTTGGTGTAGGTGAAGTTCGAGCATTGATCTGAAAATGTCTAGCGGAATAGGTTTTACGTTCTCCACGCCGTCGGGTGTCTCTGCCACAATTACTGCTGGGATTGTATGGAAGTGGACACCGAGGAGTCTCCCTATTGAGGCATCGAGTGTTACTCCGGCACCGTTTGAGCTGTCCAAGCCTCCGAGGGAGATTGCGACGGGCAAAGCCTGAGTCAGCCGCTTCATTATCCGCTGCGTGGATAGGGGTTAAGTATAGGCTATTTAACATGTATTATATTATTATAAACCGGTTATAGAAGTGTTGATAACCGGGTTCTGGTGCCTCTCTGCGACGGTGCCGTGTTTTGCACCGCCATCTTCCTAGTGAGGCGGGCCTTAGCCGGATCCTCATCCGTTGGGCGCTCTCCAGGCTCGCCGGTGCAGTTGACGCTGACGTGGCGATAGCTGGGGCAGGCCCTGCTGGCCTGACGGCTGCGTGGTTGCTTGCCGAGAAGGGGCTTCGCGTTACCGTTGTGGAGCACAGGCTTGGTACCGGAGGCGGGATGAGAGGTGGCTCAATGCTTCTCCCTGCCGCTTTGGTCGAAGACGGTACTGGGGCGGAGCTGCTGCGAAGGGCAGGAGTACGTCTTGAACCGGTGAGTGATGCTCCCGGACTCTACGTGTTTGACCCTACGGAGGCAGCCGCCAAGCTGACCGTAAAGGCCGTAGACGCCGGCGCTGTCATCCTACCGGGGATCCATGTTGAAGACTTGATTGTCCGCGAGGGTAGGGTCAGAGGCCTTGTGCTTAATTGGGCCCCGGTTGTGGAGGCAGGCTGGCACGTGGACCCTCTCTATCTAGAGTCTAAGGCTGTAATAGACGCTACGGGGCATGATGCTTACCTCCTTAGGCTGTTGGAGAAGAGGCTGCCGGGTAAGGTACGGGTTCCTGGCATGGGCGGCATGGATGTGTGGACTGCCGAGGGGCTAGTAGTGGAGAAGAGCGGTGAGGCCTACCCAGGCCTATACGTGGCGGGTATGTCTGTTGCGGAGGCGTATAATCTGCCTAGGATGGGCCCGGTTTTTGGTGGGATGCTTGAGTCAGCTAGGAAGGTTGCCGAAGTGGTAGCCGAGAGACTGCTTGCGGCTGAGGGGAGTGCAGAATCGTCTGGAGCCTAGGGAGAGGTGAGCGTGGTGGCGGCTGATACTATAATGAATGCTGCGCGTGAGGGCAGGATAACTGACGAGATGAGGGAGCTAGCCAAGTTAGAGAGGCTGGAACCAGAGAAGATAAGATTCCTTATAGCTGAGGGGAGAGTGGCTCTGCTTCGCAACGTACGGCGCAGCGGTCGTGTGCGGCTGGTCGCTGTAGGGGAGGCCATGTTCTCCAAGGTGAACGCAAATATCGGGACTAGTGGCACTGTGGTAGATGTGGAGGCTGAGCGTGAGAAGGCTAGAATAGCTGTCAAGTATGGCGCTGACACTATTATGGATTTAAGCATGGGCGGCAATTTAGACGAGATACGCTCAATGATAATGAAAGAAGCTGAGCCTTTGCCTTTGGGGACTGTGCCTACCTACCAGGCATGGGTGGAGGGGCTTCGCCGCTATAACGGCCTCAATATGCCCAGTGACTGGTTCATAAAGATAGTGGAAAGACAGTTAAGACAAGGAGTAGACTACATGACAATACATGCCGCACTCACCAAGAAGCTCGTCGAGAAGACCACGAGAAGCAACAGAGTTATACCGATAACAAGCAGAGGTGGGGCCTTACTCGCGGCATGGATGCTGGAGACTGGGGAAGAGAACCCCTACCAGCGACACTGGAGCTACCTCCTCGAGCTCTTCGCAGAATACGACGCAGTGATAAGCATTGGTGACAGCTTGAGGCCAGGCAGCATCTTCGACCAACACGATGAGCTACAGGTGGCGGAGCTTGTGGAGGCGGCAAGGCTTGTACGGAGCGCCAGAGAGGCCAGCGTACAAGTCATCGTTGAAGGTCCAGGTCATATGACGCTTGACCAGATAGCGGCGAATGTGAAGCTCGAGAAGCAGCTCACCGGCGGCGCGCCCTACTACGTGCTAGGCCCCCTACCCACGGACGCAGCAATGGGCTATGACCACATAGCCTCGGCGATAGGTGGTGCGCTCGCTCTCTGGGCGGGCGCGGACTACCTCTGCTACGTTACCCCCGCGGAGCATCTCAGCCTCCCAACACCGGAGCAGGTAAAGGAGGGAATTATAGCTGCAAAGATAGCAGCTCATGTAGCTGATCTCGCGAAGTATGGTGCGAGAGCGGCCCAGAGGGCGCAGTGGTTAGCCGGGCTAGGGCCAAGCTCGACTGGAAAACAATGATAGAGAACGCGTTTGACAGGGAAAAAGCGGCAAGGATACATACACAGCATGGTACTAGGATTAGAGCATGTGACATGTGTGGCCAGTACTGTGCCTGTATAATCCTCGGAAAATATATGAAAGACCGCGAGGAACCCGAGAGATTGACTACGAGGATACTTGGGTCAACAATCCTGCCCTAACAGTAGCCCCTATCTCTCCCACGCGTCATCCTCTCAATATCATTTCACGCGTGTTGTGTGCCGTGGTTCCCTATACAGAGCCGTGTGGAGTAGTGCTTGCAGCCCCGTATAGGGGCAGAGGAGGTCTTTAGGGCAGCTAGGTATCTCATGGGCCGCCCCTGGGGCGCGCCCATAGCCTACAGCGCGGAGACAATTCTGACTCCTTTGAGGATATGTGTCCCGTGTAGGGGCGGGCTCCGCGGGCTACTACTCCACGTACTGGCTGGGCCAAGGCTTATCCCTATTGACGGCGAGGCACTGTTCCCGCATGTTTGATGGGGATGGCTGGCCGTGGCGCCTCGGCGGCTCCCGCTGCCCAGCGAGCCGAGTGTTGCTGGCATGTTGTTGCTGAGCGGCCTCGGAGGCCTAGTCGTCGCTCAGCCACCGCCTGCGGCAGCTGTCGCGGCGCTCGGGGTCCTCATGCTCCACATGTTCAGCTTTGACCCGGCCTTTGCGGCTATCCGCGCCCGCAGGTGGAGCCAGTTTGTTTCGCTCACTGCGGCCAATGCTGCCCCATACTTGGTCTCAGCGGCTGTAGGCGCTATGCCCCTCTGGGTGCTCCTTGTCGCCGGCGGGGTGCTGGCTGGGCACAGCTTGCTCTTCGCCAGGCGGGGGCCCCGAGACCCGGTGGTCTACATTGTGGGCGCTGCTGTGCCCGTGCTGCCTGCCTTGGTTCTCCCCGCTCTCGTGGGCTACGTGACGCGGTGGCAGCTCATATTCTGGCTCCTATTGACTGGACATGCTGTAGCTACGGCAGCCTATGTTGAGACTAGGCTGCCGTGGCGCCGCCTCAACCCCTTGGTGCCTGCCGCGGTTTGGGCCCCCTTCCTGGTCATCGGCGCAGCGGCCGAGCCGGCGACGATTGTGGCCCTGGTGGAGCCCACGGTGAAGGTGGCCCGTAACGTGTTCGACAAGGACAGGGTTATCGAGCCTCGGCCGGAGGAGGTTAAGAGGCTGGGCTGGAGGGAGCTCTACCGTCTCCTAGTCTTCACGGTTCTCCTCATCGGTTCGCTGCTCTACGCATCCCGTGCCTAGCTCTTCCTCGGCGCTCTGGCAGCGTCGCCCTCATTACGTCCCCCGGTGGGCTGGCTGTTGTTGGGCTTGGGCGGGCTGGCTGGGCCGTGACTGGGTGGAGGCGGCGGGTGGCCGCGTGGGCGGCGACTACGCTGGTACTCGTGGCGTGGTTCATCTTCTCGGCCTGGTACCTCTATGGGATTATGCCGGAGGATGCTCTGCGCGAAGCTCTGAAGAGCCTAACGAAGACGTCTACCGCGCCGGGGCTCTGGGGGAAGGCCGAGGCGATATTCCTCAACAATATCCGTGTGCTCTTGTTGGCGGCTGTGCCTGGCCTGGGGCTTCTGGCCGAGGCGCTTGTGCTGGCTGTGACGGCGGCGGTGGGCCGCTTCGCGGCCGAGCTGATAGCCCGTCTCCTGGGCGGCTCCTGGTGGACCTACTTCTGGAAGCTCATTGTGGCTACGCCATTCTTCCCGCTCGAGATGCTTGCCTACGGAATAGCTGTGGCTGAGGGTTTGATGCTTCTCCGTCACCGCAGCCTCAGCCGCTACCTTGTGGGGGTCGCTGTGGCGGTGGCTGTGCTGGCAGTGGCCGCGGTAGTTGAGGCCTATACGATGACGCATAGCTCGCTTAGCAGCCTGGTGGGTAGTGGCTGAAGGCCGCACCCGTGGGCCCGTGTACACCCGTACAGGTTCTACAATGATTGTTTAGATGGAAACAGTGTTGTTCAGTATATTAGTGGGCAAGTGGTGGCCACGAGGGACGTTACCTGGGGGTGCCGTAGAGGCCGTGCCTGTGGCCGCCAGGGTGCGTATAGTCAACCGCTATATCCCGCCCGTGGGGGGCCTGAAGGCCCCCGAGTTCTGGGACGCGAGGAGGATAGCCAGGATAAGGGCGGCGGCGACTATTGGTCTCGAGAAGCCGCTCCTCAGCCCCGTCGCCAGGCGGGGCAGGCTCCTCGACAGGCTCGAGATAGAGGGTCTCCGGCCCCGGGAGCTGGAGGCTCTCGCCGAGAAGCTGGGCCCCCAGGGGATAGACAGGCTAGACGTTGACGTCGGGATAGGCTTCGCCGGGGTACGTCTCCGCGTCCCAGTCTACCTGGGCGACATGAGCTTCGGCGCGCTCAGCGGGAACCCGAACATAGCGCTCGCCCGGGCGGCCGACGCTGCAGGCGCTGTGGTCGGCGTGGGGGAGGGCGGCCTCCACCCCGAGGTTGCGAAGTCTAGGAACATCGTTATCCAGTGGGCGAGCGGCAGGTTCGGCATCGACCGCTACATGCTCCGCCGGGGGCTCGCGGTCAACATCAAGATCGGGCAGGGGGCGAAGCCGGGCATAGGGGGCCACCTGCCGGCGGAGAAGGTGACGGGGGAGATAGCTAGGCTCCGGAAGCTGCCGCCGGGGAGCGAGGCGCTGAGCCCGGCTCCGCACCACGACATCTACAGCATCGAGGACCTGGCGCAGCGCGTCAAGATGCTCGCCGAGTTCACGGGGAAGCCTGTGCTGGTGAAGACTGCCGCCACGAACCAGGTTGGCTTCGTCGCTGTGGGCACCGCGAGGGCGGGCGCCATGGGGATTATCGTTGACGGTGCAGGCGCGGGGACCGGTGCTACGCCGAAGATAGTCCGTGACCACGTGGGCGTGCCTATTGACTACGCTGTTCCCCGCGTCCACGACCTCCTCGTCTCTAATGGTGTCCGGGAGGGCTTTACGCTCATAGCGGGGGGCATGGTCTCAGCCGCCGAGGACATAGCTAAGCTGGTCATGCTCGGCGCAGACATGGCTATGATGGGGACCGCCGCCCTCATAGCTATGGGCTGCATAATGTGCCACATCTGCAACACGGGCCGGTGCCCGACCGCGCTCACCAACAGCCTCCAGCAGCCCGTCCGCCTCGACGTGGAGTGGGCCACGGAGAGGGTGACCACCTGGCTGAGGGCGGTCGAGAGGAGCCTCAAACTCATAGTCTACGCGCTTGGCGAGGACAGCCTAGCCAGGCTCCGCGGCAGGAGGAGCCTCCTGCGCCTCTACAACGCCGACGAGGCAGTCGCGAAGCTCCTAGGCGTCGAGCTGGCTGAGCCGGGCGAGGTCGCCTGGTATGGTGACCCACACGACGAGCCCATACCCCGCGAGGTCTACGAGAAGGCCAAGACCCCGGTCGTCGGCATGGGCGGCGTGGTGCCCGGCTACACGACGCCAGCCGAGAGGCCCCTCGACCTTCTCCGGATAGAGGCTGCCCAGGTCACCCGGCCGCCCGTCGACCCCTACCGCGAGGAGATAGACATAGCCACCAGGCTCCCCGACGGTACCGTCTACGAGGCACCCATAGTGGTGCCCTGCAGCGACCCAGCCCTCGTCGAGGCCGCGGAGGGGCTCGGCTACCCCACCGAGTGCGGCCTCCTCGAGAGGCCCGACGCCGCCGCCGTGCCGCCGGGCAGCGAGCCCCCGCCCGGTACACGTGTGGTGATAGTGGACGAGGGTCTGCGGGGAGCGAGGGGCAAGCCCTGGCTCGAGGAATGGATAGTCAGGCTGGACGACAGCTACTGGCGCGACGGGATAAGGGAGACGGTAGCGCTGGTAGCCCTCGGGGGGTTCCGCCACTCCGCAGACGTCTACAAGCTCGTCGCGCTCGGCGCCGACCTGGTCTCGGCCCGGAGGAGCCTGGAGAGGCTACGGGTGAAGCTCTCCGGCCTAGACGCCGACCGCCGCAGGGAGGCCTACGAGAACGCCCTCATAGAGCTCGGCTGGGAGCTCCGCCTCCTCATGGGCGCCGGGGGGTTGACTAGCGTCCAGAGCCTCCGCGGCAACAGGTGGCTCCTCCGCAGCCTCGACGGCCGCGTCGCCCGGATGCTCGAGGTGGACGTGGCCGGCTACTAGGCCCTGGGTGGCGGGAGAAGGGAGGTGGCTGAGGGATGTGCGGCATAGCGGGCGTGGCTAGCCTCGACGGGACCCCGGAGCCTATCGAGAGGGTTGTTGAGGCCCTCGAGGCGATGCGTGAGAGGGGCACCGAGCACGGCGCCGGCTACGCCGCCTACAGCCCCGAGCCCCGGGGCCTGGTCCGGGCTAGGCTCTTCGCCGCCGGGCCCCGGGACCTCGAGGAGGCCGGGAGGCTGCTCGGGCCGCTGCTTGTCGAGGGGCCGCGGCTCTACCGGAGGCTCGGCCACGGCGTTGAGGTCCACGAGGCGCTGCTCAGCGACTACCCGCCGCCCGCGGCGGTGGGGAGGAGGATATGGTTCCTCCAGGCGTCCAGGTTCCTCGAGGTCTGGAAGAGCATAGGCTGGCCCAGGGAGGTCGCGGAGGCCTACAGGCTCTGGGGCCGCAGCAGCCCCGCGGTGATAGGCCACACTAGGTACCCGACGAACAGCCCCGGGTTCCAGCCCTGGCTCGCCCACCCCTTCACCGCGGGCGAGACTGTGATAGTCCACAACGGCGACCTCAGCAGCTACGGCGCCAACAGGAGGATGATATCCTACAGCCTCGGCCTCTCCGGGTTCACGGGGAACGACAGCGAGGTCATAGCATACCTTGTGGAGATGCTGTACCGGGACGGCCTAGGCCCAGCGGACATAGTAGACGCTCTCGTCTACGGCAAGGGGCCGGCCGCCGCGCGCCTAGACGGCCCCTACGCGGTCATCTACATCCACGGCGACCCGCGGGGCCCCATATTCTCCGCCTTCGTGGACCGCCACCACTTCCGGCCCCTGTACGTCGCCAGGACAGAGACGAGGATCTACGTCGCCAGCGAGGCCGCGGCGGTGAAGGAGATGGCGCCCGGGGCCAGGCCGGTTATGCTCCGCGGCGGCGGCTACATAGTGGTCTACCCCGACGGCGAGGTCGAGGCCCGCGGGCTGACCGCCTGGAAGGAGTTCGGCCACCCACCGCCGCCCCCATGGGCGCTGGACGCCTCCAGGATGAGCCGCAGGGAGCTCAACCAGGCCCTGGCTGAGATGCTCGCCAGGAGGGGCTACGCGGCCGCCTACAACCTCCGAGGCCACCGCTACGTGGCGAACGGGCTCGGCCCCGGCAGGCTCGAGCTGTGGGGTACAGTGGGCAACGCGTCCCTCAACCTCGCCGAGGGCCTCGACGTGAAGATATATGGCGACGCCCAGGAGGACCTAGGCGACGCAATGACCGATACGAGGATAGTAGTGTACGGCAACGTGGGGGACTCCGCGGGCCAAGCCATGAGGAGCGGCGAGCTCCACATACTGGGCGACGCCGGGAACAGGCTAGGCGTACAGATGAAGGGCGGCGTCATAGTGGTCAGGGGTGATGCCGGGGACTACCTCGCAGAGTTCATGGCGGGCGGCACGATAGTGGCCCTGGGCAGGGTGGGCCGCTACACAGCCACCGGCATGGTGGGCGGAAAGATCTACATACGGGGCCATCTCCCAGTGAGCCACATCGGCAAGGCGCCGCCAAGGCGGCAGGTGGAGAGATACATCCGGGCCCTAGCAGACCGCGGCGAGATAACCAGGGAGCAGATGATGAAGGCACTTGCCGGCCAGACGGTCGAGGAGCTCCTGGAGGCCCTGGGCGACAAGTTCCGCAGACTCGCAAAGCTCTGGGGCGTACTACACGTAGGCTACCCCAGGGCCGAGTACCGCTACCTACGCAGCGAGGAGCAGGAGGAACTCGAGGAGATACTAAGGAGCCACGTAAAGGCCACGGGGCAGCCGCTCGACATAGAGGACACGTTGAACCACAAGTTCACAGTGATAACCAGCGTGAAGGTGAAGCCCCAGGACGAGGGAGCCTGGTGAGAACCCTCCACGGAAGAAGCGGGGGCCCTCCCCCCGCCCACTACCCGCTCTTCACCGTATACATGGGCCGCCCGTCCTCAACAATCTTCTCGACGAGGCCCATCTCTGCCAGCTTCCGGAGCTTCCGGGACACCACTGACTTGCTCAGCCCGAGCTTCCTCGCAAGCTCGCTAACACCCATCGGGCCGGCCTCGGAGAGGACGCGGAGAATCTCCCGGTCCCTCTCGTCTATCCCGCTCGTATCGAACAATATCACAGTCTCCTCATCGACCGCTATGGTCTTCTGCCGAGCCGCGTCCACCACAAGCCCTCCCGCAGACAACACAGCGGCGTGGATAATGTGGGCCCCCAGCGGGCTCCCGGAGGCCACGCTCGCCGCGACATAGTAGGCGGCGGCCGCGGCGAGGGCAAGCCGCCCAACCAGCCCGATCCGGGGCCCAGCCCGCCGCGAGCCAGCCACCTTCCTCCCCACTACTCCTCCCTCAGCGTAGGCTATTCTAGCCAACGCCTGCCCCCAGCGCCCCTGCAAGGGGAGACACGAGCCCCCGGCGAGAAGTGAAGCATACACGCGTCGTGCCTATTATCTAGTGTAGCTGGCTCCCCCTACCACACCCGTCGAAGCCTCCCGGGGGGTGGGCCTTGCCATGCTGGTGGGTGTCGTGAGCGACACGCATGACAACGTCTGGGCCGCCCGCGCGGCGGCCAGGCTGTTCCGCGAGCGGGGCGCCGAGCTCGTCATACACCTCGGCGACATAGTGGCCCCGTTCACGCTCCGCGTGTTCCACGAGGAGGGCATAGCGCGGCTCGTAGCGGTCTACGGCAACAACTGCGGTGAACGCCCCGGCCTCGCCCGGGTGGCGCAGGCGGCGGGCTACGAGATAACCGACTGGCCCCGCGAGCTCGCCATCGGCGGCCGCCGGCTCCTACTGCTCCACGGCGCCGGGCCCGCGGAGAACACCGTCGCGATGGTCGAGGCGCTGGCGTCCTCGGGGCGCTGGGACGCGGTCCTCTACGGCCACACCCACAGGGTGGACAACAGGAGGATAGGCGGGGTGCTAGTGCTGAACCCCGGCGAGGCCTGCGGCTGCCTCACCGGGAGAAAAACCGCCGCAATACTCGACACAGACACCCTGGAGGCGGAGACCGTGGAGCTACCCTGAGCGCCTCCTCGCCGCAAGCGCCAGGGCTGCCACCAGCACCAGCGCGAGCACCGCCGCAGCCAGCCCCGTGCTGCCCGCGGCGGGCCCTTTCCGTGTCTGCTGCTGGCTGGCCCGCTGCGTAGCCGCGGCGGTGGCTGGCTGCGGTGTGGTGGGAGACACGCCGCCTACCCCGGCTCCGCTGGTGGCGGTCTCCGCCGTGGTGGCCGTGGTGCTGGCGCCGCCGGCTCCTGCGGGCTGTGCTGCTGTCGTCGCTGTGCCCCCGCCTGCCTGGGCCGTCGTGGCCGTGGGGGAGACCCTGGTGGTTTGCTGGGGCATCTTGCCGTGCTTTCTCATCCAGGCTAGCACGTCCTCTATATCGTCCACGTACGCTTTGAGGAGGTCTGCGAGGGCGGGGTCTCTGCCCAGCCCCAGGAGGTGTACAGCCCGCTGCCCCTTCTCCTCTAGGAGGAGCCGCAGCTTCGCCGCGTCCAGGCCCACGTCGTAGGCCAAGAGGTGGACGCCCATTGTTGCCCTGTCCCAGCGGAGCCTCAGCGGCGCTTGAGCCAGCGCGCCCATTGCGTTGATCAGGCTGGCCGCGTAGGCGGCGCCCACCCCGGCCCTCGCGAGGTCCCTGGCGATGGCCTCTCCCGGGTAGGCGTTGGCGGTCAACACGCGGTAGTAGAGGTAGCCCGAGTAGGAGTAGAGGGTCAGGTTGGCCCGTGACGCCAGCGCCGCCAGCACGTCCACGCGGCGGGCGTTCATGGCCTCCGCCGCTATCCCCGTCACCGCGCGGACAAAGGCACGGTATAGCCGGTTGTACTCATCGTACAGCTCCTTGCCGCAGGCGGCCCTGGGCATAGGGGCCTCGGAGACGCCGCCGTCGGGGTAGGCCACCGCGTCTACATAGCCGTCCCCGTCCCGGTCCAGCGGCGCAGGCGCACGCCACGACGCGGAGGCGACGACGGTCAGCACCGGCAGCCAGGCCCCGCTCTCATCGTCGTAGACGGCGACCGTGGCCACGACCTCCGGCACGCCGTCCCCGTCCAGATCGACTGGGTAGGCGGCTACCCGGCGGAGGTCGAACCTTCCCCCCTCCCTCGGGAAGCCCTCCACGGGGAGCCTCTCCACACCCAGCAGCTTGTGCCCCGCCGCGTCGTAGAGCAGGAGCCTCCACCCAGCGTAGTCGAGGAGTAGGCAGCGGCCCCCGCTGCAGAGCAGCGCCGCCAGGTAGTCGCTGCGGCCAGGCAGCGTGGCGACAAAGTACAGCCTGCCACCCTCAAGGTAGTAGATGCTTGTGTTGTACCCACCGCCCCGCTCCCCGACCACGGCGAGGAACGCCCGGTCCCGGGCCACCGGGGCGACCGCGTCCGGGCACCTCAGCTCCCCCGGCCCCTCCAGGAGCCACCGCAGGGAGCCACCATACAGCTTCCTAGCGTAGCCCGGGTCGCCCGCTACCACGTAGAACCCGTGCCCCCCGGCGCCCTCGTCAACGAAG
>JAMOSW010000002.1 GCA_027062725.1 Pyrodictiaceae archaeon | reverse complement strand
GAAGTTCTCGGGCAAGCACATCACCCTAGGGACACACGTGGCGAGTGTCTCTTGAGGGCACAGGGTCCAAAACTGTTGTGATAGAGACGCGTGCCGCAGTATTAACGTGAAGCGTTGCAGTGTCTACCCGAGGCCGCATACCGGGATAGCACCTGCTCGGCCTACAGCGCCTTCAACAACAATAATCTGCTTTGTTTTAGGATTTAAATACGGGGGGTGTAGGGGTGGGACAGTTGGAGCCAAGGGGCTGGGAAGCTATGAGACTGGATAGGAGGCGGCGCAACGCGCTGGCCGCACTGCTGTTAAGCGTGGGCGGAACAGCTCTCTTCATAATCGACGGCAAGATAGTCGCCGCGATATTGGCCCTCCTCTTCGCGGCCCAGGGCCTGGCCCACCTACTATATGACCGCTCCTAGCTGCTGCAATGGCAGCGTCTAATAGGGGCGGGGCGCCGGGCCTCACTCCTCCGGGGCCCTACCGTGAAGCTCAAGTCCTCCAAGTTTCTCGTAGTCCTGGCGCTCATAGCCCTCCTAGCCTCTCACGTTGAACTCATGGTGGTCCATGCCCAGGAGAGTAGGGTGGCAGTCTTCGAGGCCACTGTGGGCGCCGATGGCTGGGCACTGATCCAGATACCCTACGGAGCCAGAGTGTTGCGAATAGAGTACACAGTGTCCAGCGGCTGGGCCGGTGCAGCGGCGAGGCCCCTGCTCTACGCTACCCTGCCCGACCCGCTTCTCTGGGAGAAGCTCGCCAAGCTGACCATAGTTGCGCCTGCTTCGGCCTCGAAGCCGTCTCCCCGCGTGATAGAGGCCACGGGCTTCACTATCGTGGCGGTGCCGGGTGCGCCGGGCTCCAGGGTCAGAGTGGAGGCCCTCCTTGGAGAAGCCGGCTCCTCCACGGAGGGCCTCATGGTAATCGTGGTCCCTGACGGCAGCGTCTTCGCGAAAGAGTATGCCGAGAAAATAGCAGCGCTGCACCCTGGCCTCGAGGTGCGTGTGTACACACTCTCGCAGGTCAAGGAGTTGTTCCCGGCCGCGCCAGAGCCAGGCGACATATGCAGGCCAGGGAAGGGCGATGCCCCCGACTACGATCTTGAGGCCGCACTCCACATAATAGGTATGGAGAGGGAGCTTCTTGACGAGGGGCTCCGCTACCTGCTCCTCATAGGCCGGGCCGGCGACGTTCCCCCCATCTACTACTGTAGCCCCATACTCCGGGAGCTCGTGTCTCCAAAGGAGGGTATGGTGCCGAGCGACTACTACTACAGCGACCCAGACTACGATGGTGTGGCTGAGGTCGCTGTTGGGCGGCTGCCCTTCACCGACCCCGTGAGCCTTGCAGGCTACTACTCTGCGCTGAAGAAGTGGATAGAGGGCGGCGAGTGGCAGGGCTATGCGCTCGTCTCCGGCGGCGCCCCCTTCAACTCTATCCTCTTCGTGGGCGAGGCAGCGGCCTCACAGGCCGCGCACATACTCTCCTCCATGAATGTCAGTGTTGACGCCTTCATGCTGAGCAGAGGCAACTATGTAGGCTTCAGGCTCAATGGTTACCTGGGCAGGTACGGGATTTACTACATAATGGCTCACGGGTCTGGCAGTAGCCTCCTGGACTACGTCCCCGGCGGGCTGTGGAACTATGACTTCCAGGAGCTCCTCTATGCCGGGGACGTAACGGGCCTTGGCATGCCCGGGCTCTACATACTCCCAGCATGTCGCGACGGATTCTGGGACACTGACCTCGTGGAGCCACCCTTCAAGCCGCCCAGCCTGGGTGTGGCTCTCCTCTCGAAGGGGGCCGCCGTGGGCTACGTGGGCTTCGCGAGGGTGGCGGTAGAGGTGATAGACGGTGTGGCCCTCACCTCCGGCAGACTAGTGCTCAGCATGGCGGGCGCCGACCGCCTCCTAATCGAGTTCGTCAAGGCACTCGGCTCCTCGGACACGATAGGTACGGCCTTCGCTAACGCCCTCACGGCCTACAACGCGCTCCCGGCGGCAAAGTACCGTGCCTATCTGGCGCAGGGCGAGGAGGAGATAGGAACCCTGGTGACCAGGACGGCCGTGCTCCTGGGCGACCCCGCGGCGCCGGCGCCCTGGAGAAGTAACGGCGGCTACACGTCGACTGCTGCGGGGCTGACCCCCGTAGGGGGCTACCTCGGCGTGGGGGCCGCGCTGCTTGCGCCGAAGCTGGCGCGCTACACGTCGGGCACAATGCCTGCCGTGAATCCGGGCTCCTCGGGCGTCGTCATGGTCGATCTTCCCGGGCCTTGCCCCGGCGAGGTCCACGCTTATGCTTTGCAGCGGGTTGTTGGTACAACGATGATAGGTATGGTTGAGATCAACGTGTCGGAGTCTGTTGTTGGCGACAAGTGCCGCCTAGCCATAAGCGTGCCCCCATCGGCCCCCGGCCTCATACGGATACTTGTAGTCACTGACCAGGGCCCCGAGGCCTACTACCTGGCAGCCGCCGGCGCCTACCTCGACAAGGAGCACAGAGAGCTGGTGCTCCGCGGCCTCGACCTCCTAGGAGTAGTGGGTGACGAACCAATCCTCCTAAGACTAAACAACGCCACAGTCATGACCCTAGAGGGGGGCAAGCCGGCCGCGCACATACCGCTCGACACCCTACAGGCCGCCGGCAGGGTGGTTGTAAGCCTGGCCCCCCTCTACGACACGCCCAGCATCTATGGAGGCAGCCTTGTGGCACGCGAGGCAGCCAAGATAGCCAAGCTATTCACCCTCAACATGACGCTGCCTGCTCCCAGCCCACTGGCCCCAGGCCTATCCTTCTCCAAGCCAGCCCTCGGCGGAGTGCAGGAAGAGGAGCCCCCAGGCGGCACAGGCACCACGGCGCTCCTAGCAGGCCTGGGCGGCGCAGCCGCAGCCACAATCCT
>JAMOSW010000001.1 GCA_027062725.1 Pyrodictiaceae archaeon | reverse complement strand
GGCTGCGCAAACGTTCCGCGACTGGGGTATACCTACTGCCCAGGCAATAGTTGAAGCCAGGTGGGCTGCGCCCGACGCCTGCATAATAGCCAGTGGCGGCGTCAGGACGGGGCTTGACGCGGCCCGTGCGGTGGCACTCGGCGCAGACATGGTGGGGCTAGCACTGCCGGCCATAAGGGCATACGCCGAGGGGGGAGCAGCGGCCGTGAAGACCCTTCTCGAGGTTATCATCCGGGAGCTCCGGTCTGCGATGTTCCTGGTCGGCGCACGGAGCCTTGCAGAGCTACGCCATGTGCCGTTAACCCTCCTCGAGCCGCTGCGTGGGGCGCTGGAGCAGAGAGGTGTAGATACCCGCCTCTATCTTCGGGCGGGTAGAAGCCTATACAATCCGGCCAATGTCTGCAACATGTAGCTGGCCGCCCCGCACGGGGGCTGGCGTGGCGAGAGGTTGGTCGCCCTTGGCCGAGCTGAGTGAGGAACTGAAGAAGTTCATAGCGCATGTAGCCGGACTCGTCGACGGCTACATATATGCCCGTGTACATGGCGAGCCTCAGGCGCTCTACGAGGCTGCTCTCCACCTGATACGTGCCGGCGGCAAGAGGCTTCGCCCGGTAGTGGTGATAGCAGTAGCTGAAGCGCTGGGAGAGTCTGCCGAGAAGGCCCTACCCTTCGCTGCTGCTGTGGAGCTGGTGCACAACTTCACGCTCATCCACGACGACATAATGGACCGTGACGAGATGAGGCGCGGTGTGCCGACCGTGCACAAGCTCTGGGGCGAGCCGATGGCTATAACTGCGGGCGACCTGCTCTTCTCGAAGGCATTCGAGGTTCTATCGGACGCTGTAGATAAGGGGGTGCCGCCTGCCCGGGTCGTGAAGGCTGCCAGGCAGCTAGCGCGCGCATCGTCCATAGTAGCCGAGGGCCAGGCGCTTGACATGATGTTTGAGGAGGAAGAGGACATAGGTGTAGAGGACTACCTTAAGATGATATACAAGAAGACGGGCGCGTTGTTTGAGGCCTCGGCGGTGCTGGGCGGGCTTGCATCGACTGAGGACGAAGGCCTTCTCGGCAGCCTGGCCACGTACGGTAGAAGCATCGGCATTGCATTCCAGATAAGAGATGACGTACTCAGCATTATCGGTGAGGAGGAGCAGCTTGGGAAGCCTGTCTACAACGACATACGTGAGGGCAAGAAGACGCTCCCCATAATATACGCGCTCGAGAAGCTCGAGGAGGAAGAGCGTGAACGGCTACGCTCAATACTGGGTAGAAAAGACGCCAGCATGGACGAGCTAAGAGAGGCAGCAGAGCTTGTCAAGAAGAGCGGCGCGGTAGAGTATGCTGAGAAGCTTGCAGAGGAGTACATGAAGCGAGCCCTCGCGGCACTCACCGTTCTCCCCGAGAACAGGTACCGCAAGATGCTCGAGGAGCTCGCCATATTCGCGGTCAAGAGAACAAAGTAATCCGCCGGCGCTGATGCGGCTCGTACATATTTTCCCTAATCCTCCCCCCGGGGAGCAGCCCGGCGACCCCGGGAGGCTCAGCCCTAATAGGCTGTGGCGGAGACTTGGCCCCGCCGGTCTTCGGCACCGGGGTGCCTATCAGTGAGCACAGCCGAGAGTCCTTGCGCCAAGAACCCTTACCACGTTCCCCGCCTCTATGTTGAAGGGCTTGAGGGGGACGAGTACCTGGAGCTCGTCAATGGAGTCGCTAGGCTTAGGCGTGGAGGCTGCACCGGCGGGGGGCGTTGTTTCGCCAAGGCTATCTACGGGACTCTGCTTGACGAGATCGTTGATATAGTCGGCAAGAAGGCTCTAAGGAGTTTTATCGTGGTTCTCCCTCCAGACTATCGTGTAGGCCTTCTCGTCGAGAAGGGTGCACACCTCGAGCCCGTGCCTCTTGAAGGCATACGTGTTGCGTTTGAGATATGTGAGGGAAGCAGAGTCGCAGTTGACGACACCCTGGGCTTCATTGCCACCAGGAAGCGGGAGGTTAGACATATACGCAGCCACGTAGAGGGGGTAGTCGTCTATATCTACTCGTCACCCTACAGTCGCCCCGACCGTAACATCGTGCTCATAGCCCCCGAGGAGGAGGTCAAACGTGTCCGGGTCGAGCAGTGAGATAAGTGGTGGCATCGAGGAGCTAGCATGGGCCTATGCGCTCCTAAACGCTGTAGAGCATGGGGGTCGGGCGGCAGTTGGCCCGGTCATGGGCAAGATTATGGCGGAGCGGCCGGATCTAAGGCCGCGTGCCAAGGAGGTAGCGGCGCTGGTTAAGAGGATAGTCGAGGAGGTCAACAAGCTCTCCCTGGAGGAGCAGCGCCGCCTCCTAAGGGAGCGGTACAGCTGGGTCCTTGAGAGGAGGAGGCAGCCGCGGGGTGAGGAGGAGCGGCAGCTGCCGCCACTGCCGGGCGCAGAGGAGGGCAAGGTAGTGACGAGGTTCGCCCCTAACCCGGACTTCGTGATACACCTTGGTAACGCCAGGCCCGCGATACTGAGCTACATGTACAAGGAGATGTACCGTGGGAGGATGATACTCCGCTTCGAGGACACGGATCCCAGGACAAAGACGCCCCTACCCGAGGCCTACCTCCTAATTAGGCAGGACCTGGAGTGGCTGGGTGTCCGCTGGGATAGAGAGTATGTGCAGAGCCTCCGCATGGAGACCTACTACGAGCTCGCCAAGAGGCTCATAGAGGCCGGAGGTGCCTATGTCGATGACCGGCCTGGCGAGGAGTTCCGCCGGTATCGCGGCCGCCTCGAGGAATATCCTCCTAGGCTCCGCAGCATTGAGGAGAACCTTGAGCTCTGGGAGCGCATGCTCCGCGGCGACTATGGCGAAGGGGAGGCGGTGCTTCGGGTCAAGACGGACCCGAAGCATCCCGACCCGAGTGTCCGCGACTGGGTCGCATTTAGGATAATAGATACTGTTCGGCACCCTCACCCTGTGGTTGCTGATAGGTACATAGTCTGGCCTACCTACAACTTCGCTGCCGCAGTGGACGACCACCTAATGGGCGTCACCCATATTCTCCGCGCAAAGGAGCATATGCAGAACACTGTGAAGCAGCAGTTTCTCTACAAATACTTCGGCTGGGAGTATCCCCACGTGGTGCACTTCGGGAGGCTGAAGCTGGAAGACTTCATAATGAGCAAGTCGCTGTTAAAGAGCCTCATAGAGCGTGGCATCGGTGAAGGCCTCGATGACCCCCGTTTCGCGACGATAGCCGGGCTCCGCCGCCGCGGCATAACGGCGGAGGCTATAAGGGAGGTCATACTCAGCGTTGGCGTCAAGTACACCGATGCAAGTATCAGCTTTAAGAACCTGGCGGCCATAAACCGCAGCATAGTCGACGAGAAGGCAAAGAGGATAATGGCTGTCTTCAATCCCGTCAAGATGATAGTGGACGGGCTGCCCAAGGGTAGATTGGAGGTCGAGATACCCTACCACCCCAACGGCAGGCTCGGCTCTAGAAGGATAACCGTCGAGGGGCCGCGCGCGGAGCTCTACATCGACGGCGGAGACGTAGGCAGAACAGTGAAGCCGGGCGCAATAGTGAGGCTCATGGAGGCATTCAACGTAGAAGTTGTGGAGGCAGGCCCATATCTTGTGAAGGCCAGGTTCCACAGCAGGGAGCTTGAAGAAGCGAGAAGGCATAGCGCGGCGATAATACAGTGGGTCCCTGCCAGGGACGCGCTGGCCGTGGAGCTCGTAAAGCCTGAAGGCCTAGACCTAGTCCGGGAGCGAGGCCTCGTAGAGGCGGCGGCGAGGCAGCTGACCACCGGCGAGATAATCCAATTCGTCCGAATAGGCTTTGCTCGCGTAGACGCTCTCGAGCCGGACGAGAAGGGCGAGCCAAGGAAACTTGTCGCAATCTACGCACACAGCTAGCCCCAGTACCCTGGAGTAGGCTTTCCTGCGCTGCACTTTTAGGCCCCTAGTCGGGGCCTCGGCCTCGTCGTGAGAAGTGGAGGGCGACGACCCTCCGTGGGAGGAGGATGAGCCATGAGCAAGCCGTTCTATGTCCGGTTTGAGGTGCCCCCCGAGCTAGCCGAGAAGGCCTACCAGGCGCTCGAGATAGCCAGGAAGACCGGCAAGATAAAGAAGGGCACCAACGAGACAACCAAGTGCGTCGAGCGCGGCCTGGCGAAGCTGGTCCTAATTGCCGAGGATGTTGACCCGCCCGAGATAGTGGCCCACCTGCCGCTCCTCTGCGAGGAGAAGAAGATACCCTACGTCTACGTGCCCAGCAAGAAGAGGCTAGGCGAGGCAGCCGGCATAGAGGTCGCAGCTGCCAGTGCCTGCATCATAGACCCCGGTGAGGCCAAGAGCCTGGTCGACGAGATAGTCAAGGCTGTCAACGAGCTCAAGGCTAAGGCAGTCTAACCCCTCTCGGGAGACACCGTACACGGAGCAGGGGAAGATGTAGCACAGGGAGACATTTCCCTCTTTTTCCACGTCGGCATGCATTGACTGTCCATAGCTCCCCTGTTCTCTAGGATCGGATTTTAGGGTAGCGGTATCGGCAGATGTCCGGCCCCAGCACTGCACAGGAGTGCTGCCACCTTAAGCGCCCCACGTGTTGCCGGGTCAAGACTCACAGCTATCTTGTACACCGTCGTGTTGAAAGGAATTGTAACGTCCCGGTATCCGAACCTGCCGAAGAGCATTATTGTGAATACTGCGTACCCCTGCACGTTTAGCTCTATCTCTTTGCTCTTGCTGAGTGCTTCGACAGCGGCACAAGGCAGGTGGATTATATCGACGCGGAGCGTTAGGTCCACCCGGTTGTCGCCAGGCTCAAGCACTAGGTAGGGGATGAGGCCCTGGCCTATGGGCTCGCTGCCCATGTTAACCGTGTACCAGACCAGTTTTGCTACGACCTTGCTGCTTGACGGATTGTACACTGTCAGCGGGATGGTTATCTCGAGGCTTGTGCCGAGAGGTTGTACGCGTGGCGGCGCTGCGATGCTCACGGACCAGCCGCTCTGGGAGAGATAGAGATCGACCAAGAAGAAGGCGATGCCGGCAGCCACAGTTATGTAGAAAAGGGCTTGCAGCGCCTTGAGGACCTTACCGAGTCTCCCCATTACCTGGACCCCCATGACGTGGCTGGGCCGGGGTTACTTTATCCTCGTGGACTCGGGTGTACAGATAGCGACCTCTACCCTGTCGCCGCAGCACTCGTAGCCCAGAATGTACTCTATGCAGTCCGGGCGAGGTTTGACCCTGGCCTCCTTCACAGCGACGCCGCAGGGGCAGCGGCGGAGGTCTAGATAAGACACTATGCCGCCGCTTCCCGTCTCTGTCCGGGGCACCGCCTGGTAGCCAAGCAGCGCCAGCTCCTCGGCCACCCATTTTGCGAGCGCCAGCGTGTGGGGCCGTAGCGTCTTTGAGGCGTAGCGTCGGGCCGTGGACGTGTAGAGCACATAGTCGCTCGCGGCGGCCCATGACATGGCCTCTGCTAGGTCCTGGAGAAGCTCCCCCAGCCCCCGTCTAACCTTGTTGCCATGAGCCACCCCAAGTGCAGCCATTCTTGACAGCGCGTCCGCGTCAAGCGCTACCTGAGCGTAGATACTTGCCGGACTCCTCACATGCGCGTCCTCGGCTTCCGAGAGAGCCTTCTCGACGTGGCTCCTAGCGTGCCTCGGCAACGCCGCCAGCAGCGTGTCGAGGGGCTCCCCGAGCATGTAGGCCTCGACCACTGCGGCCGCGGCGTAGCCTATGAGAGGGTCACAGCCTTCGCTCCCGCAGAGCGCGTAACCGTACAGCGCCGCAAGGCCAGCCCTGGGCGGAAGCCCGGCCAGTGCCTCAGCAAGCCCCTTAGCCCAGCCCGCCTTCTCGGCCACAAAGCCGTGGCCGGAAAGCATCGCACCCAGCCCCCCTTGGCGTCGCTAGGGGGCCGGGCCATTCTGCTTAATAGGCGGTGTCCGGGTGGCTCCCCCTACGGGCTCCAGGGTAGCGACTGGAGGAAGGGGTTGGGCGCCGTGAAGTGTCGCGGTAAGGAGAACTTCAACATCATAGAGGAGATAGGCTTCCCGGCGGAGGTTATCCAGATAATAGGCCGCACCGGTGTACACGGCGAGGTCATACAGGTGCGTGTCCGCGTACTCGAGGGCCGCGACAAGGGCCGCGTCCTAACCAGGAACGTGCTGGGCCCCGTCAGGCTGGGCGACATAGTGATACTCCGCGAGACCGAGCGCGAGGCACGCCGCCTAGGCAGGAGAAGGTAAACATAGCCCCACCCCACCGCGCGGCAGAGGCAGGGGTGAAGCAAGAGATGCCCATAACCCACACGTGCGCCTACTGCGGCCGCGAGATAGAGCCCGGCACCGGCCTCATGTACGTCAGGAACGATGGGTCGGTTCTCTGGTTCTGCAGCAGCAAGTGCTTCAAACTATGGAAGATGAAGCGTGACCCCAGGAAACTCAAGTGGACAAAGAAGTATACACCGCTAAGGCACTAGCCTCGGCTCTCCCTCCTAGCGTTATTTGCCATAGCATAGCTTCCCTTATTGTTCCTCTTCCCTGGACTGCCTCACCTGCAGTCCCCGGCTGAGGCTTTAAGCCAACAGCGCTGCTGCGGAAAAGTTATGCCCACACTAGGCATGCCTCCTCCTCGGTCACCACAGAGCCTCGGAAATAGCTTGACGCCGAGACCTCGCCCCTCCGTAGCTTCATGGGGGCTGGACGAGTCTGTGAGGAGTTTCGCGGGCCTGTGGGGCTAGAGGATCCGGTTTCGGCCAAAAACCCTGCGCGGTGTGTTTTTGGTGCTGGCTGCTAGTAGTCGCCCACTATTTCGTCCTCTGTGAAGAAGACTTTGTGCTCGCGCTCGTAGGACTCCTTGCTGTCACTTGCATGGATAACGTTGGCGCCTATGTCGAGCGCGTAGTCGCCTCTTATGGTGCCGGGTGCTGCCTTCCGGCCATCGGTGGCACCTATCATTAGGCGCACTACCTCTACCGCGCTGGGTCCTTCGAGTATCATAGCCACCACGGGGCCGCTTGTGATGAACTCTACGAGCTCCTCGAAGAAGGGCTTGCCCTTGTGGACCTCGTAGAGCTTCTCGGCCTCTTCGCGCGTGAGCCACTTCATCTTCAAGGCCTTTATCTTGAAGCCTTTCCTCTCGAACCTGGCTATTATCTCGCCGACTAGGCCCCTCTTGACGGCATCGGGCTTTATCATAACGAAGGTGCGCTCTGTGGCCATGGCTGGGCGCCTCCACGCGGTGCTCATCTGTCGCTGCGTGGCAGGCCCTCCCGGCGCCGCTATAATAACCTCGGGCCTGCTCTGGACCCGGCAGGGAGCAGGCTGGCTCCTCCTGCGGTTCCCTTGACGGCGCCGGCAAGGTCTATGTACATACCGTGTGGGGTGTCGCGTAGGTCTTGCCGCCAAAGGAGTACATGGCTGGCTTGGTTGGGAAGACCAATGTCGGCAAGTCGACGTTCTTTGCTGCGGCGACACTGGCAGTTGTCGAGATAGGTAACCGGCCCTTCGTCACCCTGGAGCCCAGCGTCGGCGTAGCCTATGTCCGGAAGCGCTGCGTCCACGTCGAGCTCGGGCTCCCCAAGTGTGAGCCTCGGCAGGGCTTCTGCCTAGAGGGGTGGAGGTTCATCCCCGTCAAGCTCGCCGACATCCCCGGCCTGATACCCGGGGCGCATGAGGGGAAGGGCCTGGGCAACCAGTTTCTTGACGCGATAAGGAGGGCCGACGCGACAATACTGGTCGTGGATGCGGCGGGAGCTACCGATGCGGCAGGCAACCCCGTGCCGCCGGGGAGCTATGACCCCGTCGAGGAGGTCCGCTGGCTTGAGAAGGAGATAGAGGAGTGGATGTATGGCGTTGTCAGCCGCGACTGGGACAGGTTCGCGATGAGGGTTTCCACTACCGGCGAGAACCCGCTGGAGGCGCTGACGCAGAGGCTGAGCGGGTTCAGCGTGACCCGGAGCCACGTCGAGCGGGCCCTCCGAGGCGCGGGGCTCGAGAACAAGCCGCTCAACAAGTGGAGCCGGGCCGATCTACGCCTATTCATACACCACCTCCGCCTCTCAAAGTCGCTCGTGATAGCAGCTAATAAGGCAGACATACCTGAGGCTGAGGACAACATAAAGAGGCTGAAGAAGGAGCTCAGCTACCCCGTGGTTCCCACGAGTGCGGCCTCGGAGCTAGCGCTCCGGAAAGCGGCAAAGGCTGGGCTCATACGCTACATACCCGGCGATCCGGACTTCGAGATACTGGACGAGAAGAGGCTTACCCGGCAGCAGCTCCGTGCACTCGAGTACATACGGGAACATGTGCTCAAAAAGTGGGGCTCGACAGGCGTCCAGCAGGCGATAAACACGACCTTCCTCGACGCCCTGGGGCTGATAGTCGTCTATCCTGTTGAGGACGCCACGCACTTCACCGACGGGAAGGGCCGCATCCTGCCCGACGCGTACCTGGTGCCCCGGGGCACGACGGCGAGGGAACTAGCCTACATGATACATACTGACCTCGGCAGGACGTTCCTATACGCGGTGAACGCTAAAACCAAGCAGAGGATAGGCGAGGACTACGAGCTACAGGACGGTGACGTGGTCAAGATAGTCGCCGCAGCGGCGAAGAAGGGCTAATGAGGGCTCGGACGGGGCGCACAGCCTCCGCAACAGTACGCGTCCTCGGCTATGCGGGCAACTCCTCACAGCCCCCGGTGGGGTGGAGGCTCCTCCAGGCCGCTCTTGTTTTAAAGGGGGCGTAGGGTCTCCGGGGCTTCGGGGCTTGGGAACGCTCACGGCAGACTAGGTGAGGGATGGCGCGATGGCGTTAGGCCTCTACCACTACCTGCGTGAGGTGTGGAAGAACCGCCGCGAGGACCCGGCGCTGCAGAAGCTGTGGAAGCAGAGGCTGATCGAGTGGCGCCGCCAGCCCAGCATTGTCCGCGTAGAGCATCCGACAAGGCTTGACCGTGCCCGCGCTCTCGGCTACAAGGCAAAGCAGGGGGTCATAGTCGTCCGTGTCCGCGTCCGCAAGGGTGGGCTGAACAGGCCTAGGCCCAACAAGGGCCGCCGCCCGAAGAGGATGGGTGTCTATGGCTATGCTCCCGCGAAGCCGACGAGGCTGATAGCCGAGGAGCGCGCGGCGCGCAAGTACCCCAACATGGAGGTGTTGAACAGCTACTATGTCGCCGAGGACGGCATGTACAAGTGGTACGAGGTCATACTTGTTGACAGGAGCCACCCGGCTGTGTGCCGCGACAAGGAGCTGAAGTGGATATGCGAGAAGCACAACCGTGGCCGCGCCTTCCGCGGCCTAACCAGCGCCGGCAAGAAGATGAGAGGGCTGAGGAAGACCCGCGGCCTCCGCGGCACCCACAAGTACAAGTGGAAGAAGAAGCAGAAGGAACGCGAGCTCAAGAAGCGCCACGAGGCCAGCCGCGGTGCCCGCCTAATCGCGCCCGACGAGATACGGGAGAAGTACCACCACGGCGACCTCCAGTAACCGGCGGGGTAGCCGCCCCTCGGGAGGCGTCCGGGGAGCCCGGGTTCTCTTCACCCCCTACCCCCTGGCCTGTTGTTTCTCTTGAATCTCTCTATGTGCTCCCTTCTAAACACAAATCTTATGCTGTAGCGTTTCCGGAATGGCAACTTCGCCAACGTAGCTAGGAACCGGAGCCCGGGGTGCTTGGCCGGCGAGTCTGCCCTCATGAGCGCGCCTGTGGGGCACGCGGCGAGGCAGAGGTAGCAGCGTTTACAGTGCTCGGGGTGGGCCATGTAGGGCCTCAGCCTTACGCGGTAGCCTCCTAGCCCGAAGAGCCGGACTCGCATGGGGACGAGGGTCCACACTTTGTCGGCGTAGGGGCAGACGCTGATGCATTCCTCGCCGCCCCCGCAGAGGGGGTAGTATATTATGAGCGGGGCCTTCCTCTTCATTTCCTCGTAGTAGTGTTTCCAGTCCTTCGCCTCCATGTCGGGCATGGCGGCACGCCTCCCGTGGCATGTGCGGTGCCACCCCGGACCGGATATATCGGTTGGCGATGCATAGAGCGGGGAGGGATGCAGGCATTGTCCACGCGTTATTAGCCTCTGTGCCGGCACCCTGTGAGCCCCCTGGGGGCTCTGGAGCGTTGCCGATACAGCCGCGTGTGCTGCGCGTAGAGCTGGCAGTCCACGCCCATGCAACCGAGGACCCGGCCCGTGTAAGGCAGGCGCTGCTGAACCTCGTGCCGGAGGCTATCCGCGGTCGCGTCAGGCTAGAGGAGAGCGTTGTTGAGGGCCACTACTCGAACCCTATACGCAGGATAGTGGCTAGACTCGAGGGCCCCGAGGCCGAGGAGTTTCTCCGGGGGCTCGCGTCGAGGCTCGATGAGGCCGAGAGAAAGGTGCTCAGGTTTATGCTCGAAAGCCGCTACGACGAGAAGTCGGGAAGATTCTATCTCAGGCTAGGCAAACAAGACGCCTACCTTGGCGAGGTCAGGTTCGTGGACGGCGACGACGTGGTCCACGTGGTGATTGTTCTAAGGGGGAGTCCGCGCCTCGAGAAGGCAATGAAGGTACTGGAGGAGCTGGGGCTGCTGGGATGAAGGCTTGCGATCTGCAGCTCTCGCCGCGTAGTATAGAGGAAGCGGAAGCCATAGCAGAGCTGGCGGCTGCTATGGGCCTCAGAGTGGTCGCCTTCGAGTCGGAGGAGCTAGAGAAAGCGCGCGCCTACGTAGAGGCGGCGAAGAGACACGGCCTCGAGGCCTATACAAGGCGTACAATAGAGGCACGCAGCTGGGTTGAGGCTGCGAAAGAGGTCGCAAGGGTCGCGGCCAGGGGATTTGACATAGTGGCCGTGAGGCCTAGGACCGCGGAGGCGGCGCGCCTCGCGGCGCGAGACCCCCGCGTGGCCATAGTGCAGTTGCCGCCAGGTATGGCTCGCTACATGGACCGTAGCCAGGCCCTTATGCTGCGAGAAGGCGGCACCGTTGCTGAGGTGCGGCTGCTCCCGCTTCTCCGGCCTGGTGACCCGCGGACAGCGCTACGCGGCATAATGGTGATAGTCCGGCGGGCCGCGGCCTATGGCGCAGCGTTCACAGTATCCAGCGGCGCGAGGACACGCTGGGAGCTCTGGAGCCCAGCATCCACGAGGGCGCTCCTCGAGTCATTCGGTGTGCCGCCGCAGCTTGCCCTACTGTCCCTCACCTCCTACTGCCGCCAGGCCCTACACAAGGCGCTGGCCCGCGGCTAGGGAGGTGCCAGGCCCTTGGCGCCCACCGAGCTGGTGCTGGCTACAGGCTCTATGCTCGCAGCCTTCGTCGCGGTGGTGTTGGCCTGGAAGCTACGTGTCCTCGAGGCGCGTGTCGCGTCGCTAGAGGAGGGGCTGCGCAGGCAGACGGGGCTAGTGGAGGAGATACGTGGCGAGCTCAAGGCCACATCACGGCGCCTCACTGTCCTAGAGAAGGCTGTTGCAAAGGCACTTGAGAGCTATGAGGCCGAGGAGATGCTTGAGAGGCTGCGCAGGAAACGCAGACGGCGGTACATAGTATTCTACGTCGTCACAGAGGACGGCTCAACACCTAAGCCAGAAGACGTGGAGAAGGCCGTGCTGAGGGCCCTTGAGAGGCTCGCCGGCCAGCTAGCTGTTGCGTCCTCCAGAGTGCAGCTGGTCTACTACGTGCCGGAGAAGGCGGCTGGAATCATACGCGCCAGTCACGAGACGAAGTACCTGGTACTCGCTGCCCTAGGCCTAGTCCGCAAGATAGGAGACAAGAAGGCTATCATAGTCCCGGTCAGAACAACCGGCACCATAAAGACGGCAAAGCGTGTCCTCGGCCTCACCCTCCGCGAGCTGAAGAAGTAGCCCAGCCCTGGCACGGCCCCTCCGGGGCGGGGGGACCCGCAGTGGCCGCTACAAGGCCCTACGTGGTGGTATTCTCGACCACAACCGTTGATGGCAGGATAGCCTCCTCGACTGGCTTCAGTATGCTCAGCTGCAGGTACGACAAGGCCCGCCTCCTCCTACTGAGAGGCCTCGTCGACGCGGTCATGGTTGGTGCCTCCACAGTGCTCATAGACGACAGCACGCTGCGCAAAAGGCTAGCACCCCGCCGTAGCCGCTACCTCCGTGTAGTGGTGGATGGCCGCCTAAGGCTCCACCCAGGGCTTCGCCTATTCCGAGAGCCAGGGCCGCCAGTCATTGTGCTCACGGGCTCCGAGGACTCCAGGAAGAGGCGCCTCCTCGAGGAGGCGGGCGCCGAGGTGGTCGTCGCCGGTTCCGGCGGCCGAGTCGACCTAGCCAAGGCTCTCCGCCTGCTCCTCGAAGACTATGGTGTCCGCCGTCTGCTGGTTGAGGGTGGCGGCGTCACAACCTATGGTCTCCTACGCGGGGGGCTGGTGGACGAGCTCCGCGTCACTGTGACGCCCTATGTCTTCGGCGCAGGGCGCAGCGTGGTCGACGACCCCGGAGGTGTCGGCTTCCTCACGGCGCCCGAGGGGCCGGGACTTGAGCCGATATGTGTCGAGATGTGTCCCTGCGGCCGCTGCGTCCACATGGCCTACCGTGTCCTGGCTGCCGCCGGCGTAGCGGCGGACACGCCTCCGCCGGTCTGCCTCTCTCGGGAGGCCCGCAGGGCTGTTGACGAGGGCTGGGAGCCTGTCCGGTAACCGTAAGATGAGCCCTCCTGGGCATACCCTAGCGCCACTATACATGGTCGGGCCAGGGGAGGCCGTCTGGGCCCTAGGGGGAGGCTGGTCGTTGTGACGCTTAGCGCGGCGCTCAGTGCTATGCGGCGCGGCGTGCCGGTACTCGTCCACGATGACTACTCCCGGGAGGACGAGGTCGACTACGTTATCCACGCGTCTTTTGTGGATACGGATAGGGTTTATGAGATGAGGACGCTTGCGGGCGGCCTCATATGCTACGCTATGCCACTGGCGGCGGGGAGGCTGCTTGGGCTGCGCTACGCTCACGAGTTATTCGCTTCCGTGCCGGAGCTGGCCCCCCTCGCGGGCCGCAGGCTTGGATACGGCGATCACCCCGCGTTCTCGGTCTGGGTCAACAGCCTCAAAGTGAAGACAGGTATACGTGACCGTGACCGCGCCTTGACAATCCGCGAGCTGGATCGTGTGGCGAGCCTCGTCTACTCGGGCAGGGTGATAGAGGCTAGGCGGCTCTTCGTTGAAGGATTCGCCGTGCCGGGCCATGTGCCGGTGCTTCTGGGCAAGAGGCTGGGCGAGCGCCGCGGCCACACAGAGCTGAGCTTGCACCTCGCAATGCTGGCAGGCATGACGCCCTCGACGGTTATCGTTGAGATGCTTGGGCGGGGCGAGGCTCTCAGCGTGGAGGAGGCGAGGAGGATAAGCCGGGACAAGGGGTACCCGCTGGTTGAGGGCAGCGAGATAATAGACGAGGTGGAGCGTCTTGGTGAGGATCTGTATTGTAGATACAACCTTTGCAAGAGTTGACATGGCGTCCGCCGCGATAGAGGTCCTCCAGACGCTCATGCCGTCGGCGAGGATAGTGAGGCGTACGGTGCCGGGAATAAAGGACATACCGGTTGAGATAAAGACGCTCATGGTTAGGGAGGGCTGTGAGGCCGGCATGGTGTTCGGCTGGGTTGGGCCGACGCTTAACGACAAGATAAGCTACGCTGTGTACAGCCTCGCGCTCCAGCAGGTACAGCTGGAGCTGGGTCGACACGTCATAGACGTTACTGTGCATGAGGACGAGGCGCCGGGGGATGAGAGGAGGCTCCGCGAGATAGCCCTCGACCGCGCAAGGAAGCACGCCGAGAACCTCTACCTGCTCCTCTACCGTCCCGAGGAGCTCACCAGGAGGGCAGGAACGGGCCGGAGGCAGGGCTACCCAGACGCGGGCCCCATAGGCTAGGCTCTTCTGTGGCCGTGTTTTTCTCCCCTCCCGGCACCTCCTCCCTAGCTCCGGTGTAGCGGTGTTGGCCGCGGGTGAGGGCATAAGGCTGGCACTGGTGGTGGCAGAGTTTAACCATGACGTTACCTATCTCATGCTCCAGCGGGCGGTCAGCCACGCGGAGTTCCTCGGGGCGACGGTAGCGTATGTAGTCAAGAGCCCCGGGGCGTACGATATGACGCTCCTCGTGGACAAGCTTCTCCGCAGGGACGATGTTGACGCGGTCGTAGCGCTCGGCGCGATAATAACCGGGGCGACTAAGCACGACGAGGTAATAGCGCACCAGATAGCCAGGAAGCTGATGGACCTCTCCGAGAAGTACGGCAAACCCGTGACCCTGGGCATATCCGGGCCCGGGATGAACAGGATGCAGGCCCTTGAACGAGTCGACGACTATGCGAGGCGCGCGGTAGAGGCAGCCGTTAAGCTCGTCCGCAGGCTCCGCGCCCTGGACGAGGCCACCTACCGGGGCGAGACTGTTTACATAGAGTAGCTGCGGCACAACAGCCTAGACGCTGCAGAGAGGGAGGCAGCCCTCTCCGGGTGCATGTTTTTGCGTCGACGCTTCCTTTGGAT